>JAJYFA010000006.1 GCA_021790995.1 Acidobacteriota bacterium
GACCGGCTGCGCCTGCATGTCTGCGAGGTTGCTTCTTAGCCGATAAGCGTTGGCCATGTAGACCGGGCTCGTGGAGGCAACTTCGATCTGAAGTGCCGACCTGGGCCACAGCGCCAGTCATGTTTCTGCTGGTTGTGTACGCCAACTCAAAGGTCCGCAACTGATCCTGAGCCCGCGCATAGATGGAAACCGACGCCATAACGATCGCAGGCATGAGTACTTTGCCAAGAGTGGACGAAGATCAAAGTGCCTTCTTCGCGTTGAACACAAAAATGCTTTTCCTGTCTGATTGCGTGCGGAGATCACTAATTGGCAGGTTGATTGATCCATCGTTACGCGATCGACTCACTTCAAGTGCAAGTAAGTTTGGGGCAATTCTGGTTCCAAAGTGCAGGAGAAGCAAATAAACGGTTTGTCAAGCATGTGAATGTCGCATGAAACGGTACGTAGCAACAACACGCATCACAAGTGAAACATTGTTCCTCTGGTTTGCGGTGTCGCGATGCGTTGATGTGCTTTGTTGATGGATATTGGAGTTGATGAATATCTCATAAGTATGGCTGTCATAAGTGACAGCCCGCACAGTAAATACAAGAGTCTAAGTGATCGTCCGCACAATGAGATAACTCGTTGAGGGAGTAACCTGAAACCGTTGTAGATAGCATATGCCGGGTGGTGGTAACTCCGGCGGTAAATGGTGCTGGATAACTTTCAGCATAGCTGCACAAGTAAGGAGAAAGTACTCATGCAAGTACGTGAAACGATGCAATTGAAACAACTCTGGAGCAGGCTGCTGCAATGGACTGTTTCAGTTCTGGTATTCCTTGCCGGAGTCACATTAGCAAGCGCGACGAACGGGTACCAGTTGATCGGCGTGGGCCAGTGCGCAATGGGCATGGGTGGCGCCGTGGTCGCGGCTCCATGCGATCCGATGACCGCCATCAGCAATCCGGCAGGTTTGTCATGGCTCGCCTCGCAGACAGCGTTTTCTGGAGAGATCTTCAATCCACTGCGCAGCGCGAACTACGGCTTCGGCAGTACGGGCAGCAGTACCAACGTATACGCTATCCCAGCTCTTGGCTGGTCAGCGCCCGCCTTCAAGCCCAATATCTATTTCGGTGGCGGGATTTATGGTACCTCCGGTCTTGGCGTCAACTATCTACAGCCCAACACGCCCATGGGGACGATCCAGGCCTTTAGCAGCATCAATTTTATGCAGATGGCGCCCGCGGTGGCCTACAAGTTCGATGACAAGTTCAGCATCGGTGTGGCGCTGGATGGCGCTGCGGAGCAGGTTTCATTTAACCAGACCTTCGGAGGGCAAGGTTTTAACCTGACCAGTCCCTCCTGGGCCTTTGGCATCGGCGCGACAGTTGGTGTTCTCTATAAGCAAAGCAGCAGCATCACCTACGGCGCCTCTTACAAATCCGAGATGCTTTTTACGCGGCTCCACTGGAATGAGACCGGGGAGTTCGTTCCTACCGGCGTCCAAGTTACCGCGCAGGGGATGCAGCCCGTTGGCATTCAGGGCGGCGCAGGCACATACAACGCGCGCCTGAACTATCCTCAGCAACTCGCGTTCGGCGTGGCCCTGCACCCGACCAACAAGATTACGATCAGCACGGAAGGGCAGTGGATCAACTGGCACAAGACCATGAACGAATTTACGGTCCATGGCCCATGGGTTGGAGCTCCCTTCGTTCCCTTGCCCCTGCACTGGCAGAATGAATGGGTGGGCAACCTTGGCGCTCAGTACGATACGGGCAATTCGATGCAGTGGCGCGCTGGCTTTGTCTATGGCGGCAATCCCATCAAGTCTGCCGACATGCAGGCCAACATGATCATGCCGGCCATCGTCACCACAGGCATTACCTTCGGCGCGACTCAGAAGTTGCCCATGCGCTGGACCCTGACTGAAGCGGTGATGCACACCTTCAGAAACAGCCTGACAGACGGGACGCTCTTCGGTCTGCCGCTAGAGCCGCTGAAGTCGTCGATGTCGGAAAACTCCGTCGGCTTCCAGATCGGTTATTTCTTCTGATGCTATATTGATTCCGGTGTCGCGGGTGGCTTGGACCTGTGTTTCAAGGTCCAGGCCACCTTTCGTTTTTGTGAAATCTGGCGGGCTGCCGGACGAGCGGACTTAGTCGCTCAGCTCCAGCACGTTGACGGAATACGGCGCGAAGGTTTCGTTGAATTTGGGTCCGGGGATGGGAACTTTGCGAGCGGCCGGAACGATGGCATCGGGATGGGCGATGCTGTTTGTCGCGTTGGGGGTTTTACCGCTCATCGTCGTGAGCGTGGCCTGGGGAGCGAGCTTGCCGGCGCCAGTGAGGGCAATCGCAAGAGACTGTGGAGACGAGGTTGCATTGACGACTTTGACGAAGAGCTTGCGCTTTACGGTGTCGCGGGTGACGGAGGCATAGACGCGCGCGGGTGCGCCGGCGAGCGTACTGGCAACGACCTCGGTGCCGAGGTGCGTCGAGAACATGACCTGCGTCCAATAGCTCGGCGAGCCGTAGCTTGAGAGCGCGTTGTAGCCAATGAGGTCGGTGGACCACTGCATGCCGCCGGGGTTGACGTTGACGAAGAGCGGCGCGTAGCTGGCCATGACGACGAGGTCGCTGTTGCGCTCGATGCCCGTGAGCCAGGCGGCGTCGGCGAGAGCGGCTTCGAGATTGGGCGTGGGGTCGCCCTCGCGCGTGGCCCATTCGCCGACGAAGATCTTGGGCCCTTTGCGGTCGGCGTTGTCGTAGTGGCGCGCTTCACTGAACGACTTCTCGGCGGACATGTAGAAGTGCTCGTCGATTACATCGGGCGTTACGCTTTTGACCGGTGTGGTGGCGATGATCTGGAGGTTGGGATAGCGATGCTTGATGGCGCGGTAGAACTGCGCGAAGCGGCCGTCGTAGGAGTGCGAGCGGTCAAACTGGTCCTCGTTGCCCACTTCAACGTAACGGAGCAGGAACGGGGCGGGATGACCGTTTTTGGCGCGCTCAGCGCCCCATTGGGTGTCTGTGCCGCCGGTGACGTACTCGATCTCGTCGAGCGCGTCCTGCACATAGGGTTCAAGTGCCGGGCCGGGCGCGACGTGCTCGCCGCCGAGCGAGTAGCCGGCGTAGACGGCGAGGACTGGCTGCATCTTGAGGTCTTCGCACCACTCGAGAAATTCGAGCAGGCCCATGCCGTCAGAGGAGCGGTAATGCCAGGGACTGGGGTGTGTGGGACGGTCAACCAAGGGACCGATGGTCTGCTTCCAGTTGAAACGGTCGGCGATGCGATCGCCTTCAAGGTAGTTGCCGCCCGGCAGGCGCAGGAATTGGGGATGCATGGCGGCGAGCAGGTTCATGATGTCGATGCGATTGCCGCCGGGGCGCCCCTGGTAGGTAGGTGGAAAGAGCGAGACCAGATCGAACCAGACGGTGGCTGGGCGCGCGATGGTGAGAATGAGGTGATTGTTGGAGGAGACGGGCACATCGCCGGTCGTGAGGGTGTAGGTGTACTGCTTCCAGTCGCCGCTGAGTCCGGCAACGGTAGCCGAGGCCGCGACCATGCCGGTCTGGTCATTCTGGAGAGTAACGGTGACAGGAAGGCCGGGTGTATCGGTCCTGGCGTAGAAGGAGCCGGTGTAGATGGCGTGTGGGCGGGCAGGAATGCCCCAGTAGCCGCCGTTCTCCACCCCGGCGGGGGAGTTGGGACCGGCGGAGGCGACAGCGACGCGCAGACTGCGCGTGAGCGCGGCGCTGGGGCCGGAGGACTCGTCTATGGAGACATTGACCTGCGCGTTGCCGCGGGCCACCATGGGCCAATGATCGAGCGCATCCCAGGCGCGACCGATGGTGCGGTCGCGGATCAGTTCGCCGTAGATGCCGCCGTCATAGGAGTAGTTGATCTCTTCGGTCATGAGGCCGTAGAGGGCGGGGCTGACCCTGGCTGTGGGGTGGTCGGCCTGAATGGTGAAGGATGGTGTCTGCGCGACAAGGGGCAAGGCCAGGACAAGTGCGGCAAGGTAGACGACGAGTGTAGAGGGCTTCATCATAACCATGCCATCGTACTGCGGAGGCTGTGGGGCTGACAACTGGAAAACGCTTACTCGTGGCTGGGAGCTTGGAGTTGGCTACGGGCTGCTGGCCGTTATTTGGAGTCTGCTCACGAAGCGGAAAAAATCGTACGCTAAGGCCGTAGGAACATCCTCTGTCCACTTGGTGAGTCGAGCCTCAGGGTTGATGGCGCGATAGAGGGTAGACCTGCCGACTCCGTAGCGGGCGGGATGTGTACCTGTTGAGCAGCACCGCCTCTTCGCAGCGCACGACCCCAGTTGCGCTAGCTAACGTTCGTAGAGCCACACGGGAGCTGAAGGATTGCTTCCGTAAGGAGTGTTTATAGCCCATCCTACCAGCGCATAACCCTGGGTGGAAGTAGATGAATCCGGTGAAACAAGAGCTGGACGAGGAAGTGTGTCACCCTTCACGCGCGTTCCCACCAGAATGTACCCGTCTGGCGAATTTCCGCCGAAGGCAGTAATGATGTAACCACTGCTCGCCAGAGATTGTGCCGATGTACCAATGCCGTCGTACGGAACGGTCATCACTTGCGTCTCATAACTTGTTGACTTATCGGAAGACCAGCCATAGGAGAGAAAGGCTACCGAACCAGTCGCATCGTCAAAGGAAATAGCAGTCACAACACGGCCGGCAACTCCATCTGCAGCGATAGCAGACTGCAGAGCGTCCAGAGATGCTGCTTCCTGCCTACAGTCAAACCCATTGGCCACCCCCTGAGCTATCGACACAGCAAAGACATCTTCCAGCGATTCGATGTCAAGGGACGTCACCACCGCGGTCGATGATAACCCGGCTATATCCGATCCGAGTTTTTCCAAGACATCAGGTTGATAGGACACGCTTTGAGACAAGGTTGCGGCGAGTTTATAGGTTGTATATAGCCAACCGCAATCTTGTGGAATTCCTGGAACACACTGGCCAAGACCAAGCCTGATTGGAGTGCCTACAGAACCTGGATACGTCCAACCAATCGGATACCACAAAATCAAAGATCCTCCCGGCTGTATCGCCTGAGCTGTCGCTGCGGAGTCAACCTGTTGAAATCGCAAGTCGCCACTCATTGGAGATCTTGGACCGACAGTCAGTGTTGCACTATCACTTAGGATGGACCCACTTTTGTCCGATACCTTGACGCTGTAAGTGGATCCTGAATCGCCAGGGGTCACTGCCGGCGTCGTGTAGGACGAGCTTGCGGCCCCTAAAATCGGAGCGGAATTCTTTAGCCATTGGTAACTTAAGGCCCCTGATCCTTGGGCGGTGACAGAAAATGTTGCAGACACGCCGATCGGCGCGGTTGCGTTTTGGGGCTGCGCCAATATCTTCAATTCCGCTCCGCCGCTGGAGTTTGCGCCGCAACCAGCAGCCGCCAAAAGTGTGAATAGCAGACAGCTAAGCCTAAAGAGGTGTCGAATAACCTTGCATGGCGGCCCATTCACGTCTCGGGCAACCGGCGTCACCCTGAATAGTCTCATCGCCGCTCCTTACTCCGCGCTTGGTGCGCCGTCAGCATAAGCATGAGACCTTCGTCTTCATCGATGGGATCCAAATGAAGAGCTTTATTTCCTCCGAAGCTATTTTCTATGATCTCCACTCGATAATAATAAGTTCTTCCCGGCACCAAAGTGACTGAACGCAATGCGGTAAAATGAGGGATCGCTTCTCGTTGATAATTCGCGCACAAGTGATGAGCGCCGGAAGATAGCTCGGCAACCAAATACCCTCCCACGCACGTCGCTCCAATCCATTTGCCGTCTACCCCAACTCTCGTTATCGTGTACCGGCACCCAGTTAAAGGGCTAATTGACTCCGGCAGGACAACCAGTCTACTCAACTTGGATGGCACCGGGGGAAGTGGGGTTTCAGCCTTGTTGAGACTAACTGAAAACTTCGCACTATCCGGGCCACACGCTCGCGTGAGCAAAGAACTGAGGTTTTGTTGTCCCGTTGCCGGTACAGCCGTGAGTCCAATCAGAATAAAGCACGAGAATACCGAAGTGAGTGCGTGGCCACCCATAGCTTCTCTCAACCTCCATGTTGGGATATTGGGCCAGTGGAGGACAACATATCACAGCAGTCCTCCACTGGCGCAGTTACCTATTGACATTCCGAAGGCGGCGCTTGTGGTAGCGCGAATGCGAAGGTGTGGTAGGTGGCATCTTCATAGATATCGACGGACTCATGGCAGCCAACCTTGTCAGAGCCAAGCGATAGGTTTGCTGTATGAGCCTGCCCGTTCGTCGTACCGAAAGTTTGAGTTTGAGAATATGTGAACGTATCCTGGGCGGTTATATTCAGGCTAAAAAGAGATGTTACTTCCCATTTGTGGCTATATCCTACAGAGTAAGAGGTGCCGTTCGAGGTGCTATAGCCATTTTGGGACGAGTCCGAGATGCTATATTGGTGCGTCACGGTTCCGCCACCGCTCTGTGTTGGACCATCAAGAGTCTGATACGTTAGATATAGATAGCGAGCAGAATCTATGGAACTTGGCGCTATTGTCTGATCAGTTACATTAGCCAGTGAGTCCTGCGAGACAATTCCAGCGAAATCTGCGGATGTACACCCGCACGCGTTTTGTGACGTGCACTGGCTAGGCGGGAGCGGATTCGCACAAATAAATGAGAGGCCGGGCAAGGTCGTTCCTGGCGTTGTTACTTGCGGCTCCAGATATGAAAGAGGAATGCTGGTTGGTGCCTTCAATCCGGCCACATTCATATTGATGAAGTCGGGTGGGACGCCGCCGGACCCGAAATTTCCCGTGGCATCGACAGAAGGACCAATGTAGTAAGTAGCGCTCGCCGCTCCAGTTTGCTGAAGCGAGAAGCTGGGATCGACTAACAAAAAGAACTCGTCTTGTGTATGGTCGATCGCCTGTTCATGAGAATTTAGCTGGGCTCCGCTGGCGGCTTGGTATGTAGTTGTGAAGCTTGATGAGTCCCCATAGCTTTGTCCCGACCCAAAGGTGACTGAGCTGTTTGCGCCAAGGAAGCCACCACCGAAGGTAAGGCTTACGTTATTTGAGAAATCCTGCGAGAGGGAAGTGGAGGTGCCCGCTGAAACGGAATTACTGAAACCGCTGCTGCTACCGTCTCCTGGAGGATCGTAGAGTAGGGAAGCAAGGAAGTACTTGGGGCTCGCGGTGGCAGAGGCAACGGTGCTGTCGCCGCTTGGATAAATGTAGACGGTCAACGAGTTCTGCGTGCAGTCAGAACTGCAGGTGAAAGTGACAGTTAAGGTACCCGAAATGCTACCACTGTCCCCGTTTGATGTGAACGTAACCGGCAACAATAATTCCTGGCCTTCGCCGTTTAGGAAGTAGCCGTTAAGATAGGAGCTCACGGTTCCGACGGACGTATTGAGCGAGCCACCCCCATAGAATGAACCCCTGATCCACTGGGTGTCATTGACGGGCACAGTTACAGTGGTCGTATTGCTTGACCATGTGTAAAGTGAACCGAAGGCAGCGTAGGCGAAGACGCTTTGTGCATGACAACTGGATCCGAACAATATGGCGGCGCAAATGAATATCGCCAGATTGCGGAGAAAGACAATACCCTTATCTGACATCACTGTTTCCTTTCTTCCTCCGACATGGAGCAACTTGACGCCGCAGAACCAGAAGGTCGCGACGGAGCGATGCTCGGTGAGCATTGAGCTGAGGATTGAAAACGCCCGCGACCGTGTTCGAGACGAACACGGAGCCGAGCGGGTAAGGATTTCCGATGGTCGCCTGTGAACATCGTGTCTGCGTGTGGGCAGTGCCATCGATGACATGTGAGCCCGGGCAAGGCAACTAGCTGTACGCACGGACTTCGTCCCATCTAGCATGCCGCGGAAAAATACGGAAGAAACGCTATATCTGCTTCTGCTATTAGTCAAGAAAAATATGCACATCGTGACGAACAGCACAGTACTTAGGTAATGGAGGCTGACGGTGCGCCGCGCTATGACACACATCGAGTCCTGCCGGACCCGTTGCTGGCTTGGAGTCGGACGCCAGCCTCACGAACGTTATTTTGGAGCGGCCGACTGAGATCCAATGTGTGGCTGCAAAGTGTTGAATTGCGTCGGCGAGTACAGATCGGACTGAACAAAGGAGAAGCGAGAAACTCGTAGGCGTGCAGTGTTCCTCAACCGCCCTGGTCAGATCCGGGATCGCCGTTTCGAGAGCCAGCGCTATCGCGCCGGCAGCCTCAACCTGATCGTCGCGGCAATCACTCTGTGGAACACGGTCTATCTGGAATTCGCCATTCAAGCCATGCCCGAGGCCAGCAACGAGATCGACCAAAACCTCCTGCCTCACCTTTCCCCACCTGACTGGGAACACATCAATCTGACCGGCGACTACTCATTGGAGGCAGAGTAAGCTCGTCGAACAGGGGCAATTCGGGCCGCTACGGAAGGCCGACACGCCTTAATGTCTTAACGTACAGTTTTCGTCCGTTTCGTGAGCTGACCCCTTATTCTGCGGCCTGCTCGATGGCAGCGCTAATCGCGTTGCGGACGGAGTCGGGCAGGGCGGGCATGGCGCCGGATTGCGAGGCGACCCAGCCGCCCCAGCGGTTTCCGGCTTCGTTGAGCGTGGCCAGATCGGCTCCGCGGAGCATGTAGTGCGTAATGGCGGCGGTGAAGGCATCGCCAGCGCCGATCCCGTCAGCGAGTTTGACGGGAAAGCCGGGGTGCAAGTCCCACTGATCGCGCGTGACGAGCAGACTGCCTCTGCCTCCGCGCGTAATGGCAACGGTCCCGAGAGACGGAAACTCGGCGAGCAGACGCTCGGCAGCAACGCGCAGATACTCCGGGGTCGAACGTGCCTCACTGGCGGCGAGAGATCCCTGAAGAGTGAGGCCGAGCAGGTCGAGGACGAGCGGGGCTTCGGCATCGTTCATTTTGACGACACTGGCAAGCCCGAGCGACTGCTCAATAACTTCGCTTGAGTAAAAGGGCCTGCGGAGGTTTACGTCGAAGACGCGGATGCAGGCTGGAGAGATTGCGGCGGCGAGGGCTTGGATGGATTGCCGCGCCTGGGGGTTGCGCTGCGCAAGTGAACCGAAGCAGATGGCGTCGGCGCGGGCGGCGAGGCGGATCCATTCGTCGGTGAGTTCGAGGAAGTCCCAGGCGGCGGGTTCATGAATGGTGTAGCGCGGATCGCCGCCTTCGAGGCTGACCGTGACACGGCCGGTCTCGTGAAATGGATCGACTTCAAGAAAGCTGGTCTCAACAGGCATGAGATCGAGGCGTTCGATGGCCTGACGGCCGAGGTCGTCGCGTCCAACGCGGCTGAGGATGACGGCGTGATTGCCGAGGCGGCCGGCCATGACGGCAAAGTTGGCCGGTGCGCCACCCAGGCGCATGCCTCCAGGGAGAACATCCCAGAGCAGTTCGCCTATTCCAAGGATCAGATGCGGGTCGTTCATTGTGGACTCCAAAGGCCACTGACAGTTGTCAGTGGCCAGAATACCCTTCGGAAACACTTGTTGAGCGGTTCGCCAAACCCTGAAGACTGGCTACTGGCTACTGCCTTTCCACCGGTAGATGGAACAGTCCTCCCAGGGAGGGGCCGCGTACTCAGCGCCTGGCTGATGGGTGAGGATTGTGCGATCCGTTACGGCGTCGGCGTGCGAGCGGCGAATCTGGCCGCCAAAGAGCCTCTCGAATCCGGGTTCGCAGGCCAGCACGTCTCTCTGCTCGTCGTTAACGTACAGAATATCGATTGGGCCGGCGTTACGGGCAAGTTTTTGTTTCCACAGGCGGACAAGACGCCTCAAAACGGGAGCGCCGAAGGGGTTGAAGAGAAAGATGAGACAGGGACCGGAAGGAAGCGGAAAGGCGGTGGCGTCGCGGCAGTAGAAGCGCATGGGGGGCCGGGTATGTCCGGCAGCGCGCCACAAAGCAAGGTTCCTGCGCGCGATGCGTGCAAGCGTGGGATGCAACTCGACGCCTGCGATGGCGCGGAAGGGGTACTGCGAGGCCAGCAGCAGGGCGCGGCCCATGCCTGCGCCGAGATCGATGAACGTGTATGCGTCGAGGGGTTCGATAGGCCGGCAGCGGCGCCAGCGCACCAGCAGGCCATGAAAGACCGAGGGCGCAATGGCGTAGTAGGCGGTGATGTGGCGGTCGTGCTGGCGGCCGATGCGGAGATGACGGCCGGCGACAAGGCCGCTGGTGCGGACGCCAAACTCCAAATCGAAGGGATGACGGATCAGTCCATCGCTGACCGTCAATCCTGGCAGATGGCGCGGCTTTGGAGCCGGCTTTTTCGTCTTGCCTGGTGCACCCATACTCACGCTTGAACCTTAGCACATTGCAACGCCGGAATTGCAGCGCCGGATGCGTGGAATATCAGGTGCGGAGGACGATGTAGCCATCTGAAGTTTCCAGATAGCTGAGGGGCTCTCAGAATGCGGGCAGACCGGATCGTCAGATTTTGTCTTGACTGCGCGGGAGTGGTTCTGCAAGACTGCGTGCTACATTATGCGCGCTCGATTGTGCGCTTTCCCCGCCGGGCCAACTGTTCTTCCTGACGTGACAGCGCAGACGCGCGTGGACCGCGTCCGGTATGCGGACTGATTCAACCTTTTGCTGAATTCACGAAGGAGGAAGCATGAAGAAGTACTTCGCAGAACTGGTAGGCACCTTTGTTCTGGTGCTCTTTGGTTGTGGTGTGGCCGTAGTGGCAGGCGACAAGGTTGGGATTGTAGGCATTGCGCTCGCCTTTGGCCTTTCGCTCGTCGGCGCGGCCTATGGAATCGGTCCCATCTCGGGCTGTCACATCAACCCCGCGGTGAGCCTTGGGGTGTGGGTGGCGGGACGGATGAGCCTGCGCGACATGATTGGCTATTGGGTGGGGCAATTTGCGGGGGCGATTCTCGCCGCCGGGGTGCTGCTGACGATTGCCGTAGGCACGGCGGGATACAATCTGGCCGTCAACGGGTTGGGGCAAGACGGATGGGGACCGGGCTACCAGGGCGGATACAACATGGCTTCGGCCATGCTGTTTGAGTTTGTGGCCACGGCAATTTTCGTGATCGTGATTCTTGGCTCGACGCAGAAGAGCGCGCCCACGGGATTTGCCGGATTGGCGATTGGCATCACGCTGGTGGCGATTCACCTTTTTGGCATTCACATCACGGGCGTGAGCGTGAATCCGGCGCGGAGCCTGGGGCCGGCGCTGTTTGCCGGGAGTCATGCGCTCAGTCAGGTGTGGCTATTTCTGGTGTTTCCAAGTATTGGCGGGGTGGTGGCTGGGCTGCTGTTCCGCACGGGGATGTTGTCGGCGGATTAGGCTGCCGGGCGTGTGAATTCGACCGATGAATTCGCAGTTTCCCATGTTTCAAAAGCGAGACTCGGGGCAACCAGTTTCGTGGCGCCCCGCGTAACCGAGGCGAAGCCAGGGAGCCGAAGGCGTTGTGCGATCAGGTTGTCGCGAGGAAGCGCAGGCGCACGTAGTCGGCGGTCCATTGGCCTTCTTCGTCGCGCAGTGCGGGATCGAGCAGGGCTACGGTTTTGGCGACGGCAGTTTCGCGCAAAGCTTCGGGCAAGGCATCGAGCGCACCACGGCAAAAGGTATTCAACCAGGCAGCCATGCCACCTGCGCCCAGCGGAGTAGGTCGGGGAAAGTGGATCATGCGCGCGACGGTAAAGCCGTGCGCGGCGAGGCGGCGCATGTAGGCGGCAGAAGTGGGGTAGTAGTTGCCGCGCTCACCTAAATCGGCGAAGCCAAGATGCGTGAGCACGGCGGCAAAGGCGACGCGAATGGCGGCAATGTTGCCGTGGCCGCCCATCTCGGCGACAAAGCGGCCGCCGGGACGCAGAACGCGGCGCACCTCGGCCAGCATCGCGTCCTGATCGTGCATCCAGTGCAAGGCGGCATTGGAAAAGACGGCATCAAAGGAATGATCGGCAAAGGGAAGCGATTCCGCGGAACCCTGTTCGATGACAATACCGCGGGCGCGCGCCGCAGAGACCATCGTGGGCGAAGTGTCGATGCCGGTCACGGTGGCGTCCGCGGCAGCGATACGCTGGGTCAGCTGGCCGTCGCCGCAGCCGAGATCGAGAATGCGCTCACCGGCTTTGGGCGACAGCCATTCGAATACGCCGCTGCCGAGCTGGGGAACGAAGGCGGCGTCGCGACTGTATGTTTCCGGGTTCCAGACCTGGAGCATGGAAGACCTCCAGATCCAGTGTGAGGGATGAGGCAGAAGTCAGGCAAAGCGATTGTCCTCGCATAGTAGACTGGGCCTTGGTTACGCAAGGGGAGATTGCTCGATGAAGATTGTGTTTGCCGCTTCGGAATGTACGCCGTTGGCGAAGACAGGCGGGTTGGCTGACGTGGTAGGCGCGTTGCCGCGTGAGCTTGCGAAGCTGGGGCACGAGGTCACAGTCTACTTGCCGTTTTATGCGCGCATACGGCGGCACGTGGAGGGCGAGCCAAAGTACGCGGTGCAATCGATCACAATCCCATTTCGCTATTACAACCGGTTTGTGGGAGTGGTGGACGGAGGCGAACGCGACGGAGTGCAGTACTACTTTATTGATTGCCCGGAACTCTTTGACCGCAGGGAGCTTTATGGCCCCGCGGGCGGTGAGTACCGGGACAATGCAGAGCGTTTCGGGTTGTTTTGCCGTGCGGTGATCGAGGCGTCGAAGCTTCTGGGCGTGCCGGATGTCTTCCATGTGCACGACTGGCAGGCGGCGCTGATTCCGGTGTACCTGCGCACGACGTATGCCAGCGATCCGGCGCTGCACAGTGCGGCTACGGTACTGACGATTCACAACGCCGCCTACCAGGGCAAGTTTCCGCCAAACACGATTGAGGATCTGCTGTTTCCATGGGATCTGTTCACGATGGACAAGGTGGAGCACTTCGACCACTTCAACTTTTTGAAGGGTGGACTGGTCTTTTCCGATTTGCTGACCACGGTGAGCCGCAAGTATGCCGAGGAGATCCAGACGGCGGAGTTCGGCGAACAACTCGATGGCGTTTTGCGTAATCGTGCGCGCGATCTGCGCGGCATCCTGAATGGAGTGGATTACGCGCACTGGAATCCGGCGATCGATGGACATCTGGCGGCGCATTACACGCCGGAGCATCTGGATGGGAAGCGCGTCTGCCGCGCCGATCTGCTGCATGCCTTCGGACTCGAAAAGGTGGCCGATACGATGCCGGTGATGGGGATTGTTTCACGGCTGGCCGGGCAGAAGGGCTTTGACATTGTTGCGGGGATCGCAGAGGAGATTGCCGATCGCGATGTGGCCGTGGTGGTGCTGGGCACCGGCGATCCTTACCATGAGAACCTGTTTCGCGGATGGGCATTTCGTCACCCGGACAGCGTGGCGGTGCAGATTCGCTACGACGAGACTCTGGCGCACAAGATCGAGGCTGGGGCCGATATGTTCCTGATGCCCTCGCGCTACGAGCCTTGCGGGCTGAACCAGATCTACTCGCTCAAGTACGGGACAGTGCCCATTGTGCGCGCCACGGGCGGCCTGGACGACACGATCGAGGAATGGGACGCCGGGAAGGGAACCGGCACAGGCTTCAAGTTCGCGGGTTACAACCCGAGCGATCTGCTTGCCGAAATCGACCGCGCGCTTGAGGCCTTTCGCGATAAGGAAGGCTGGACGCGGCTGATGCGGAACGGGATGGCGCGTGACTACGGATGGTCCGGCCCCGCCAGGGAATACGCGCGTACCTACGAAGAGGCAGCGCAGCGACGCGCCTGACGAGAGTGTAGCCTCAGTTGTGCTTGCCCTTCCATTCCTCGTAGGGCCCTTGGAAATCTTCGATCGCCTTGTCGTGGAAGACCCAGAGACGGGTGGCGACTTCGTCGATCAGGTCGTGGTCGTGCGTGACAAGCAGGACCGTACCTTCGTAGCGTTGCAGAGCGATGTTGAGCGCATTGATCGATTCGAGGTCGAGGTGGTTGGTGGGTTCATCGAAGATGAGAATGTTGGGCTTGGTCAGAATGAGCTTGCAGAACGCGAGGCGCGCTTGCTCACCGCCTGATAGAGCGGCGGTGGGCTTGGAGCCTTCTTCGCCGCTGAAGAGCATCTGGCCGAGAATGCCGCGAATGTCTTCGACGTGCGCGGCCGGGTTCCAGCGGTGCAGCCACTCGGCGACCGTCAGGCCGTGTTCGATGGTTGAGCCCACGTCCTGCGGAAAGTAGCCGACCTGCGCCTCGTGGCCCCAGAAGATAGAGCCTGAGTCGAGAGTGAAGTCTTTGTCGGCGAGACCGGGATAGTTGGACAGCAGGCACTTGAGCAGGGTAGTTTTGCCGGCGCCGTTGCGGCCCATGAGACAGATTTTTTCGCCGCGCATAATGTTCGCCGTAAAGCCATCAATAACTTCAAGTTCGCCGTAATACTTCATTAAATGCTTGAGTTCCAGCACATGCTTGCCGCTCGGCCGCACCTGGTCGAAGCGGATGTAGGGGCGTTGAATATTCGAGCGCGCGAGGTCGTTGGTCTGGAGGCGTTCGACTTCCTTGCGGCGGCTCGTGACCTGACTGGAGCGAGTGCCGGCGGCAAAGCGGGCGATGAACTCGTTGAGTTGGGCGATCTTTTTTTCGCGCTGCGCGTTTTCGGATTCAAGGCGGGAGCGGATCTGCGTTTTGGCCATCACCATGTCGTCGTAGCCGCCGGTGTAGGTGATGATGGTCTGGTAATCGATGTCGGCGGTGTGCGTGGTGACGGAGTTGAGGAAGTGACGGTCGTGCGAGATGACGATCAGCGTGCCGTCGTAGTTGGTGAGGAAGTCCTGGAGCCAGTGGATGGAGTCGAGGTCAAGGTAGTTTGTCGGCTCGTCGAGCAGGAGCGCCTCGGGTTTGCCGAAGAGCGCCTGCGCGAGCAGCACGCGCACCTTTTGTCCGCCCTGCAACTCTCCCATCTTGCGGCCGTGCAGGTCTTCGCGAATGTCGAGGCCATCGAGGAGCACGGCGGCATCGCTCTCGGCGCTGTAGCCGTCCTCGTCGCCGATGATGCCTTCGAGTTCGCCGAGCCTCATGCCGTCTTCGTTGGTCATTTCGGGTTTTTCGTAGATGCGGTCGCGCTCTTCAAGGGCCGCCCACAAAGGCTTGTTGCCCATGATGACGGTGTCGATGACGCGATAGGCGTCGAAGGCAAACTGATCCTGGCGCAGCACGCCGAATTTGCGCGGGCGGACAACGGTGCCTTTTTGCGGGTCCAGGTCGCCGGTGAGGATCTTCATGAAGGTGGATTTGCCGGCTCCGTTGGGGCCGGTGAGTCCGTAGCGGCGGCCAGGCGTGAAGGTGGTGGAGACATCCTCGAAGAGGATCTTCGCGCCGTAGCGCATGGTGACATTGCTGACGCTGATCATGGTTCGTCGATTCCCGTGTATAGATTGGGCGCCACGCGCGAGGCGCGGCGAAGCGTGGGCCGCAAGAGCCCGTTTCGTGAAAATTGGAGCATGGTTTGAAGGGCAGACACAGCCACCCGAAGAAAAACTCACTGCCGCATCTCTAGTTTCTCACAGATAGGAGGAGTCTCAAACACGGATGGCGCGTGCAACTTATGTAATTGCGACGGTCAGAAAATATCGCCCAACTTGATGAAAGCGTCCAGTTCGATGAGGTGCTGGCCCCAGGGTACGGCGGCTATTGCGGCATGTTCAAGCACCCAGGTGTCGGGATGAACGAGGAAGACGGCGTGCAGACCGGCGGCAAGCGCGGGGTTGATGTCGCTTTTAGGGCTGTTGCCGATCATCCAACTGGTGTGCGGCGTGAGTTCGTGGCGGGAGATGACCTCTCGATAGGTGGGCGGGTCTTTTTCGGCGACGATCTCGACGGCGGCGAAGTGTGGCGCGAGACCCGAGCGGGCGAGTTTGTCGGCCTGTTCGGCGTGATTGCCCTTGGTCATCAGGATGAGACGGTGACGGGTGGCCAGGCCGGCGAGCGTTTCGGCGACGCCGGGAAGAAGCTCGATTTCCTGCTCGGCGATGGCGCGGGCAAAGCCTCGGACGCGCTCGCGTTTTTCTTCCGTGACGGGCGCGGAGCTGAGACGCTCAAAGCAATCGAGCAGAGAATGCGCGAAGCTCGAAAGCCCGTAGCCGTGCGAAAGGATGGTCTCGCGCTCGACGGCGTTGAGTGTCTGGCGGACCTCGGCGGGCGAGTACTCCTTGTGGTCGAGGAAGCCGATAAAGGCCGCAATCGCGCGCTCGAAGTAGATGTTGTTTTCCCAGAGTGTGTCGTCGGCGTCGATGAGCAAGGTCTGGTTGTTGGGGAAGCGGGGCATAGAACAATCGTACAGGCTGCGCATGGCGAGATCTCAACGGCCGCTGTTCATTTTCAGGCACCCAGTTCGGCGCGGATGGCGGCGGCGATGGCCTCGGCGTGGCGGCGCATGGCTTCTTCGCTTTCGGCTTCGATCATGACGCGGGCCAGGGCTTCGGTGCCGCTATAGCGGATGACGGCGCGGCCCGAGTCCTTCAGCTCTCCCTCGGCGGCGCGGATGGCCGCGACGACGGATGGGATCGAGTCGAGCGGTTTTTTTTCGCGCACCTTCACGTTCACGATCACCTGCGGGAAGACCTTGAGGCCGGCGGTCAGCTCGTTGAGGGATTTGCCTGTGCGCGCTACGAGATCGAGGACGACGAGCGCGGTGAGCAGACCGTCGCCGGTTGTCGCCAGATGAGGGAAGAGGATGTGGCCGGATTGCTCGCCGCCGAGGACCGCGTTCTGTTTTTGCATCTCTTCGAGGACGTAGCGGTCGCCGACTGCGGCGCGGGCCATGCGGATGCCGCTGTGCTTGAGCGCAGCTTCAAGGCCCATGTTCGACATGGTGGTGGCCACGACAAGATCGCCGGTCAACATTCCGCGAGCTTTCAGGTCGCGCGCGGCCATGAGCAGAATGGCGTCGCCGTTGATGATGTTCCCTTGTGCGCCGGCCAACATGCAGCGGTCGGCGTCGCCGTCGAAGGTGACGCCCAGATCGGCGCCGCGGGCCTTTACTTCGTCGGCCACGTGGTCCGGATGCAGCGCTCCGCAGCCGGCGTTGATGTTGTGGCCGTTGGGCGAGGTGTGAAGCAGGTCGATCTTTGCGCTTCCGTCGCGGTTGAGACGGCGGAAAAGCTCGGGTGCGATGGCAGCAGCGGCGCCGTTGGCGCAATCGGCGACGATTTTGAGATGCGAGAGCGAAAGGCCAGGCACGCAATCGAGGAGGAACTGAATGTAGTCGCTCTGGAAGGCGGGGTTGTCCTGAACGGCGGGGAAGCTGTGCGGGCCGGAGATTTCGACTTGCGCGGCGTGGTGCAGGATCTCTTGTTCCATGGCGAGCTCCACAGCGTCAGGCAGCTTGAAGCCGTCGGCGCCGAAGAGCTTGATGCCGTTGTCGGCCCAGGGATTGTGCGAGGCGGAGATGACGGCTCCAGCTTGGAATCCATGCGTGCGCGCGAGGAACGCGACGGCGGGTGTGGTGACGATGCCGGCGCTTTCGACGTGAGCGCCCGCTTCGCGCAGGCCCGCGGCGAGCGTAGCGGCGATCCACGGACCCGATTCGCGCGTGTCGCGGCCTAGCAGCACTCGGGGCTGGGCCGTGGTCTTGCGCAACGAGTGCGCGAGAGCAAGGCCTACGCTGTAGACGGTTGTGGGGTCGAGCGGCGCTTCGCCAGCTATGGCGCGAATGCCGTCCGTTCCGAAGAGTTGGCGCGTGGGGGATGTGCTCATGACTTGGACTTTCCGCCTCGTTGATTCTTGGGGGGAGCCGAGGACTTGGTTTTCTTTGCGGTTCGGGGCGTATGCGCGGAGGCCGATTCAACGCGGCTCAGGAAGGAACCGCCGGCGAGACGTGTGGTGAGCAGGTCGCCCGGCGCGATCTGCGCCGTGGAGCGAACGAGAGATCCGTCAGTCGAAAGAACCAGCGCGTAGCCGCGGTCGAGGACCGCGAGAGGCGACAGGGAATGCAGGCGCGCTTCGAGAGAGTTCCGTCGGGCCGCGGAGGACTCAATCAGGCGCTCCAGGCAGCGATCGAGCCGGGAGCGCAGATTGACGAGGTGCTCGCGCGCGTGCGCGAGCTGCTGCCGCGGATCGTGGCGCAGGACCGATGCGGCGAGTTCGGCGATGCGGCTCTGCCGCGTGCGAAGTTGCGCCGTGAGCGTGGCGTCGATCTGCGCAGTCGCGTCGTCGAGGCGCTGACCAAAACGGTAGAGCAGAGTGGTTACGCGCGACTCGGCGCGGCTGACAGGCAGGCGTGTGAACTGCTGGCGCGCCTGGAGCACCTGAAAATGCACGGCGCGTTCGAGGCGGTGCGACTGCGCGGCCAGGTGTTCGGCGATCTTGTGTTGCGCTTCGGTGACGAGTTCGGCCGCTGCGGACGGGGTGGGTGCGCGCAGGTCGGCGGCGAAGTCGGCGATGGTGAAGTCGGTCTCATGTCCAACCGCGGAAACGACGGGAAGCCTGCTCACGGCGATGGCGCGGGCGACGCGTTCGCTGTTGAACGCGGCAAGATCTTCAAGCGAGCCACCGCCGCGGGCGAGAACGATCAGGTCCACGAGCTGCGAGGCGTTGAGTTCAGCCAATGCGGCTTCGATTTCCGCGGGTGACGAGTCTCCCTGAACGGAGACGGGGAAGAGAAGAACGTTCAATCCGGAGTGACGGCGGCTGATAATGTTCAAAAAATCGCGGATCACGGCGCCTGTGGGTGATGTGACGATACCGACCGTGCGGGGGAACATGGGCAGCGGCTTCTTGCGGTCCGCGTCGAAGATCCCTTCGGACTTTAGCTTTTCTTTCAGTTGCTCGAAGGCGAGCTGGAGCGAACCGGTTCCGGCGGGCTCCATGGTTTCTGCAACCATCTGCAACTGGCCGCGCTGCTCATAGACGCTGACGCGTCCGCGCACAAGAACGTGGAGACCGTCCTCAGGCCGGAAGCGGAGCAGCATGGCCTGGCGGCGAAAGAGCACGATGGGAAGCTGAGCGCCAGCATCCTTGAGCGTGAAGTAGACGTGGCCGGAAGGCGCTGGGCGGAGATTCGAGATCTCGCCTTCGACCCAGATGTCGCCGCACTCCTGCTCGATCAGATCGCGCACCTGTGTGACCAGATCATGGACGGCCCAGACGCGGCGCCTCTGGCGCGGCTCGTCGAAGCACAGATCGAGCTGTTGATTAAAAGACGCAGATGAATCGCGTGAGATCACTGGAGATGAGTTTAATTGGTGAGGCGTCAGGAGGCGGATTTGCGGGTTTCAATCATGGCGCGCAGCTCGGCGGCGGTTTGGGCCAGGCCGGCGGCGGCACTGGGTGGGGGCGAAGATTCGCGGGCATAGGTCAGTTCCAGTTCGCGTGCCAGGACGGTGCCACGCGTGAGGCCGAAGGTGCCGAGGACACCGGCCAGCTTGTGCGCGGCAGATTGCGCGGCTTCGCGCTGCCGGGCCGCCAGCTTGCGATCGGCAACGGATTGGGCAGCCGCTTCGAGAACGGCCACTCGCTCCCGGATCTCTGGCAGAAAGCGGCGCCAGAGCCCGTCGATCGCGCCGGAGAGAGCCGGGTCTGCGTGAGAGCCGGATTGTGATGTCGCGTTCAAGGCAACAGGCAATCGGGATCGATTACCGATCCAAGCTTCTGAACCCCTGGGGCTTCGCATCGCCGGGGTTTTTCATCTCAGGTTCTGTGCAGTCGTTGCGCTCAAAAATCGTGACCCGGAGCGGCGCTGCTTCATTCCGTTATTCGGCCCGTTACAAGATCACGCAGATAGATTAATCTTTCCAGCCCAGGGCGCTGGAAATTTGTTTCGAGAGCGTGAGTGGATCGAAAGGCTTGAAGAGGATGGCTTGTACGCCGAGGTCGGCAAAGTGGCGCTGGTCGGTGCCTTGCACCTTGGCGGTTAATAGCAGCACGGGAATCTGTGCGGTGGAGGGATTCTTGCGGATTTCGCGAAAAGTGCTGGGCCCGTCCATGCCGGGCATCATCACGTCGAGCAGGATGGCATCGGGCTGATGTTCGGCCGCGCGGGCCAAGCCCTGCGCGCCAGAGCTGGCCTTAATGACATCCCACCCGGCTACGCTTTCAAGACTCAGGGCAGCTACTTCGCGAATGTCGTCTTCGTCGTCGATGATGAGGATCTTGCGGGCCACAGTGAAAGGCTCCTCCATGACTATTGTCATGGCGGCGGCGCGGTGTTGTCGATGGAAGAGAGAAAAAATCGAGGTTATGAATTCGGTACTGCCGGTTGCGGTGCGATAGCTTCCTGAGTTTGCCGCAGCGAGCGAAGCATGGTGAGCACAAGCGCTTCGAGCTGCTGTGGCTGCACACGAGCTTTGGCCAGGAAGTGCGTGGGGCCGAGCGTAAGGTACCGGCGTTCAGCCGGTGAGAGATCGCGGCCGGAGTAGACGACGAGCGGCAGGTGCGCGAGGTTCTCGTGCTGGCGCAGCCAATCCACAACGTTGAAGCCGTCACCATCGGGCAGTCCAATATCCAGCACCAGCAGGTGGGGATCAAATTGCGAGCAGGCGGCGATGGTTTCTTCCAAGGTATGCGCGATCTCGACCACGATTCCACCGCGTCCAAACACTTCGCCGATCACCTGTGCCAGGCTGCGATCGTCCTCGACGATCAGAATGCGGGTCTTTTCACCTGGACCACAGAGCACGCGCGCCAGTTCGTTGAGCAGCATGTCTTCATCGAGTGGCTTTGCCACCAGTCCTTCAGCGCCCTTGGGCAAGACATCGGGTTTTTCGGGATCTTCCACGCTCAGCAGGACCACCGGAGTGTGCGCGGCCGTATCGAGACGCCGCAGCAGAGGCAGGATCGCCCAGCCGTTCATTCCGTCGATCGAAGTGTCGACCAGGATTGCGTGGACGCTCTGGCGGGCAGCCGCGAGGGTCTGTTCGACGGTGGAAGTCTGAACAACGGAGTAGCCGTGGCGGGCGAGTTGAGCGGCAATTTTCGGTCGGGTTTCAGGGTTAGTGTCGGCCAGCAATACGGTGCCATGGCCGATTTCGCTTTCTGCTTTGGCATTTTGCTCGGCCACGGGCGACGGGTGATAGGGCAGGAAGACGCGGAAGGTGGACCCGCGAACGGGATTCCGCTCGGCCCAGATGCGGCCGGTGTGTTGCAGCACAATCGTGCGGCAGATGGCGAGGCCCAGTCCCGTGCCGCCCTTCTGACGGGAATCGGAGGCATCGACCTGCTGGAAGCGCCCGAAGATCGTCTCCAGCTTGTCGGCAGGAATGCCCCGCCCATGATCGATGACGGAGAGAATCACGCCGGTTACGCCGGGCCGCAGCATGACGCTCACCGGCGAGTTGGGCGGTGAGAATTTGACGGCATTGGAGAGCAGGTTGGTGACCACCTGCAAGAGCCGATCGGGGTCGGCGGAGATCTCGACCCGGGTTGCGTCGTGCAGCAACTTGACGCCCGCGGCATCGGCCATTGGCTGCATGTCCTCGATGGCCTGGTTGACGACATCTGCCAGTTGAACGGAGCGGAAGGCCAGCGGCTCACGTCCGCTCTGGATGCGCTCGAGATCGAGGATGTCGTTGATCAGCCGCACCAGACGGTCGGAGTTGGTGAGCGCGATGCGCAGCAGATTCGAAGCTTTTTCGTCGACCGTGCCGAGCATCCCGGAGGTGAGCAATCCGAGCGCGCCGCGAATCGAGGTCAGTGGCGTGCGCAGTTCGTGGCTGACCGTGGAGATGAACTCGTCTTTCATCCGGTCGAGTGTGTAGCGTTGGCTGATGTCACGGAAACTGAGCACCCAGCCGGAGAGGTTGCCCTGGCCGTTGATGGGTGTGAGGACATATTCGGCGGGGAACGAGTTGCCGTCAGCGCGGAAGAAGTTTTCCTCGCCAGCTGAGGATGTGGGCCGGGTCATTGCTTTGCGGAGCGGACATTCCTCGCTACAGAGGCGATCCTGTGGCGCAGCGCCGTGGAGCAGGTCATGGAAGAGCTTGCTTGCAAGCGTGTCGGGAGGCGCGCCCAGTAGCCGACCAGCCGCTGGATTGGTGAAACGCACTTTACCATCGCGATCGAGCCCGCAGATGCCATCGCTCACGGCATCGAGCAGAATCTCCTGCTGACGGCGGAGGTCTTCGGCGCGTCCGCGTTCCTGGGAACGCGCGAGCATCTGTCCCAGCGGAGCTGCGGCAATCTCCACCGCGGCGATCGCTTCGCGGTCCTCGCGCAGGCGGTAGCGGGAGTAAAATTCGAGCACCGCGAGCACCTTGTTGGCGGCGCGGACAGGCACGGCCCAGCCGGAGACCATCTCGTAGTGGAGGGCGTCGGCAACGCGCGGGCCGGGCGGAACGGCGGCGAGGTCAGTGAGCCATACGGCGTGGCCTTCCTTCCAGGCGGATTGGGGCAATTCGGAACCGGGTTTCAGCGTGAGGCCCTTGCTTCTCTGGACGAAGTCCGCGATTCGTTGTCCCTGAACGCCCCAGGCGCTTCCGAATTCCAGGCGATTCTGTTCGGCATCGACCACCCACTCAATACCGATGTCCCAGCCCTGTGTGGTACACAGGGCTTCAAGAAAGCGCATGGCGGCGATTTCGCAGGGAGCATTTTCGCCCACGATCTGGCTCACGGCCAGTTGCAGCGACAGCCGGTTTTCCCGCCTCTTTTGCTCGGTGACATCGCGTAACTGGCAGCGAACAGCCTGCGGAGCACCTGCCTTTTGCCGCCTGCTCATGGTCAGTTCGAGATCGAGAACGCGACCGTCGGGATTATGGTGGCGCAAGGGCGCGCGCTCCACTGATTCGCCGCTGAGAGCGCGGCGAAACAATGCAGCAACCTCAGCGCGGATCCCGTCTGAGAACAGTTCCTCGAAGGAAGGCAAGGTCTGCATTGCCGCGCGATCCAGCCCGAAGGACTCTTGCCATGCGGGATTGGCGTAAACGAACTGGCCTGCCGGGCTCAGCGTGGCAATCATCTCGCTGGAGTGTTCGAATAGATCGCGGATGCGCTCCTGCGCCTCGCGTTGCGCCTGCTCGCGCTGCGGAAGTGGATTCAGCTCCATGGCGACGGCCACCATGCCGGTGAATTCGGCCATGGAATCGCGCAATGCCGAGATATGGAGCGTGACGGGAACGCTGGTGCCATCCTTTTGGCGCAACTTGGCGACAAATTTGGGCACCATGCTGGGGGGCAACATGCGCACACAGGACAGATAGTCAGCCATACGCCCGGCCTGACCTATGTCAGGCGGGTGAGCGACGTGGCAAAGCTGTTGAATCTCTGTCAGTAGCCTTTCGCACTCTCCGGGCGCAAGCAGATCGATCTTGCCCCACAAGGATTTCAACTCGGCAGCGCGGTAGCCCAGCAATCGTTCCGCTGTTGGATTCGAATAGGCGAGCTCACCTTGCAGATTCACGGCCACAACGGCAGGTCCCGCCAGATCCAGCAACTCGCGAAGGCCTTCGCCGATCGCTTCGTTTGGTTGCGCCTCCGGGGAGACCTGGGTCAACAGGCGGTTTACGATGTAGGCGAAGACCACGGTGGCGACCGCCGCTGCCACGATAGGAAGCGCACGCCACTGGAAGATCGGGAACGCACGGGCCAGCGTTGCGCCAGCAGCCAGGGCAAGGATCAGCAGCGGCAGAATCAGCCAAAGCTGGGAGATCCCGTTTATGCTCCCTTCCGCTATCGTGGCGCGGCGGACAATCGTGCTGTTGTCCTGGCTCTTCGGCAGATCCTTCATCTACTCTATCTTCCCCCCACCGTGCCGGGTCGGGTGCTCAATGACACGATTGCAATCCTTTGGTAAAAAGATCCCCACGGCCGGTAGGCGCCGGCTTCAGATCCTTGTCGAGACTCCGGATCGCGTTCCATTTTACTCTTGAATTGCTTCGAAGATAGGTTGGCACGGTTGCACGTAGTATAAGCCTTCAAATGAATGACCTCCAGATAAAACGGTGCGGAGCATCTAAAGTGGTGCTCCAGTTAGCGGAGGCATGTGCCGAACGGCCGGCTTCTCTTGGGAGGCGAGGCTGTTGGCGCGAGCTGCGCCGCTTATACTCACTGCATGATTTATCGAGCAGTAAAAAATATCCTTCTGCGCCGTACCTTCCCGGCAGCCGTACTCCTTTGTCTGGCGGTTCTGCCTCAGGCCGCGCACGCCTGGGGCAATGTGGGCCACCGCATCGTCAACGGGCTTGCGGTCAGCAATTTGCCGGCGGATGTCCCCGCATTTTTGCGCTCGGCGGCAGCGAGCGAGGAGATTGTGTACCTGGGGCCGGAGCCGGACCGCTGGCGCTCGAAGGCCGCTGAGCCGGAACTGCTCGCGGCTCAGGCGCCGGAGCACTTTATCGACTTGGAGCTAGCCGACGCGCTGGGACCGCTGCCGCACAATCGCTTTGACTTCGAGGCAAGGGTCTTTGCCGCGCACGAGAGCCCGGAAGCCGTCGGCTTGCTGCCCTGGGAGACCAACGAAGTGTGGGAGAGGCTGAAGCAGTCGATGCGCCAATATCGCACGATGCGCGCCGCCGGCCAGGATACAAAGCAGGTCGAGGCCGCGATTGTTTTTTACGCCGGCTGGCTGGGCCATTATGTGGGCGACGGATCGCAGCCGCTGCATACGACGGTCAAGTACAACGGCTGGGTGGGACCGAACCCCAACGGCTATACCACTGAGCGCCACATCCACTACCGGTTCGAGAGCCCGTTTGTGGAGGCGAACATTCATGCGCCCGAGGTGCAGGCCCTGATGACGCCGGTACATCTCATCCAGGGCAATATGTTCGATGCCTACGTAGCCTACTTGCGCCACACGGCAACCTTCGTCGAAGATGTCTACCGTTTCGATAAGGCTGGAGGCTTTACGGGCGCGGGCACGGCCGAGTCTCGCAGCTTTACCGCGGCACGCCTGGCCGCCGGCGCCAGCATGTTGCGCGACATGATTTATACGGCCTGGATCGACAGCGCGCAGCCGGTTCCAGACCCATACGCGGGGAAATAGGGCGGGAAAAAGGTTAGGTTGAGCCTGTGCGGCTCCCGCGTGCGTAATCTCACATGTCACGCGAATACGTGACAGCCGTCGCTGCGCTAATCCCCCGTGCTTAAGGTTATCCTTATCGCAATCGGGCCAGACTGCTTTCGGAGTCATCAAAAGTAGTTACAATGAGGGCCACCTCAACCCCCAGCGGAGGACCTGATGAAATATTGGTTGCGCGTCACTTCGATCCTGTGCCTGACGGCGCTTTGGGCAAGCGCAGCGTCTGCTCAAAACCGTGCAGCCGGAACGCCGGCCACACAGCACGCGCCTCGTGAGTCTCAGGCAGTACAGCCGCCCAACTGTATCCACGTCCTCTACTGCCTGTTCAACCAGGAGGCCGCGGCCACCGATCCGGAGGGGATTCACAAGTACAGCAGGGATCTGGTTGACCTGATCTTGCCCAATCAGTGGACATACGGACGATCTCCTTCCGGGCGAATGGAGGAGTACCAAACCGAGTTCCTGGGCGAAAAATACGCCAACAAACTCGCCGGCCGACTGGCGCACGCTGAACAAATGGCACGGGCGGGCAATGGAAAGCTGGTTCCCGAAGCAGCGGCAGCGAAGGCGTTCAACGATCTCATGCAGGGGATCGGCGCTCCGCCGTCATGGAGAGCCAACGACGCCTCGGTGCATGGGTTCAGAGAACACGCGACGGCCATCCATGCCTTTTCCGCGCTTTTTTCCGCGGACCGCAACGGAACGAACTGCAACCCAGGAGAGGCTGTTTTTATCCTCTCGCTTCTGCTCGAGGATAACGGCGTTCTCTACAACGGGAACCTCGACACTCAGGCAGAACTGATGCAGTGGAACGGCCGGCAAGCGGCTAGAGGGTGGGGTTTTGGAGTCGCTCATATAGACGCAGCGAATTCGAGTGCGAGTCTAGTGCTTTCCTTATACCCGCGAGATCACGGCCAAGCTGCAACCATCGCGTTGTTCAATCGCGTAATAAGCACACTGGGTCTTTGAAAGGGGATGAGATGCGCGGATACGTCAGGGTTTGTGCCGGAGACAGGTTGCCGGGCAGCAGGTTCACACGACGAATGGCCTGAAGGAACGGTCATGGGAAAGGCTCTCAGTCTCCGGCGGCGCCGAGTGCGGGGATGCGGCGCAGCATGCGCGTGAGGGCAGGGGTCATCAGCGCCACGGCGGGAGCGGCAACGAGGAGCCATGCCAGCAGGGCCTGGCCTGCCAGTCCTTCCGCCCAGACGACGGCGTGGATCACCGGAAGATGCAGCAGGGAATGGGTAACGATTGGCTGCATCGGGGGCTGAGCCGCGGCGTGGGCCGGGCGCGCGGCGACCAGCCACCCGCCAAGGCGCACAAAAGGCACGATAAGCACGAGTTGCAGCGGCATGGCGGCGTAGTTGGCCGCTTGAATGGCGGGGAAATTGAGGCGGAGCGTCAGCGCCAGAGCCGCGCAGAGAAGCGTGGGAATGCCGACCACGGGAATGCAGCCCACAGCGAATCCCAACGCGAGGGTCAGAGCCAGACGACGCGGAGAGATTCCCTGGCTCAGCCACTGAGTTACGTTGCGCTTCGCATTTGCCTGTAGTCTGTCCATCGACGTTTGAAGGTTTTTTGGCAACCGTCTCCTATAAATTAGCAACACCCGGGTGCGCGCTGCATGATCTCGCGATGAATCTTCGATGAAAGAATCACGCTTGTAACCCGTTGGATGAATTTCCTTTGCTGTTGGTTTCGGATCTTGACGGGCCGCCGGAAGAGGGGATTTGCCGGGCAGCGATGATGCCCGGTTCTGGCTGCGATTTGCAGGGCAGTTGGAGTTGCTCAAAATGATGCGCCTCCTTGCGCCCTTGTTCACTTGATCCCCTGCGCACTGTCTACCTATCTTATCTGCGATACACTTGGACCCGATGAGGGTGTTTGGCATCGATTGCGGTACCGAGGTAACGGGCTTCGGAGTCGTGGAGTCAGACGACGGCGCCCGACAGCCGCAGCTTGTCTGTCAGGCGATGGGAGCGATCCGCATGGCGAAGAGCCAGTCATTGCCCGAGCGACTGGATCAGGTCTTTCGGGAACTGACGGCACGGCTTGTGTGCTGGCGGCCCGATGCGGTTGCGGTGGAAGAGGTTTTTTACTCGGTCAACGCGAAATCGGCGCTCAAGTTGGGTCAGGTGCGCGGCGTGGCGCTTCTGGCGGCGGCGCAGCAGGGAATTCCAGTGGCGGAGTATGCGCCGCTGAAGATCAAGTCGAGCGTGGTGGGCTACGGAATGGCCCGGAAAGAGCAGGTGCAATTCATGGTGGCGCGATTGCTAGGCTTGGCCGAGCCGCCCCAGCCGGCCGATGCCGCCGACGCGCTTGCAATTGCGATCTGTCATATTCACACCGCGCAGACTCTGACGCTGCAAGGGTTAGCCCGATGAAGGCGCCGATGAGGGCGTTGGCGCTCTTGGTCGCATTGCTGGCCGTGGCGGCGCATGGACAGACGCCTGCTGCGAGTGAGGCGGTTTTTCAGATGGACTATTCGAATCCCGGTCTGTCGCCTTCGCAATGGACACTGACGCTGCGGCCCGATGGGAGCGGGCATTTCCGTTCCGCAATGGGCAAGCCGCCTGGTAACGGCACAGAGACCATGGCGCAGCCGGCAGTTGATCGCGACATTCAGTTGAGCGTAGCCTATGCAGGCCGGGTTTTCGAGGTGGCTGGACGCCACCAGTGGTTCAACGATCCCTGTGAGAGCCATCTGAAGGTCGCATTTCAGGGCTGGAAGACGCTCAGCTACTCAGGGCCGCAGGAGCATGGGTCGTGTACCTTCAACTACTCGAAGGATAAAGAGATCGAGGCGTTGGGAAACTCGCTGGAGGGGGTTGCGGAGACGATTCTGACTGGCGCGCGCCTAGAGTTGCTGCTTGAGCACGATCCGCTGGGACTGGATGCGGAGATGCAGTCCCTATCCGAGGCTACGAAAGAAGGCCGGGCCCGGCAAATTGGCGTGATTCGAGGGATTCTGGAGCGATTGGCGGAGAATGACAGCGTACTGGAACGAGTGAGGAAACGGGCGCGGCTGCTGCTGGCGCAGGGGCCGACATAAATCTTTGTTTTAGGGCGACATTTTAGTGGGAAAGTGTGTCCAATCTATGTTGGGATGCCGTTGAGCGGAAAGAAAGCCGCCAGGCATGGAAGGGCAGGGCGCTATGAAAACCATGGGGAATTGCAAGGGAGTTGCGGGGCTGGCGCTGCTGACTCTGGGGTTGCTTGGTGTCGGAGTGACGGCGCAGACTCAGGATGCTCAACAAGGCGCAAGTCAACTGCGGCGCGCCGTGCGCCTGAGCTACGTCGACGGGCAGGTGACGCTGGCGCAGGGCAGCCAGGTGCTGGCTGACCACGCAACGGTGAATACACCGCTGTTTGAGGGCGAGCAACTGACGACGGCGGACGACGGGAAGGCCGAGATTCAGTTTGAGGACGGGAGCGTGGCCCGGCTGGCTCCGGACAGCTCGTTGACTCTTCAGGTACTGCACGGTTCAGGCTCCTCGGGCGTCGCCGAAGTGACAGTGAACTCAGGCTTGGCTTACCTGGAGTTCCAGGGCGGGGGACAGGCCGGCAAGATAGACGTGCACTTTGGGTCAAACGTGGTCACAACCAGCGGCTTCACCGTGCTGCGTGTTGATTTGGACACGCCTCCGGGTATGGTCTCTGTTTTCTCCGGCAATGCACATTTGCAGATCGATAGTTCGCCCAATGGCGTAGCAGCCGAAACCGATCTCCATGGCGGGGAAATGATTACGCTGAACGCCACTGACCCGAATCAATATCTGGTCTCCGAGTCAATTGAACCCGATTCCTGGGATGCCTGGAACTCCGACCGCGACGAGGCATTGACGGCAGAGTCGGCAACGCAGTCGCAGACGCCGCTGACTCTGGGGAGTGGGACGGGGAGTCCGGCCTGGAGCGATCTGAGCGCCAATGGCAGTTGGTACAATGTGCCCGGGCAAGGCAACATCTGGTCGCCGTTTGATGCAGCGGACCCGGGCTTCGACCCGTATGGGAATGGGAATTGGACATTTGCGCCCGGTTACGGCTATGTGTGGGCGTCTGGCTATCCGTGGGGCTACCTGCCGTTCCAGTTCGGGATGTGGAACTACTACGGCGGCTTCGGCTGGGGATGGGCGCCAGGAGCTGGCGGTTACATGCCGTGGTGGGGATCTGGCTACTATGGCGGTCCGAATATCGGATCTGGACCCGCAGGGTATCAACCAGTGGCCAGGCCGTATCCGCCGCGTCGGCCGATCGGTCATCATCCCATGCCGGTGATCCCGGTGAGCAGACATGGGGTTTTTGCGCATGGAGCATTGCCGGCTCGCGGTCAAAGCGCTCCGGTGACCATTGCGGGAAGCACAGTGCGCGCGATTCACCCGCTGCCGTCGCAGCCGGTTTATACGCATCAGGGGTTTGTTGCTTCGGGGAACCACAGCGCGCTCGGGAGCGCAGGAACTCAGCGGGGTAATGGACTGAGCTCTCATCCACTCCCGGAGAGCAGGGGTGGTTATCTTCTCGGCGGAACGGCCGGACGGTCGAGGAGCTATGTTCCCGGCGGTAGTCTTGGCAGGCAGAGCTACACGTCGCAACGGACGTCGTCGGGCATGCGCGGTCTGACGCCGGGTGATCGCTCATCCCGGAGTTATTCGAGCGGTAGTTTATCGCGCTCGGGCAGGAGCAGCGGCGGCCTCCACAGTTTGGGAAGTTCTCACAGCAGCGGCGGTGGCGGCTTCCACGCTGGAGGTAGTGGTGGAGGCTTCCACGGCGGCAGTGGAGGCGGAGGCAGCCACGGCGGTGGTGGTGGCCACGGTGGTGGAGGCGGTGGAGGCCACGGCGGTGGAGGCGGCCCTCATTGAGAATCGTTAGTGGCGTGCCGGTCAAGCAAATGTAACGCGGTACTGCGAACCGGCGCGCAGATTCACACGCGCGGTCTGTGCATCGGCGGTTTGCAACGGAAGTTCCTTGCCGAGTCGCGTGACGCGCAGGATGCGCTGACCCGCGGGCGCCGCGAGGGCAGAGTGGACATCAGCATGGGCGCGCAGAGTTGCCGCGGTTGCCTTACCGTTGCGCCACGCGCAATCCACCTCGATGTTGCCGCGCGCGCGCAGGCCACTGAAGCTGCCCACAGGCCAGGCTGAGGGCAGCGCGGGAAGAAATCGCAGCGTGCCTTCGTGGCTTTGCAAGAGCATCTCAACAATACCCGCGGTTCCGCCCAGGTTGCCGTCGATCTGAAACGGCGAGTTCGCTTTCATTCCGCAAACATCGAAGAGATTCATCCGTGTGGATCTGCGCACCAGCGCCAGCAGATTTTCATGCGCGGATTCACCGTCTTCAAGACGCGCGAAGCAATTTATGATCCAGGCGCGGCTCCATCCGGTGCTGCCGCCGCCGTACGCCAGGCGGCGTTCAAGCACGGCGCGCGCGGCCTGGGCGAGTTTGGGCGTCTCGCGCAAGGTGATCTGATGGTCAGGGTAGAGCGCAAAGAGATGCGAGATATGGCGATGGCCAGGCTCAGTCTCGGCGTAGTCTTCGTCCCACTCCTGCAGCGTGCCGTTCTTGCCGATTTTGAAGGGCGGCAGGCGTTTGGACGCGGCTTCGACCTGGGCGCGGAGCACGTCGTCGACGCCGAGAATCCTGCTTGACCGCGCCACGCGATCGAAGACGGCACGGATGATCTCGGAGTCCATGGCGGGAGACATGCAGAGGCTGGCGGTGGTTCCGTCGGGCAGCTTGTACTTGTTTTCCGGCGACTGGCTGGGACCGCTCAGCAACGTTCCATCGGGGCCGGGAACAAGGTAGTCGAGGAAGAACTCGGCAATCTCTTTGAGGCGCGGATAAGCGCGGTCGCGCAGGAAAGCGGTGTCGAGACTATAGGTGTAATGCGTGAAGAGATGCAGCGAGAGCCAGGCCGCGCCCATGGGCCAGACGCCGGCCTGCACGTGGTCGACAGGGATGGAGTCGCCCCAGATGTCGGTGTTGTGATGGACGACGAATCCGCGGGCGTTGTAGTATTTGCGCGCGGTCGCGGAGCCGAAGGCGCGCGTGGAATCGAGAAGGTCGAATAACTGTGTGTGCAACTCGGCGAGGTTGGCGGACTCGACCATCCAGTAGTTCATTTCGGCGTTGATGTTGACGGTGAACTTGGACCCCCATGGTGGATCGAGACTTTCGTTCCAGATGCCTTGCAGATTCGCGGGCAGCGTGCCGGGCCGGCTGCTGCTGATGAGCATGTAGCGGCCGTACTGAAAATAGGTGGCGATAAGGCCGGGATCGTCGCTGCCATCGCGGAGGCGTGCCATGCGCTTGTCGGTGGCGAGGTTGCGCAATGGATCGGGGCCGTCGAGGAGACGAACGCTGGCGCGGGCTGCGTAGCGGCGGTAATCGGCGACATGCTCGGCGCGCAGTTCCTTGTAGGAGCGGCCGGCGGCGGTGCGCAGATTGCGCGCGCAGGCCGAGGCCATGCCGTCAGAATTGCGCTCGCGGAAGACCGTCGATGCCGCGATCAGGAGCGTGACGGCGCGGGAGTTTTCGATGCGAAGTGTTTGGTTGACAGCGCGCACGGAGCCACCTTCGGGAATGGCTCTCACCTCTGCGCGGAAGGCCACGCCGACCTGGCGTTCCTGCGTCGCTGGATCGACGGTGGGCTTGACGGGACGGGCTGCGCCGGTCATCACCAGACGGTCGCTGGCCGCGGCGATGGTTTCACCGTGCGCGGGGCGATCGAGCCGTACGGTGAGCGCGAAGGGCTTCGTGGACTCGATGCGCGCGACGATCGTGTTGCGCGGCGCTGAACTGAAGATTTCGCGGGTCCACTCGGCACCGGCGGCGGTGAAACACGTTTTGGCGACGGCTTCGTCGAGATCGAGTTCAAGGCGATAGTTTGTGACTGCGGCTGGCACGTTCTCGAAGTCGAGCCACAGGTCGCCGAGCGTCTGGTAGCAGGGAAGACGATCCGGTATGCCCATCATCACTCCTGCGGCTAGGGCTTCGGCTTCGTGGACCTTGCCGGCCATCAGCAGCTTGCGGACCTCGGAAGTTCGGCTGGCCTGGGGATTGTTGCGGTCGCGGTACTCGCCCATCCAGATGGTCTCTTCGTTGAGCTGAAGGCGTTCATGTACAGGATTGCCGAAGACCATCGCGCCCAGGCGCCCGTTGCCGACGGGAAGAGCGTCGCGCCACTCCGCGGCGGGCTGCTCGAAGAAGAGAATGTGTTCGCTCGCGCCGGACTTGGCGGGGATTTGCGCGTGCAGCGCAGGCAGGGAACCGCGTTGTGCGAGCACTGCGCCGGTGAGGGATGCGCCGCGCAGAAAGCGGCGGCGGCTCCAATTCTTTTTGACGTGCCTCATCTTTTTCCCCTTTACTTTTCCAGCAGAACTGCCGTGAATGCGGGAATGTGCAACAAATTCCTGTGCAGCGCCGTTGCGGCGCTTTCAGTGAGTGCAATGCCTTGTTTGGCGTCGATGGCTGGTGCGTCGAGTTGCCATTGCTTGTGCGCGCGATGCAGCGAGGTGCGAATCGTTGCCGGCTGGTTGGTTTTGTTGATGACGATCGTAAGCGTGGAGCCGGATCGCCGGGCGGCGTAGGCGCTCAGACGATCGTTGGCGCAATCGAGCGTGGCGCGGACGAGCGTTGCGCCGGCGAATGGCTTGAACATCTTCATGCCGAAAAATTCGGGGCGGCGCCCGAAGCCTGCCGCGAGACTGCCTGCGATGGGCGTGTAGAAGCCGCTGCCGCCGCCGTGTAGGCAGACGCCGGAACAGCCGCCAGAAGCGAACTGCAACATCATGTCAGCAGCCCACAAGGCGCTGGCGAATGTGTCGCTCACGCCAGGCTGGCCGCCGTTCCAGCAGGAGTTTCCTTCGCTCATGCGGTAGGGCAGGCCGGCGCCGCGTGCGGCGGTTACGGCGATCTTGAGGTCGCGTTCGAGCCTGGGATCGGGCGAAAGCAGCCGGTCGATGGTCATGCCCGGCCTGCCCGCTGGGCCCATGGCGTAGTAGTGCGAGGTGAGCATGACGACATCGGGTGCGCTGCGCCTGGCGTCCGCGGCAAAGCCGGTGACGTAGGCCATTTTGTTTGAGACATCGGGGCCGGCGAATTTTGCCTGAGGCACGCGCGTGACGATGGCGGCATGTGCCGCGGTCCACTCCTTCCAGTAGTCGGCGTAGGACCATGTGGCAGGGCGGTAGCGATTGCGCCATGCGTCGGGTTCGTTGCCAAGTTGGAAGGCGATCAGGCGCGGGCCGAGGATTTTTTCAGCGTAGGAAGCTTCTTCAGCGGCGCGATCGATGGGGCCGCGGCCGAGATTGAGGCCGTAGAGGCAGCGCCAGCCGGTGGCGTCGAGAAATGCGCGCAGGTTGCGCAGACTTATTGGTGTGATGGGCGTGTCGGATTTGACGTTCTTACTGGTGTCGGGGCCAACGGCGTCAAATGGAGCGGCGGGCGGTGGTTCTTTTGTGGTGAATGCGGTGAATTCGCTGGTGTCTCCGCCGAGGCGCAGAACGCCCGAATCGCCGAGCTCGCGAAAGAGCGCGATGAGTACGGTATTCGCCGTGGAAAAGAAAGCGGGATTTGCGAGTTGCGCCGATTCGTAGCTGAGGCCGGTGAAGTCCGGCGGAATGATGGCGAGGGCTGAGGACTCGTCGATGGTGAGCGTGGCCGAGATGGGCGCGGCGGCGCTTTGCGCACGAAGCCAGTGAGGCGCGAGGTAAAAGGCGGAGGTTGCGCTTGCGGTCGAAAGAAAGTCACGGCGCTTCATTCGAGTTCAAGCTCCACGGTGCGGGGTTGGTCGACGGTCAGGTTGAGTTCGGAGGCGGTGGTGGTCGATTTGCCGTCGACGCGGACACGCGTGCCGGGTTCGAAGGGGAAGTGGAGAACGAAGTCGCGCGGCACGCCGTGGGGATCGATGGCGATCCGCCAGAGGTTTGCGCTTGCATGCTTGACGCGCAGGCTCACCGTGCCGCCGGTGGTGACGGGCGCGTTGTCGAGCGTGAGCGTTTTCCCGGTGGGCACCCAGCTCGGCGTGAGGCCCGGCAGCAGATGCAGCTTGCCGTCGCGCTCGTTCAAGAGCATGTCGCGCAGCAGGAGCACGAGGTTGGCGTTGGCCCAGGCTTCGGGCATGTCACCAGTGCCTTCCATGTCCTTGCGCTTCGAGTGCGGCGTGTTGCAGGCGCGCGGCGCGTTGACATCGACCAGGATCTCTTCCTTCCAGACGTTGGTGGTGTAGCTGTGGTTGAGCGCGGCGATGAGCATGTCGGCGGCCTTCTGCTTTTCGCCGCGCAGCAGGTAAGTTTCGGCCATGTTCATCGACTCGCCTGCCCAGACGCCGGCAGGTCCGGCCCAGGCAACGTTGGTAGGCAGTCCCTGCTTTTCTTCGTGCTCCATGCGGGTAATGAGTCCGGTGACGAGCGGATCGTCAGGTGCGTAGAGTCCGGTGGGATAGACGGCGAGAAAGGTCTGCGAGTAAGCGCCCTGCGGATAGGTGGGCATGGCGGGCAGATAGGGTGGAGTGGTGGTCTCAAGCGTTACGGCGCGCTTCACATCGTCGTGAATGGCGGCGGTGAAGGCTGCATACTCGCGATTGAGCCAGGCCGCGTCGTTGGGATGGCCGAGAACAGTCGCGGCTTCGCTGGTGACTTTGACGGCGTAGTCGGCGAGGAAGTTGTGCGAAAAGGAGTGGCCTTCAGGCAGGCCGGAGTCGCCATAGCTCCATGGCAGCAGGCCGTACCAATAGGTTTTCTCGCCGGGCTGGAGCAGGGGATCTGGTTCGGTGCGGCAGTGCGAGGGAATCATGCGGTGAATGGGCCGTGCGCCAATAGGAATGCCGGCAACGCCTTCGAGCGTGGATTCTTCGCGGTGATCGCGAATCCAGGCGGCGGATTGGATCAGGTAAGGATAGGCTTGCGCGAGCCAATACCTGTCGCGCGAGAAGAGATAGTAGTCCCAGACTGCGGCAGCGTTGCCACCGGAGTTGTCCCATGCGGGCCAGCCGCTGGTGGGCGGGAAGTCCCACTCGCCGTCGTCGTTCATCAGGTGGAAGGCGTGCTCCACGCTCTCGCACGCAGGCGTCATGAACCCGGCGACCTCCATGGCGCGCGCCTGGAAGTACTCACCGCGGCCCCAATACTGGCGGTAGACTGCGGGGCCGTCGAGCGCCCAGAGATCGCCGCGGGCGTCGAATTCGGTGAGGATGAGTACGTAGGCGACCGATGAGTAGTAGAAGTCGTTGATCTCTTTTTGCGGGAAGTCGACCTTGGTGGCGTGCGACCAGAGACCATCCCACTGCGCGACGGCTTTGGCGAGCAGCGCTTCGCCGCTCTCACGCGAGAGCTCTCCGTTGCGCGCGGCCGGCCACTCATAGGGCAGTTCGATCCAGAGGGTTTTCCTGCCGCGGGCGGGAACGGAAAGACGAAGCGCGAGGGTGAGACCGTTGTCTTCGGCGGCGAATGCGGCGCCGGCGGTTTCGGCGACGAGCGCAACGTCTTCACCGGCGCCGTTTTCGAGCATTGTGCCGACAACGTGGCCGGGAAGATTGCGCTCGCGTCCGCTGAGCTTGAGTGTGACTTCGGCCGCGGCTGCGCCATCATTGCCGAATGTGAGGCGAACCACGTCCATGCCTCGCGCGCCGGAGTGGGCGGTGGGGATCTCGCCGGGTTTGGCGTCGGGATCGACGGCGAAGGCCAGTTCTTCAAGCGCGATGCTGCCCATGCGCGCCGAGGAAAGAATGAAAGGATAACGTCCGCGATAGAGCCGCTGGCTGGTCACGCTGAGCGAGCCGGCGCCGGCGAAGGCTTGGATGGCGAGTTCGCCATCCATCTGGGAGCTGAAGCCGATGGGTGTATCGAGCGGCTTGCGTTTGAGGCTCCATTGCGACCACTTGAGGTCGCCCAGCTTGTCGACGATGGTTTTGTGGCTTCCCATGGGCAGGCCGATGAGGCTCTGCGCGTCGGTGTTTGAGTAGCGGTGGTCAATGACGGCCTGCGCGGAAAGCGTGGCTGCGCCGAGGATGGAAGCGAGAACGAAAATAATTTGCCGATGGAGTGACATGGTCACGCTTGATGATACGCTGGGATGGTTTTTGTCCGCGAGCGTTTTCAAGCCGCGTGGATTGATTCCGCGATGCGGCACGCGAGTGGGTGAAGTCAGCATTGACGCGGTGAATCCAAAGCTCGCGGCCGCGGTCGAAACGGCGAAATGCGTGCTTCAACATGCCTTGTCGCAAGGAACGCGCCCAAAATTCACTCAGGATGACCGGCGCACTTTGGTGCCGAACATCAAGGACAAGACAAGGAGATGCTACGCAGCCTCGGGGCGCGGGCGGGCCTTGCGATAGACGTTGGCGACGGCGAGGGTCCAGAGCGGCACGAGATCGACGCCGGGAATGAGTTTGCCGGCAAAGGAGGGCAGGAACTCCCAGTGCCAGCCGAGGAGTGAAGAGAGAATGCCGGCCATGGCTAGGTCAAAGATGTCGTCGGCGGGTGAGGCGGCGCCTTCAATGAAGACAGGAATGACGAAGAGCTGGAGGACGTCGGCAAGGATGGCCAGCAGAAGCGCGGTTTTCATGCGCGTGCCGGGAGTGATGCGGATGGCGTCCTGCGTTGGCTTGGTGGTTTGCGGCGGTTCTGCCATAGAAACAGTATCGTGCAGAGGCGAGGGAAGTGAAAATGGCGGCGCTGATCCGATTCGAGACCGATTTGGCCGTCATAAAAACAAGGCCCCCGGTTTTGGCCGGGGGCCTCGCTGCAATGCATGGTTCAGAAGGTGAGGCGCAGAGCCATCTGCACCTGGCGGATGTTGTAGGCAAAGTTGCTGTTGTCGGTGCTGGTGATGGACTGGTAAGGCGTGCTGGTGTAGGGGGTTAGCGTGTTCTGGTGCGTGGTGGTGTTTTCGGTGACCTGATAAGCGGTGGTCCCAATGCCGGTCACGTTCTGGTGGTTAAAGAGGTTGAAGGCCTCAGTGAGGAATTCGAGTTTGTAGTTTTCGTGGATCACAATGCTCTTGGAGGCGCGCAGGTCGACCTGCCAGGTTTTGGGGTACTGGTAGGCGTTGCGAATGATCGTCGGCACGCGGGGGTTGGCGCCGTTGGATCCATTGAAGGAGGATGTGACCAGCTTGCTCTGGGTGGCGGCGCCGTTCTGATAGAGCGCGGAACTGAAGCTGGTGATGCCCGGCGAGTAGGGCAGACCGCTCTGGGTCTGGAAGTCGGGCGCCAGTTGGAAATCATTGGCCAGGTAGCCGAGAGGCCCGTGCAGATGCCAGGGCGACTGGGCCATGCCGAAGATGCTCAGGCGATAAGGCACGTTCTGGTTGGAGTTGCCGTAGTCGAGGCGAATGTTGGTGGGATCGAGCAGGGCATTGGCCGATGCGCCCGTGGTGTTGTTTTCGCCGTAGTCCATGGCGTGGGACCAGGTGAAGTTTGCATTGAGTGAGATGGAGTGCGAGAGGCGGTGCTGGTACTCGGCCACCATGGCCTCGTAGTTGGAGGTGACGCCGCTGAAGATGTCGGTGATGGTGCTGAAGTTGGAATTGGGCCGATTGTTGGCGTTGGCCGTGGCGAAGAATGCGTTGGTGATGAAGGTGGATCCGTTGGGTAGCGGACCGGTATGGTTGGGGTCGTTGATGACGAAGGTGACGGGCACCGGAGTGGGCAGGTTGGTGTCGACGAAGTCGGGCAGGCGTCGGCCGTAGTCGCCGAGCCAGTAAAGGGTGAAGACGTCGTTTGAGCTGAGTTGCTGTTCAATGCTCAGGTCGGCCTGGTGAATCTCAGGCATCTTGAAGTTGGGGTCCATGTAGTCGACGGTGGTATTGCCGCTGGAGCCGCCGAGGCAGGTCGAGAAATTGCTGGGTGCGATGACCTGCGGAAAGACAGGCGCGCAGGCATTGAGGCCAGGTGAGAGGCGCGGATTGGTCTGCCCCTGCGGGTTTCCGCTGCCGATGAGGGCCTGGTAGGCGGTGGAGTTGATGACGCGAGCAAAGAACATTCCATAGCCGCCGCGGATAATGGTCTTGCCGGTGCCGAAGACATCGTAGGCAAATCCGACGCGGGGACCGATGTTGGCCTTGCTGTCCTTGAGGCTGAGAGTTTGCGGGATGGCAGTGTTCGGCAGTTGTTGCGCGGGGAGCGCCTCGTAGTCCCAGCGGATGCCCATCGTGAGGCTGAGGCGGGGATTGAACTTCCACTCGTCCTGGGCGAAGAGGCCGTAGTCGCCGGTTGTGAATTCGAGGCCAGGGAGTCCGGCGCCCTGATTGAAGTAGGTGTAGTTCTGAGCGGTTTTGCCGGCCACGGGATTCTGCGAGAGGTAGAAGTCGGAGAAGAAATTGCCCAGCGCCTGGTTGCCGCTGTAGCTGTAACCGCCGTACTGGTTGTAGAGGTTGGAGATCAGGTCGTCGGTGTGGAGAAAGTCCTCGCCGAACTTGAGGGTGTGATTGCCCTTGATCCACTCGAAGGTATCGGAGATCTGGTAGCGGCGCTCGTCGGGCAGTGCGGCGCGGTTGAGGAACTGGGGCGTGCCGAACTGGAAGAAGCCGCCGAGATAGACATTGGGCGGCAAGCCCAGAGGATTGGTGTAACTGGCGGTCTTGACCAGATTGTTCTGCTCGTAGCTGGTGGGGGTCTGGTTGAACTCGTACTCGAAGTCGCGGCTGTACTGATAGCGGATTTCGTTACTCGTCGCGTTTGTGATGAAGGTATCGAGTTTGGCGATGATCCAGTTGTCGCGGACGTAGTCGTTGCCGAAGCTGGCCATGCCGTACCCGACGGCGGGGCTGGTCTGGATGCCGGCCGGCGAGGTCCAGCGCATGCGGTTGGCCTCTACGGCGAAGTGATTACGCTGGTTGATCTGCCAGTCGATCTTTGGAAAATAGATGGTTTGATCGCCGACACGAGGCACCGTGCCAAGCATGGAGGTCAGGCCGATGATGCCCTGGCTGTAGGCGGTATAGGCGTTGGCGTAGGGTAGACCGGTATCCTTCACGATCTGGCAGACATTGGCGTCCTGGTAGTTGGGAGCGGCGGCGCCGGAGCCGCCGCAGGTCTTGCCGGAGGGTAAGGTGGCGTCGGCAGCGGTGTAGAAGTTGGCGTTGGAGCTGGTGCCGAGGATAGTGGCTGCAGCAGGGAAGTCGTGATAGAAGCGGTCGGCGGCGAGCAGGAAGAACACCTTGTCTTTGAGAATGGGGCCGCCCACCTCAAAGCCGTACTGGCGGCGGAGATCGGTTGGCTTGAAGGACTGCACCTCGTATCGAATGGGGTTCGTTGAAACCTCGACCGGATGCGTCACGTAGGTGTTCTGTGCGGCCCAGGCGCTGTCGCGATCGAAGTAATAGCCCTCGCCGTGAAATTGGTTGGTGCCGCTCTTGGTGACGGCGTTCACAATGCCGCCAGCGGAGCGGCCGTACTCGACGGAGTAGTTGGAGGTATTGACCTGGAACTCCTGAATAGCGGCCTTGATGGTGGAGTAGCCGGCGCGGGTGCGTCCGCGTTCCTCGCTCCAGAAGGCTTCGTTGTCATCGGCGCCGTCGAAGGTGATGTTGTTGAGCAGGGTGCTTTGACCGCGGAAGCTGAGCAGGCCGAAGCCATTCGCGTCGTTGACGACGCCCGGCGTGAGCAGGGCGAAGGCCGACCAGCGGTAGTTGTTCTCTGGCAGGTCGTGCAGGGTGAGCTGGGGTACAACACCGGCGAATTCAGGCGATGTGGTGTTGACGAGCGGCGCCGCGTCCGTCACCTGAACGGTCTGTGTGGCGCTGCCGACCTTGAGGCGGGCCTGGAGATCGGTAAGCAGGCCCACCTGGACGGTGAGGTTTGTGGACTTGAAGGTGCTGAAGCCCGGAGCCGTGACGGTGACGGTGTAGAGTCCCGGTTGCAGGTGGATGATGCGGAAGTAACCGGAGTTGTCCGTCACAGCAGTTTGCTGGGCATTGGTTCCGTTGTTGATCGTCTGGACATTGGCGCCCGCGACGACCGCACCCGTGGTGTCGAGAACTGTTCCTCCAATGGCGCCATCGACGGCGGTCTGGCCGCGCAGCAGCGAGACGGAGAATAAGAACGCGAAGGCCAAAGCTGCAAAGGTGCTGCTCATGCGCAAATGCCGAACAAGCGGCAGAAGGCTGAGGCGATTTGTTTGCGATTTCATAACTGCTCTCCAAAGTTAAATTGATGGTTTGCGTTTATCAGATAACTGCAAAAGAAAAGACGCGCGCCGCTCCTGCAATGCTGCGGCGCGAGAACGAACGGAGCGGGCAGATGCAAGGGCCACTGCTGCCTATGCTTGCCCGCAATAGCAAAGATCGTGCAACGAGCAACCATATCTCTGACTCCATGATTTTGTTTCATTCGCTTTGTGGTTCTCAGGTCTCAAATAGAGACAGGAGACACACAGCAGTGGGCCAGACCATGCGGTCGGGGCCCTCGATTGCGAAGCTTCCAAGATGCAAAATTACAGGACCACAATGAAGAGGATGTGAAAGAAGCGCGGAGGAGAGTGGGGAGTGAATCGGATATTCGCAACGCGATCGGACGCCGCATTCGCATGCCGGAGTCATGGAAGCGGCCGGTTGCTGGCGTACAAGCCCAAAGCGTCTCTGTCATGCCCTCACACAAATTTCACGCCGCTTTCAGTGAAAATGCATGGATTGCAGATCGTCGCAATGGCTTTGGAAGACCTATTCAATCGCCGGCAACTCGATTGCTGTTTTCGACTGCATCCAATGCTAATGATGCTTCAGCCGCATAAAGGGTGCGAACTGAACAATCGTCGAAGAAAATTCGCAGAGCTGTTCAACTACCAATACGCCATTTTAAGGCAGGGAGTTTGATTTCAGTATGAAGAAGCGGGAAATCGCTTCAACTGCGGTGGAAAACGAGGGCCGGAACTGAACTTTTGTGGGAAAGTGGGGAAAGCGCGAACCGGGGCTTGAAGAACAAGCCCCGGTTCGCTGGTGCAGTGGTTCGCTCAGTAGGTGAAGTGGAAGCCCATCGTGATCATGCGATTGCTTCCGATGGTATTGGAGACCGAGCCGAAGTTGGCGACGTTGTTTACACAGCCTGCGGAAAGTGCATTCTGCGCCATACAGCCATTGGCGCCGATCGGAATGTAGGTGGGGAGGGTCAGATTCTTTCCCGATCCGGTGGAATAGGGAAGTTCATCGAGGTTGGTAAGCGCGGATTGCTGATCAGCCGGGTTGGGACTGGTGACGACCTGACCATAGTTGACGTAAAAAGCTTGCGGGTTAAAACAGTTGTTGCCTGCCGTAATGGCGGAGTTTGAGCAGGAGTTGAACTGACGGATCTGCCCCTGATCCGTGGGTACGTCGAGGCTGGTGGTGTTAGTGACGTTGAAAATATTGAATTCGTACTGGAGCGAGTAGTGGTCGCGGATCTTGAACTGTTTGCGCAGAGAGAGATTGAGCTGCTCCTGGGCGGATTGGCGGAAGATGTTGCGCTGCGGAGGAGCGAAGTCGGTCTCGTAGATGTCCTGCGGGTCGCTGCCGGATGAGACCGGAATGCCATCGATGCCAGGCTTCAGGTAGTTGATGGCAAGTTGTGATGTGTCGATGGTCGGATACCAACTGCCACCCGGGCCGCGCACGTTGCCAAGATTGCCGGTCATCGCCTTTTTCGGATGCGAAGGATCCTTGATGCCGATGATGGGATTCATGAGCGTGGGGTTATTGCCGAACATGATGCTGCCGACCGCGCCATAGAACTCATAGAGGGAGTAGGGTTCGCCGCTTTGCAGGATCGCGGTGCCGTTCAGGCTCCAGTCGTTGACGAACTGGCTGGCAAGCGAGTGTTCCCGGGCCATATTGGGCACCGAGACCTGGAAGTAAGCGGAGAAGACGTGCGTGCGGTCGAAGTCGGACGATGCATAGGAGTTGCGAAGGTTTTTAGGATTGCCGCCAGTGAAGAACAATCCCAGATCGCTCTGCTCGTCGAGGGCATGGCTCCAGGTGTAGCTTGCGCCGAGCAGGTAGTTGTGTGAGAAACGTTTGTCGAGATGGACCTGGAGCCCGTCGTAAGCCGAGACGCCAGCGGTCTTGTAGGACGAGGCGCTGGGGCTGAAGCCGATAAACGGCGCACGGAAGTCGGTGTTGCCACCGTCCTCGGTATTCCAGGGTTCGCCGGCGATGGGATCGTAGTCGTAGCCGTCGCTCATAGAGTTCTGGTTGAGGACCTCGAGGCCATAGGTAGAGGTCTGTCCCCAGATTGGATTGGTGGAAGTGGCGATGCCCGGCGCATTGAAGGGAACCGGCACGACGGCGTGGCGGCCGCGATTGCCTACATAGCCAATGTCGAGAGCGATGTTGTTCGTGGGCTGCCACTGAATGTCGAGGGAGTAGTTGATGGTGTAAGGCAGCGTATTGTTTCTGGCATAAGTACCGAAGTTGAGCGTAGTCGGGCAGAGGTAGTAGCCCTCCTGGTTCTGAATGCCGCCGCAGTTGGCTCCGTACTGGTAATGGTAGTCTGTTGTGCTGGGGAAGCCGGTCAACGCATTCAGTACGTTCTGGAGAGCGATATTGATGGTGGCGGGATTGGCGCTGGGGGCGACATAAGCAGGACTGCCGGAGGAACTGAAGGCCGCTCCGATGGGATCTTCGAGTGTTGTGCCCTGACCGGTAACGTAGGTCGCTAAAGGCGCGGACTCAGTAACGCCGAACGGACCTCCGTAGCCGGAGCCGGCAGGCTGCGAGAGATAGACGAGATACTCGCCACGGTCGTAGTACATGCCGCCAGCGCCGCGGATAACCAGGTTGCTGTGATTGCGAAACGGAGACCAGGCAAAACCGAGACGCGGGGAGATACCCCATTGGCGGCCGGTCAACGTGGAGTTGCTGACCCCCTGGGTGGGGTGCTGCTTGTTGTTGCCAGCGATGATGAATCCAGCGTTTTTTACGGTCCATGTGGCGCCGGGTGTGGCTCCGCCGGTTGAACTCGTCACGTCGTAGAGTGAGGGATCAAAGTTGAACATGTCACCGTACTTCTCAGTCATGCCGCCGTGATAGTCGTAGCGCACACCGAGAGTGAGGGTGAGGTTGGACTTCATCTGCCATTTGTCCTGTACATAGCTATCGATCTCGTTGGTGCGGTAGTAACGATTGGCGTTATTCTTGCCGGTCGTTGGATCGATGGTTTCAAGGACGTTCGAACCGTGTACCTTTCCTTTCAGGAAGTTGGTAAAGCTGGAGGTCTTGAGCTGTTCGATTCCACCGCGGTTGTTTTCGATATTCAATTGCGTGTAGCTGTAACCGCCGCCGGCGAAGATAGTGTGATTTCCCTTGACGAAGATAAGGTTGGTGGAGGGATTGAGCCGGTTCTGATAGAAGCCCATGTCGGCAAAGGCGCTGAAGGGACCGGCATGGACGCTCGGGGCGTCAAGCTCGCTGCTGGGAAATCCCTGGAGATTCAGGCCGGGCAGACCGCCATTGAAGAACGGACCACTGCCGGCGGTCGAGGGAATTGTGGTTGACCCATTGATGCCAAAGTTTGACGGGCCGCCGGGATTGGTGAGTGTCTGCTGGTAGCTGCCGTAGCCGGACTGGCGGAAGAAGCCCAGGCGCTGCTCCCAGTTGAAATGTGAGTTGATGGCGATGGTGTTGTCGATAGCTGCGACCTGCGAACCATTGCGCTGGGTGACGGGGAATCCGCCGGTCTGGGAGTAGCCGTAGGGCAGCGTGACCGGATCGTTCTGGTAGTAGTACTTGGTGGAGAGGCGATCCTTGCCGTTGATCTGCCAGTCGATGTTGGCGTTTGCCTGCGCGGCGGTCATAACGGAGTTGCCAACGAGTGTGACGTTGGGAACGCCAAACGCGTAGCTATTGCCGCTCTGCGCGGAGGGGATCAGGTAGCTTCCGTCAGGCAGTTTGGCATTCATCAGGGCCATCGCAATGGGATCGATGGCGCCAGTGAAGGCTTTGCCGGATGCGCTCCAGCTCTGAGCGGCCCCATCGAGGCCCGCGGCGGAACGATCGTTGGTGAGGCCGGAAGGCACGGTCATCTGCGAGAGACCGGTGGATTGGTCGGTCGAGGACATGTACTGGTACGAGCCGAAGAAGAAGATCTTGTCCCTCTTGATAGGCCCGCCGAGGGTCGCGCCGGTAGTCCAGCGGTTCAGATAAGGATTCTGCAGAGATTGCGGGAAAGCGCCGATGCCTTGCTGCGCGAGCTGATACGCCTGATTGAAGAAATATGGATCGGCGTTCCAGGCATTGTTGGCGAAGTTTCCATAGGCCTGTCCGTGAAAGTTGTTGGTGCCGGACTGGGTGTTGACGTCGATCTGCGCGCCGGCAGTGGCGCCTTGCTGTGCGTCATACATTGAAGTGTTGACGCGGAGTTCGGTGACAGTGTCGGGCGGAGGAGAAGGCAGGCTGTTGCCGATCGATCCGTAGACCGATACGCCTTCGTTCGAGGCGCCGCCGATGGTCGAACCCTCACCGATGTTGAAGTTGTAGCGCTGTGAGGTGAGACCGCTGGAGGTCATGCCGTTGAAGATGTTGCTAACATCGACGCCGTTGACCTGCATGGTGTTCGATGTGGCGCGCTGGCCGTTGGCGTCAATATTCTGATTGCCGAGACCGGAGTTGGTGTTTAGCCCGCTGAGCAGTTCCGCGCTGGCGCCCTGCGTGAGAACGGCAAGCTGGGTAAAGCTGCCGGTGGCGAGAGGCGTAGCTGCGATCTGCTGAGAATCCATCGTCGAGCCGACGGTGGCGTCGGTGGCATCGATCATTGGGTTGGCGACCACTTCGACGGTTTCAGTGTGTTCGCCGATCTTCAACGCCGCATTGACCGTGGTGGCCTGTGCCTCGCGGACAAAGATGCCTCTGAGGGACATCGTCTGGAAGCCTTTATGGCTGACAGAAACCACATAGGTTCCGACCGGCAAATTGAAGATCTGATAGAAACCTGTCTTTTGCGTCGTGGTGGTTCTGGTGACGTTGATGGCGGTGTTGGTAGCCGTGACAGTAGCGTCGGGAATCATCGCGCCCGAGGTATCGGTGATCGTGCCATTCAACGATCCGAGAGTCTGTTGCGCGAGTAGAAGATCCCCAGCGAAAAGCACGACGCAACCGATGGCGCACATGCAAATCCGGCGGAATGTCATAACTGTCCTCCAAAGTGACGGTTAGCGTTCAACAAAAAACTGCGCAATGATATGGCTGTGCTGCCCGTGCAATACTGCGGCACTGGGGCTGGCGCGCCAAGTCTGATTGCGCGATCGCGCACTTCACGCCGGTCAGCAGAGCACGGGGCGCTGCGTTGAACCGGCATGTTGTGGTGTCTCCCAGTTGCCAACGTAGAGGAGTTCGATGAATGCGGCGTAAAACACGGTCCCTGCGTGCAGAAACACCGGGCTTGAGATGTGCGCCGGAATGGACCTTCTTATTCGTATTTTGAGACGGCAGAGCGATCGAATCGATCGCAGGAGGACGCCAAAGCTTTGTTTTCATGGCCCCACGCGAATCCGGGAGCCCTTTCAATGCGCACGCATGGCTACAGGCTGATGCGACAGCTTTGAGAGAGTCTTCTTCAATGACCGATTCAGCGATTTCTGCGTCTACGAGCATCACATCTCTCTTCGCCTTTACCTCGCAAAAGGTGCGAACTAAAAGCGCCCTGAACGAAAAACTCAGGGAGACAGTCCTGTTGGGAAGTAGCTATTCTAGGACAGTTTGATCTGTGATTCCAAGGGAGAAAACGGGAAGCGAGAGTAATTTTCAGTGCAAATCGGGGCTTTGCAGTAGCGTTCTTGTGGAAAAGAGGGGCGGAAAACGGTGTCAAGCCTCAGCGCGATTCAATCGAGCTGGCAACTGACCGATCCTGGCCTTGCTGGTTCCTGAACCTCGCCCCTCCGAACCCTGGCATCCAAACCATGTCAATGGTGGCTTCCGGGCCCCCAGCGCAGACGAAGACCCGCGCGCAGGGTGAAGGGAAGACTGGGATAGCCAATAGGCGCAATGTGCTGGTTGTTGAGCAGATTGTCCGCTTGCGCATAGATGTCCGCCCAGGACATTAACTGGAAGCTCCCGCCGAGGTCGAGCTTAGCGTAGCCAAAATCGAGATTGCGATTAGGCAGCAGAAGGCTGTTGCCGCCGGCTGCGTCCTCACCTTCGAGATACGTTGAATCGTCGGAGCGGCTGGCGAAGGCAGCGTTGAAGACGCCGGTGATACGGCTGCCTGCGTAGGTGGCCGTGAAGTAGCCGGTGTGCGGTGCGCGACGGAACGGGCGCGCGCCTTCTAGCGGGGAATACGGACCGACGGGAATACCGTCGAAGGTCGGGATGGGGCCGAGCAATGCCTGGTCGTCGTTGGTGAAGGATCGTTGCACGACGGCGTCGAGATAGGTGTAGCCACCGCGAAGAAAGATGTTGGATCCGATTCCGCCTTCGACCGATGCTTCGACGCCCTGGGCGCGAAAGGCCTCGGAGTTGATGGTCAGCTCATAAGCGAAGTTCGCTTGCAGAACCTGTTCGAGCTGACTTTGTTCAGCCGCGGTGAGGTTGGGGAGCAGTTCGGGAACCAGGTCGAGGCCGACGTACTCAATCTCTCTGCCAAACTCGTTGTGAAAGTAGCTGGAGCGGAAGGTGATGTGCTGGCTCAGGAATGCCTGCTCGAAGCCACCCTCATAGGTGCGCATGGTCGGCGCAGCCAGAGGGCTGATGTGCAGTTGCTGGATCGTCTGCGGGCCGCCGCCCTGGGGATGATTCATCAGGAAGGTATAAAGCGAATCGTCCTGATCGGTGAGCGTGGGCTCGCGGATCGCTTCTCCAAAATTGAAGAGAATGCGCGTGCCGCTGAAGGCGCCTGTGCGCGGACGCAGAATGTAGTAGTTGAGGCCGGCGCGGGGCGAGGCCTGAAAGCCGAAGAGCGAGTAATGCTCCAGGCTGCCGCCGAGTGTATAGAAGAAGCGATCTTTGAAGTCGCCATGCAGCGCGAGCGGAATGTAGGAATTGATGCGTTCGACCGGCGAATAGTAAGTGCTGCCTGGTTCTGCGCCGCGCTCGTCTTCGTATTGATAGCCGGCCAGTGCTCCGATGTGTTGTGTGAAGGAGATGTCGCCTTGATAGCCGATCTGGTCGCGATTCGAAACATACTGCACGGCGAACAATGAGCAGTCGAGCACAGCCTGGCCCGTGGCGGAGTAGCCGTTGGCTCCAGTGATCGTGACCGTGTTGCCGAGCGTGCCTGGACCGAAGCAGTAGGGGGTGTCGTTTTGGTAGTTTCCTGAGAGCTTCCACAAGTTTACTTGTTCGCGTTTGCGGGTGAGACCATAGCGGATCGCGTTGTGGATGGCGGGCGTCATCTGGTTGTTGAGCGCCCCGGAGAAGTAGATGTTCTGATCTTTTTCGGTAGAGTTATCGGCGACGTGATAGAAGTCCCAGGCGTTGGGAACGCCGGTGGCGCTGACGCCGTAGTGAAGCGTGGCTCGAAGCTGTGTGCTGCTGCTGAGCGCCCATCCGAGATTGGCCGCGGTTGTGGCTACGTGGTACTCGTCGTTGGGCAGATCGTTGGCGGTCTGGAGCCAACTAAAGGCGCCGAGGTAGTCAAGCTTGCGGCGGGCGCCGGCGACCTGGAGCTGTTCGCGCGAGGTGGAGAGACTGCCGGCGTCGCCTTCGAAGAGCAGAGAAGGGAAGCTGGTGGTGCCTCGCGGCGTAGTGAGACTGACAACGCTCGAGTCGGCGCCTGCGCCATAGAGGCTGGAGTCGGGGCCGCGATAGACCTCGGCGCTTTCGACCGCAGTGGTGGAAAGCGGGCCGAAATCGAACTGGCTGCCAAGGTCGCCTGCGTCAACGCCGTCGAATAGAACCTTGTTGTCGTCGGAGGCGCCGCCACGGACGAAGAGCGAAGTTTGTGCGCCCAACTGCCCTGTCTGCACCACCTGAGCGCCGGGCATGAGGCGCAGGGCGCTCACAAGATCCGTGCGTAGCCCGAGATCGAGCGGTGAGAGCACCGTTGTGGCGGCGCTGGTTTCAGGCTGCGGTGTGGGTACGCCGGTGGCCGCGACGACGATGGACTCACGCACCCAGGCCGGCTCCATCACCAGATTACGCTCGACGGAATCGAAGGAGCCGGCGTAGAAATCGGGCGTCTGCAACTGACGGAAGCTCTTGGCCGAGACGACGAGAAAAAATCTGCCGGCATTTCCGGCGCTGAGTTCGAAGCTGCCATCGGAGGCTGAGACCGCCGAAGCGACGACGGTTCCGTTGCTGACCAGCGAAACAACGGCGCCGGGTACTTTGGCGCCCGTGGCATCGGTGACGATGCCGCGGATCGACGCAGCCTGGCTTGCGGAGGCGAAAAGAAACAGGATGATGGCTGCAGCGGCGCTGCGGAGAACGCGCGTCAAAACAATGCGCAGGAAGTCGAGACTTGGCATGATAGCTCCTTCGTTCCCCTCGGAACGTGAAAGCAATGGCGTACGACCAAGGACCGGTCTCCTGACTTGCGCTAGCCGCCTTCCCGAAGCAGGACCGGGGTGGTCCAGTTCCAGTGGCTGAAAGGGCGGATCCGCGATGAGCGAATGGCCCTGGCTGCTTTCCTTCCTCCCCGTCGCTACAAAAACGACGGAAAACGAGGCAGGCGCGCTTACAGTTGCGGGGCAGTGGCGGACTTTCACCGCCTTCCCGAACATCCTGGCGATTGCAGTGATGAGTAACGCAGCAGCACGGAGCTGCCACAACGACGTCATGGAATCAATTTCCATGACATGAATATTTATAGACGGAGCAGCGCATGAAGTCAAAATGCTTTTTTGTCTTTTGACTCCCCTAATTTGAATCAAAGGGACAATCCGTATGGTTCTTTTCACGGAGGATGCTTGGTTGAAACACGGCGGGGACGCGCCGATGCGAGAAAGCACGAAGCGCAGGCTTTTCGCACGCCGGTGAAAGTTGAAAATTTGAGGGAAGATGGTGACCCCGGGAAGATTCGAACTTCCGACACGCAGTTTAGGAAACTGCTGCTCTATCCACCTGAGCTACGGGGCCACGATTCGATTCAACATCTTGTCCAGGCTGTCGTCGTTGCGATTGTCAATTTCCAATGCGCTGAATCCCGGATCATGAGGCACAACACTTCTCTCTGTATAGAGTACCATTTCCAAAGTCCCTCAGGCCAAACAACTTAACAGCTTAGAGGCGGAAGTCTTGATCTGGCTGGCATTGGCATCGACCACTGAGGTCTGATGCTGGACGAGCGCGTCTGGAGGCAGTATGACCGCGAAGACGAAGACAGCGAGGAATCTCATTCCATCTCCTCAGGATGGCTTTGGTTAACCGGGCCATAGAGGCGCAGTTCGATTTTCAGCCGGCGACTGCCTGCGGAGCGACAGCGGCGTGTTGTGCGATCCGAGTCAGCCTTGCCGTAACGCGCATCACGCCGGGCCAGACCCTGAGGCAAAACGGCAATACGGCACGCGCGAGAGGGTTGTTCAAGCCATTGGCAGCGACCACGGCGAGGCGCATCTGGGGCAGCATTACCGAACGTAGTCTTGGCTGAAAGACCGGCGCCGGCTCGGCGGCAAGATAGGCAGCGGCAGCGCAGCGGGCAGTATACAGCGCGATGGAAATGCCATCGCCGGTGAAGGAGGGAATAACCGCTGCCTGATCGCCGATGCAGTAGAGCCCATCCTCCGTTGTATGGCGAAGATACCCATAGGGGATGTGGGTGACGGTGATCGGCTTGGCGAGCAACGGGTCCGCGCCGGCAAGCCGCATCGCGAGGTGGGGACAGTCCTGTTGCATATTCGTAATGAGGCTTTTCCAGCTCAGACCGGCCTTTGCGAAATACCGCCGCTGCACTACACAGCAGAAATTCGTAATGCCGCCTTCCACGGGTTGAATACCGCCGTAGCCTCCTGAATAGAGGGTAAGCTCGGAGGCGCCCTTCAGGTCTGCGGTCTGCGCGGCAGTCAGCCGGTAATACATCTTGAAGGCGACCCACTGCTTCGGGTCATTCGGACGGGCGTGGCCACGGAGATCGTGCTTGCCCGTGGCAAGAAAGGCAGTTGGAGCTTGGCAGGTGGTACCGTCGTCGAGCGTAGCTTGCCAAAGGTTGGCGGTCGTACGCCTGAGTGACTGCACACCGCGACCGCGCTTCACAGAGACCCCCACGGCAATGGCCTCGGCGATAAGCGCTGTATCAAGCGTCTTGCGCGTGAGCGAGGCAGCAGGAAATGGCAGTGGAGCCTCGGCCGCGCGCCTGGCAGCGGCGAGGCGAACATGGTCGATAGGCACAGCGCCAAGCGAGGCCACGTCGATGCCGAGAGCGCTCAGGTCATCGAGGGCCTCACCGCTCAGAAATTCTCCACAGACTTTATGGCGCGGAGTGGGCTCCCGCTCGATCAGCGTGACTGTTCGTCCGCTGCGGGCAAGTGAGATCGCGGCTGCGCAACCCGCCACTCCACCTCCAACGATCAGGACTTCGTCTTGCAAAGCATTGCTCCTAATTCACTGGATTTTCATCCAATTTGTGGATAGGTTCCATCTCTCTAGTAGACGTCTAAAAGACAGTTTGGCAGATCATTCTGAACAAATCGTCATCTTTCGCCCAAGCAAGGAAAGTCCTTTGGGTACCGCAGAAAGCGAAACTTTGAAACGAGGCAATTGATGGAGCGAAGCAACTTTGTTGCAACTGCCTTGCTGGCGATCCAATTGGGCGCGGCGGCGCAGGCAAAACAAATTCCAGTCAGACAGATCCAACGCCCGATGCATCGGTCGATGGTGGTGCGCTCCGAGACGGGCAACGTCATCGCCCATTGCGAGTTTTCGCAGGCAGTGCAGGGCGATGAGGTAACAATGCGTCTGACGTTTCGTTTTGCAAATGGGTCCATTGACGATGAGACGACAACGTATACGCAGCGGGGCACGTTTCGGTTAGTCCGTGATCGTCACATCCAGAAGGGGCCATTTTTCACCAGGCCCTACGACTTCAGCGTCGAAACCACGAGCGGCCTGGCGACATTCCGCACGGCGGAGAATGGCAAAGTACAAGTCGAGAGCAAGCCTGTTGACTTGCCGTACGACCTGGCGAATGGGCTTGTTGGAACGCTGCTGCTGAATGTGCCGCAAAATACGCCGCCCTTTCGGGTGGGGATGCTGGCGCCGGTCGGTGGTGGGCGATTGATCCAAATTCGGATTTCGCCGGAGGGAGAGCGGTCGTTTTACCTCGCGGGTCAAGACCTTAAGGCAGAAGTGTTTCGCATCCATCCTGAGTTGGGAGGCATTGTGGGCCTGATTGCGATGATTATTGGTGTGCAACCGAAAGATGTCATGGTATGGGTCAAGGAAGGTAAGCAGCCCGAGGTGGTCAGGATCGTCGGACAACTCGGTGGTTACGGACCCGTCGTCGATTCGGATCTGGAGGGAACCAGCTTCGCTAAATAGGAGACTTTGGCGATCTACGTTTCAAGCACGAGATGTGTATCTCCCGTGCTCACGGCCATACCTGCAAATCTCACGGCCGTTTAGCTGACGATCCGGCACGGCGGGTTGTGAGCTCGCGCCAGTTGAGGCCAATGTCGATAATGAGCAGCGAGACAAGTGTAAAGGCGATGACGCCGACGGCGGAGAGGCTATCGCCAAGGTGGCTCCAATAGCGGGGCCATAGGTTGAGCACACGGCTGGAAACGAAGGTAAAGGTGACGGCGTAGGATCGGGCCATCCACTGGCGGTGCTGAACGATGTGACGATTGCGCGCGGTGATAAATGCGGCTGTGGTACAAACCACCCAGGCGGTAGCCTGCATGGAGGTTCCAGGAAAGCCGGGACGGCCGCTGGCGAGAGCCACTCCGGTTGCGGCGCCGATGAAAACAGAGATGAGGTAGATTTTTCCGAGAACGCGATGGAGCATCAGGTGCCGTTCGCGGATCCGCGAGGAAAAATTGATTGGGCCAATCAGGAGAGCGAGCGCTCCGGCAAGCGTATGCGGAATGAGAAGATGGCGGTCTGCTATGACCTGCAGACGATAGGCATGGTACATCGGATAGTCGGTGATAAGGAGCAGCTCTGACGTAATAAAGACAAAGAGTGTGGTGAGACCGAGCGAGGCCCAGACAATGACCTTAAATCTGGACGCAGCGGATCTGGGCGTTAGCAGTGTAGATGATGGCATTCTTTGGCTTTCAAATGATTAGACGGGATGAGGTAAAACAATCTGTTCTTGCGCGTAAATTGCCAAACAAATGAAAACCGCGGCGTTACTATTCACCAGGACAACCAGTTTGCGCCAGCCACACAGCCGATGCAGGCGCGCGCGAACGACAAGCGCCGGCATCACTTCCATCGTCCCACACACAACCGTCCCGGTCGTGAGTGCTTGAGCATCGCAGCTTCTTGCGGGATCTCAGCCATCGCGAGCAACCGTCCCCAGTCCTCCTTCCGGAAGGCCCGCCGGAAGGATACTGGTCCATCATGGCGCACAAACCGGTGCCATCGCACCATCCCCGCCAACCACGCAAATGCCCGGCACGCCCGCTCCGACCGCTCCAGATCATTGATAAACCAACCCATCTGCGCCGTAGCTTCCATCCACTGCAGCAATGCGACGATCGCCTCATCTTCCAGGTGATGCGCCATCAGCGAACTCACGACAATATCTACCGGCTTCTTCGGTTGAAATTCCAGAACATCGCAGGTCACCCAGGTAATTCCGAGTTCCTTGCGCGTGGATTCGGCAGCCGCCCGCGTTGCGTAGGGGTTCAGATCGATTCCGGTTAAATGCACGTGGACTCCTCGTCGCCGAGCCCAGCGCGCAATCTGCCGCAGCAGATCGCCGCCGCCACTGCCCACATCGACAATGTGGATCGGATCAGGCAATCCTTGCGGCAAACGCCTTAGCCAAGTTAGCGTAGGCCGATAGCCCAGCAGCCATCGGTTGACCTGCTCCAGACTGCGCAGACAGCTACGAAAGTCCTCATAGCTGCAGTCACCGTCCATCAGCTCTGGCAACTCACGCGGAGAAACTCGCCGGCTGAAATCGATCTCTGCATTAGACCGCATGAAAACGCATCGTCTCCGCTGTCAGTCCTGGCCCAAATGACATTGCGCAGCCGCGCTGCCCCGGCCGTGCCTGCTGCATCATCCGTTGCAGTACAAACATGACTGTCGCCGAGGACATGTTTCCGAAACGCGAGAGAACCTCGCGCGATGCCGCCAGTGCATCGGCCGGCAGTTCCAACCCCCGTTCCACTGCATCCAGAATCGACCGGCCTCCGGGATGCACCGCCCACAGGTCGATGCCATCACGCTCGGCCATCAGTTCACCCTCATGCAGCGCGCGGCTCAACGCCGTCGGAACCTGCCCGGAGAGCAGCATGTCGAATCCCAGCCCACGGATCTTCCACGAAATCAGCCCCCTCGTTTCGGGCACCATGATCGCCTTGAAGCTGTCCAGCGCAAAGCCTTGCTCGCGCGCCGTAATCAGGCTCGCAGCCGCGCCATCGGCAAAGACGA
>JAJYFA010000119.1 GCA_021790995.1 Acidobacteriota bacterium
AGTGTTACCCCGGCTTTAGTTCTGGAGGGGTGGCTTTGGGGACGCAAATCTTGCCTCAGGGGCTCATGCCCTGACGTTTCTATGCCAGCTTGACTGGCATCACTTAAGTCTTGCCGTTTCAAAAACAACATTTTGCCGCAATCTCCCGGTTCATACGTTTGCCCCGGGCGGAATGGGTGAGCTGCGGTATTGCATGCTCCTGACTAGTACACTGGATTGTTCCCTGTTTTTTCCGAGCAAACCAGCAGGAGTCTCCAATGTCATCGGTCATTCTTCCGGCAAATCCCTCGGAGTCGCGGCCCGGCCGCTTTGGCGTGTACGGCGGGCGCTACGTGCCGGAGACGCTTGTCGCCGCGCTTGACGAGCTGGAGCACGCCTACGCGGAGGCCAGGGCGGATGCGGCGTTTCAGGCAGAGCTCAACGCGCTGCTCGCCGACTACGCCGGGCGGCCGACGCCGCTCTACTTCGCCAAACGTCTGACGGAATCGCTCGGCGGAGCGAAGATCTACCTGAAGCGCGAGGATCTGCTGCACACCGGGGCGCACAAGATCAACAACGCGCTCGGCCAGGGGCTGCTCGCCCGGCGCATGGGCAAGAAGCGCGTAATCGCTGAAACGGGCGCGGGCCAGCACGGTGTGGCCACGGCCACCGTCTGCGCGCTGCTGGGCCTGGAGTGCGTGGTCTACATGGGCGAAGTGGACATGGAGCGCCAGGATCTGAACGTGAAGCGCATGAGGCTGCTGGGCGCCGAGGTCCGCGGCGTCGCGTCGGGCTCGCGCACGCTCAAGGATGCGATCAGCGAGGCCATGCGCGACTGGGTCACCAACGTTCGCACCACTTACTATCTGCTGGGCAGCGCCCTCGGCGCGCATCCCTACCCTACTATGGTGCGCGATTTTCATCGGTGCATCAGCCGTGAGATCAAAGCGCAGATTCTCGATAAGGAAGGCCGGCTCCCCACGGCGGTGGTTGCGTGCGTGGGCGGCGGCTCGAACGCCATTGGCGCGTTTTACGAGTTCATTGACGACCGTGCGGTGAAATTGATCGGCGTCGAGGCTGGCGGGCGCGGCACTGCGCTGGGCGAGCACGCAGCCCGCTTCCGTGGCGGCGCACCGGGCGTATTGCAGGGCACGTTCTCTTACGTGCTGCAGGATGACGACGGGCAGATCGCGCTCACGCATTCGGTCTCGGCAGGGCTTGATTACGCCTCGATTGGCCCCGAGCACGCCATGTTGCACGATACGGGCCGCGCGGAGTACGTCGCGCAGGACGATGCGGCTGCGCTCGATGCGGTCGTCAAGCTGGCGCGGACCGAGGGCATTCTGCCGGCGCTCGAAAGCGCGCACGCGGTGGCCGAAGCCATGCGCATCGCGCCCACGCTCACGACGCGTGACATACTGGTGGTGAACCTTTCCGGCCGCGGCGACAAGGATATGGGAATTTTGGCGCACGAGCTGAAATTATAGATTTCAAGAATTTTTCCTTTCCCGGATCTCAAGATCGAGACCTGGGGCGCCCGGAATTATGGGAGTATTCAGAGCTTTCAATGCCGATTCGTTTCGATCACAAACCGGGGCTGGTGATTTATCTGACCGCGGGCGATCCGTCTCTCGGCGCCACACGCGAGATTGCGCTTGCAGCCATCGATGCGGGTGCGGATGTGCTCGAACTCGGCGTGCCTTTCAGCGATCCGCTGGCCGACGGCCCGGTGATTCAGCGCGCCAGCGAGCGCGCTCTGGCCCACGGAACGCGCCTGAAGGATGTGCTAGCCCTTGCCGGTGAGATTCGCGCCGCCCGTCCCCAGGCCGGCATCGTAATCTTTAGCTATTTCAATCCCATCCTGCGCTACGGACTTGCGAAGTTTGCCGAGGATGCGAAGGCTGCCGGCGTGGACGGCGTGCTGGCCACGGACATGATCGTCGAAGAGGCCGGCGAGTACCTGCGGGAGCTGAGCCGCGTCGATCTGGCCCCGATTTTTCTGGCCGCGCCCACTAGTCCCGACGCGCGGCTTGAGGCCATTGCCTCGCACAGCAAAGGTTTTGTGTACGCCATCTCGCGCGTTGGCATTACCGGCAAACAGCAGAGCATGACCGCCGATGCGCTGGCGCTGGTAGAGCGCATACGGCGATGGAGCCGGCTGCCGGTTGCCGTGGGGTTTGGCATCAGCAATGCGGAACACGTCGCCCAGGTGGCGGAGTTCGCCGATGCCGCGGTCATCGGCAGCGCGATTGTCGAGCTGATCGAGCGCACTTCCATGACCACTGGTCCGGAAAGTGCGCCCGGCGCAGTGGCGCGATTTATCAAGGGCCTGCGCTTGCCTCATGCGGCGCCGGCCCGGTGAAAGAAGCAGCCAGCAGCAAACAGCTTTCAGCAGATAGTTCTCTTCGCATCCGGTTCGACTGCCAAGGTGGGCACAGGCGCAATGGGACTGTCGGCTGCCGCCTGTTCGCTGTTCGCTGGTTGAGGATGCAATGACCATTGAAGAAATGCGAATCTACATCGACAAACTGGATCGCCAGTTGGTCGAGCTGCTTAGCGAACGGGCGCGCGCCGCGCAAGCGATCGGCCGCATGAAGGCGGCCACCTCGCTTCCGGTCTACGAACCGGATCGCGAAAAGGTCGTCTACGCGAATGTACGCGCGGCCAACAAAGGCCCTCTGCCCGACATCGAGCTGACGCATATCTACGAGCGCATCATCGACGTGATGCGGGCATTGCAGCGCAACGAGCTGGCCAGCCAGAGACATGCCCAGGCCGCCGCATCGGACGGCGAAGCCCCGGGCCTCGCCGCAGGCGAAAACCTACCCCAGCAACATAGATCCGTTGCCGGGGACCCCGGGCCGGCGCCCGAGACAGGAAAGAAATCATGATTGTCGCAATGCAGGTTGGTGCCACCGAAGAACAGATCGATGCCGTAATCAGCGCCATGGAGGACGCGGGTGTGCATGTGCACCGCACCACAGGCGAGTTCCAGACGATCCTCGCCGGCGTTGGCCCCACGGCTACGCTCGACCTGGCGAAGTTTGAGATGCTCCCTGGAGTGCTGCACGTACACCGCATCAGCGCGCCCTACAAACTGGCTGGCCGCGCATGGCGGCCGGAAGGCACGGCGATCGAGTTTCGCAACGGCGAAGAGATCGGCGGCGAGAAGGTGGCCGTGATTGCCGGGCCGTGTGCTGTCGAAAACCGCGAGCAGATTTTTTCGATCGCTGCGTGCGTCAAGGCTGCGGGCGGCAAGTTTCTGCGCGGGGGCGCGTTCAAGCCGCGCAGCTCGCCCTACTCGTTCCAGGGGCTGGGCATCCCGGGTCTTGAACTGATGCGCGAGGCCGCAGACACGAACGGCCTCTCCGTGGTCAGCGAAGTAATGGAGATTGCCCAGATCGAGCCCATGCTGCCGCTGGTGGACTGCTTCCAGGTGGGTGCGCGCAACATGCAAAACTTCAACCTGCTGCGCGAGCTCGGCCAGGTGCGCAAGCCGGTCCTGCTCAAGCGCGGCATCGCGGCCACGATCGAGGAGTTGCTGCTTTCAAGCGAGTACATCCTCTCGGGCGGCAACTACGACGTGATTCTCTGCGAGCGCGGTATCCGGACTTATGAGACCTCGACGCGCAACACCATGGACATCGCGGCCATTCCGGTGCTCAAGAAGCTCTCGCACTTGCCCGTGGTGGGCGACCCGTCGCACGGCACCGGCCGGCGCGACATGGTTCCCGCCATGGCCAAGGCAGCAGTGGCTGCCGGCGCCGATGCGGTCCTCGTTGAAATTCACCCCAACGCCGACAAGTCTGTCTCCGACGCCGCGCAGACACTGTTTCTCGATCAGTTTGAGAAACTGGTAGGAGAATTGAGAGTGATCGCGCAGGCAGTCGGACGAACGCTATAAATGCAGCGGAGCCAGGTCTCTGACCGCCTGAAGTTGCACCAACTCTGGGTGCCCCATCCATGCGGCGTACTTGTTTTTGCCGCATGGGTGGGATAGCACAAAATTATGCGGTCACAGACCTAGCGGTGTTAGCGGTGCTGGGCATTGGCGTCAGATGAGACGCTAGAGGAGAACGAGAGTCTCTGGATCCGATCTCAGGCTTTGCAACAAGGGCACAGCTTTAGCCGGGTTGAAATAGCGTGTACCAACCCCTGGGGCTTTAGCCCCTGCCGGGATACGCCAAGCATAGAGTTGATCGAGTGTTATTTAGCTCCGCCAACTCCGCTTCCGAAGGACTTCCATGATTGACCGTATCGCCATTCTCGGTACAGGCTTACTAGGCGCTTCAATCGGACTTGCTCTGCGCGAAGCCGGATATAAAGGCGCCATCGTCGGCTGGAACCGTAGCCCGGAGGGCGGCGAAACAGCGCTCAAGATGGGCGCCATCGATTCGCTTGTTGCCGACGGAGCCGAGGCCGCGCGCACGAGCCAGGCGACAGTACTGGCTGTGCCCATCTTCGCTACGCTCGACTGGATGGAGAAACTCGCTCCGGTTTTAGGGCCCGGACAGCTCGTAACCGACGTGGGCAGCACCAAGCGGCTGATTACCGGGGCCGGCGCGCGGCTCTACAACACGCCGGAGAGGGCGGCGTTTCTTCCCGGCCATCCCATGGCGGGCAAGGAGCGCGGCGGCGCGGCTCTGGGGGATGCAAATTTGTTTCGCGGCGCGGTGTGGCTCTTTACCGACGATGCCGCGGCTAGGCGTTCGCCGCAATCGGCGCGGCTGGTTGAGGAGTGGCGCGAGTGGGTGGTGAAGATGGGCTCAAAGACGCGCGATCTCGATGCCGCGCGGCACGATGAGATGGTGGCGTGGGTCAGTCATCTGCCGCAGTTCACGGCCACGGCGCTGAGCGCGCTGCTCGAAGAAGTGGTGGGCGACGCGCCTGAACTTAAAGACGTGGGCGGACGCGCCTTGCGCGAGATGACACGCCTCGGCGCAAGCCCGTTTTCCATGTGGCGCGACATTGCCCACACCAACACCGAGGCAGTGGAGCGCGCTATTGCGGCTCTTGAGCAGCGCCTCGCGTATCTGCGCGAAAACCTGCGCACACCGGTACTGCGCGACGAGTTCGAGCAGGCGAACAAGTTCCGCAAGGAATAGGACGCTTACCTGACCCAGATCAACCAGGCCCATCCCACGGCCAGCGTGAGCAGCGTAACCGGAATGCCGACGCGCGAGTAATCCCAGAAGCCGATGTGCACCTCGTCGCGGGCGCGCTCGACGACGATCAGGTTGGCTACCGAACCAGTGATGGTGAGGTTGCCGGCCAAGGTGCTGGCCATGGCGAGCACCATCCAGCCGGTGCGCGGATCGTGGAACGACGGCACCAGCGACTTGAGCAGCATAACCGCCGGCACGTTGCTGACGACGTTCGACAGCAGCGCTGTGACACAGGTAAGAATGCCGGCATTCTGCAGGTTCAGCCGCCCGGCGATAGCGAAGAGGTCATCGGTGAGCCCGGCGCGCTCGGCTCCGCCGACGATCAGAAACAACCCCACAAAGAAGACAAGCAGGCCCCAGTCCACCTCGTCATACACCTGTCGCGGCTCGCGGGTGCGGGTGATGAGCATAAGCGCCGCGCCGAGCGCCGCCATCATTGCAGGCGGCACGCCGCCGAGAAATCCGGCCAGCACCAGCGCGATTACGATCGCCGGTTTGCGCAGCTCGCGCAGATGTATGTGCGGCGGCTCAGCGGGTACAACGGCTGCCGATGCATGCGGCGCGCCGCAGAGCAGGCGGATCACGAGCCAGTCGAGCAGCATTCCAATCAGCGCCACCGGGCCAAGGTGCAGCAGAAAATAGCGATAACTCAAGCCGGAGAATGACCCGATGAGCATGTTCTGGGGATTGCCGGTGATGGTGGCTACGCTGCCGATGTTGGCGGCCGTGGCCACGGCCAGCAGATAGGGCAGCGGCTTGAGTCCCATGCGCCGAGCCGCGGTGAGCGCGAAGGGAACCATCACCAGACAGATGATGTCGTTGACAAAGAAGGCCGAGAGCGCGCCGGTGATGAAGATGGTTGCGGGAAGCAGGTTATGCGGGCTCAGCCGCGCGACGATGTGTTCGGTGATCCACTCAAAAAAACCGGCCAGACGCAGGCAGCCGACCACCAGCATCATCGAGAACAGCAGCACCAGCGTGGCGAAGTCGATGGAGCGCAGAGCCTGGGCAGCACTGACCACGCCGAAGGCCACCATCAGCACCGCGCCGATGATGCCCATGCCCGGCCGGTCGATCTTCATTCCCGGCAGCTTGCCCAGCGCAAAGACCAGATAGCTGACCGCGAAGACCAGATACGCCGCCGCAATCTGCCAATGGGCGAGCTGCGCGGAAGGCGCCAGGATCGACGCGAAGAAGAGCTGCGGCAAGGTCATGCAGAATCAGTGTACGCGGACAGGACAAAAAGACAGGGGAATCGGTCCGGGCCACAGGGTAGACGCATCTTGTTTTTCGATGCGATGAGCCGCAGGGGCACGCCTTACATACCGCCTGCTATCCTCAAGGTTGCGGAGTTCGCGCCGCGTGGATTCCCGGGTTCCGCTGCGCTCCGAGGAGTCTCGCCTTCATGTCCGACCCGTCAAGCCGTTCATCCGCTACAGACGCTGCAACTCTGGAATCCGCCGGATTCTTTCATCCTTCCGGACGCCTCTACCGCTTCACCATTCTGATGTTCATCAGCCTGCTGGTGCTGGGCAGCTACTTCGCCTACGACAGCATCGGCGCGCTCGCCCCCATCCTCATCCAGGATCTGCATCTGGATCGCAGCACCATCGGCAATCTCTACACGGCCTACTCGGTGGCGGCCATCCTCATCGTCTTCTTCGGCGGCATGCTCTACGACAAACTGGGCCCGCGCCGCTCGAGCCTCCTGTTCTCGACGCTCGTACTGGTGGGCGCCACCATTGTCGCCCTGGCCCACTCCCGGTGGGAGCTCTTCGCCGGGCGGCTGATCTTCGGCGCCGGCTCCGAAACGCTGATCGTCGTGCAGAGCGCCATCATCAGCCGCTGGTTCAAAGGCAAGGAGATGGCCCTTGCCTTCGGCATCGCACTAACCATCAGCCGCATCGGCACCCTCTTCAGCTTCAACACTGAAGAACTCATCGCCAGCTACTTTGGCAGCTACCGGGTGGCGCTTTGGGCAGCGGCGGGTTTCTGCGTCTTCTCGGTCCTATGCAACCTCGTCTATAACGCCATGGACCTGCACGGCGAAAAGGCGCTCGCGCTTCCCAAGCCCGAAGGCGGCGACAAGATCGTATTCTCCGACATTCGCAAGTTCACCTCTTCCTATTGGTTCGTCGTCCTGCTCTGCGTCACTTTCTATAGCGCCATCTTCCCCTTCACGGCGCTTGCCACCGACATGTTCCACGACAAGTGGGGCATTCCGCTGGTCAGCGCGTCCACGGGCGGCTTCATGGCGCAGGTCTTCGACAACTTCCTGCACATGTTCTCAACGGCGCCGGGAATCACCAGCATCGTCATCTTTGCGTCAATGGTCTTCGCGCCCTTTGCCGGCAACCTGGTGGACCGCATCGGCAAACGGGCCACGCTGATGGTTGTGGGTTCACTGATGCTGATTCCTGCCCACCTCGTCATGGGCATCACGCACTGGAATCCGATCCCCAGCATGATCGTGCTTGGCGCGGCCTTCGTGCTGGTTCCAGCGGCGATGTGGCCGTCGGTTCCGCTCGTGGTCGAGGAGAAGCGCGTAGGCACGGCCTTCGGCCTGATGACAGCCATTCAGAACATGGGCCTCGGGCTGTTCCCGCTCCTGAATGGCGAACTCCGCGACGCCACCGGAACCTACACTGCAACGCAGATCATGTTCGCGTGCCTCGGCGTGGCCGGGCTTATCTTTGCCTTCCTGCTGTTGCGATCGGATCGGCGGCACGGCGGCACGCTGGAGCAGGGTAAGGGCCATGCGGCAGAGCTTGCCAGAGTCGACGAGGCTCTGGAACAGCGCTAGCCATCCCAGAATTGGCTGAACACGCGGCGTGCGTGCAGTAGCATAAGAACAGAGGCCCCGTGGCCGGCCGGGCTCCATCTTCCCTATGCTACGCGTCGCTTATCCAGCAACGATTCCAGCAGATCTGCTCAGCGATTTCCCCGAGGGAATCGAACTCATCCCCGTGTCGGACAAGATGGACCACGACGTCGAGATCGACGTGTGGATTCCCGATCCCTACTCGAAGCGCGCCATGCGTGCCTGGCCACACCTGCGCGGCGTCAAGCTGGTGCTGTCGCTGATGGCGGGCACGGAGTGGATTCCGGGGACGGTAGGCCCGCACGTAACGATATGCAACGCGCGCGGCGCGCACAATGTTTCGACAGCCGAGTGGACGATCGCAGCCATTCTGGCGATGTTGAGGTATTTCCCACTCTACTTCGACATTCAGAAGTCGCAGGTGTGGAAGCGGCGCATCGAGGCAAGCCAGCACTATGCCGCAATCACTGGCGACACGCGGCCGTTTCATCCCGACGTGATGCAGGAAGAGCTGACGGGAAAGACGGTGCTGCTCGTGGGCCACGGGGCGATCGGCAAGGAGATCGAGCGAAAGCTCGCGGCCTTCGACGTGAAGCTGATCCGCGTGGCGCGCAGGGCGCGCAGCGAGCCCGAAGTGCACGCGGTGAGCGAGCTCGACGAGCTGTTGCCGCAAGCCGGGATCGTGGTATTGATTCTTCCTTTCACTCCGGAGTCGAAGGGGTTGATCGGCCGCAGGCAACTCTCCCTCATGCGTCAGGGAACGCTTGTGGTCAATGCAGCACGCGGATCGATTGTGGATACGGATGGGCTGGTAGAGGCGCTTGAGTCGCGAAGGATTCGCGCCGCGATCGATGTGACCGACCCCGAGCCGCTGCCTGAAGGGCATCCGCTGTGGTCCTGCCCGAATCTGTTGATTACCCCGCACGTAGCCGGCTCGACGCCACAGTTTGCGCCGCGCGCTCTGCGCGTTGCAGCAGATGAGTTGCGGCGATACATGAAGGGCGAACCGCTGAGCAACGTCGTGCGGGCCGCGGTTTAAGCCACCGCGTCGCGTCGCCAGTCGCGCAGGCCGAGAATGGCCAGACCCACCAGACCCGCATAAAGCAGCGCCGTGAGCCAGAGATTCTTGTAAATGTACTCGCCAATATAGACGAGATCGACCGCGATCCAGAGCCACCAGTTGGCAATGTGCTTGCGCGCGCCCCACCATGTGGCGACGAGCGAGTAGCTCATCAGCACCGCATCGAGATACGGCAACGCCGCATGAAGATGTTTGGCGAGCGTTCCCAGCACAAGGCTGCCAGGAATTCCCAGCAGCAGGGCAGTGACGAGGCTCGATCGCGGGAGCGATACAACGCGCACCGCGCCTTCCTCCACCTTGCCGCGCCACCAGTGCCACCAGCCGTAAATCGTAAAAGCAACAAAGGAGACTTGCAGCAGCGCGTCGGAGAGCAGTCCGGCGCGATAGAAGACCACCATATAGATGAATGTCGCAACCAGAGTCACCGGCCAGCAGATGAGCATACGCCTGGTGGTGAGCCAGATGCCGAGAACCGTGGCGATGACTCCTGCAAGTTCCAGGCCGTGGGCAGCGAGCCAGGAGAAAACGTGCGTCCACGTCATTGGATAGCCGCTCCGCGTGCGTTGCGCGCTTTGGCGCGGCGGCGCAGGGCATCGAGCAGTTTGTGGCCTGCCTCGCCCAGGAACCAGCTCGCGTGCCCGACGAGCCATCCGTCGTAGGCCATCGCGGCCCTTTCTTCAGAGCGCAGAACGCCGAGGAAGTAATCGGCTTCAGAGAGCGCGAACTCGACGTGGCAGAGAGCCGTCATGGGTGCAAGCGCGGCTGCTTCTTGCTGCGAGAGCGGGCGGATCGATTCGTAGCCCGCGAGAAGCGCTTCGAGATGGTCAAAGTGGACAGCCGGGGGCTGTTTTGTGCCCTGGACGAGAGCTAACCACTCCACGATGTTGCGCTCGATGGCGTTGGCCAGATCATGCACGGCGCAGGTGCGGTCGGCGAGGCCGAAGTCGATGATGGCCGTGGAGTGCGCGCCGGCGCTGCGATTGCTCCAGAAGAGATTAGAGGCGTGTAGGTCGTTGTGCGTCCACAGTGAACCGATCGCCGGCAGAAGTGGCGCAAGTTCGGCGTGAAAGGGCGTAAGCAGATCGATGGCCTGCGCGGCACAGACACGGATGCCTCTGTGACCCGCGAGCGAGGGACGCGCTGCCAGGTAGCGCGCCATGGCCGCGATGGGATCGCGCGAGGCAAAGATGGAAAAGCTCGCAACCAGCGGGCGAGACTTGCGCGGCGGAGCAGCAAAACTGCGCGAGGCAAGATGGAGCCTGGCCAGCGCCTGGCCGGCGGAGCACGCATGGGCCGCCGTCTGGAACGGAGTCCAGGAGATGGCATCCGCGTAGAGATCGATTCCCTCGGGGATTTCATGCACCTCAAAGAGAGAGTCGCCGAGTTCGATCGCTGTCTCTCCCTGAGCGGAGGCATGCACGCGCGGAACACGCACACCATGGGCGAGCAAATGCGCCAGAAAGCGATGTTCTTCGAGCAATCCCTCGCGATCGCGGACAGAGCGGTGATGGCGCTTGACGAATACCGCCCCGTGGCGCGTGGATACCACGCCCGCCGCGGAGAATGGCCGCGGGCTCACGCTGAGGATGCGCGCCGGTGGCCCAAGCGCGGGAAACCGCGCCAGCACTGCACCCACCTCGTCGAGCGTGAGCGGAGGCCAGTCGGGGGCGACGAGCGTGCCGTCCATGCCGTGAGTGGTTGCGGTGGTTGTCATCGCGCTCCAGATGCGCGGGTCTGGTGACCCGCCCGACAGCCGGCCGGGAGACCGGCGCTACATTCTCATGTTCTCAAAACGTGTAGTGGGCCGAGAGCCGCACGGTTGGCGGAGCGCCGAGCCAGACAAACATGTCTCCGTAATTCGAGCCGGTGTCGGACCAGTAAAGCTTGTTTGTAATGTTATCGGCATAGACGCGGAAGGTGACGTGCCCCTGTTCGCCGCCTGGCGTGTAACGCGCGCCGAGGTTAAACAGATTGTAACCGGAGACACTGACGGAGTTGTCGAATGTCGCCTCCTTGCGCGAGGTGTAGCCCCAGCCGGGCATCAGGTGCAGGCCGTGTGCGCGCGGCACGGTGATGTCGGCGAAAAGATTCGTGCGCAGGCGCGGCACGTTGAGCACCTGTTTGTTGTTATAGGCAGGTGTGCCGGTGTTGGCCGCGATTGCGGTCATCGCCGTAGCCGAAGCGTCGAGGCGCAGCCAGTTGGCTACCTTGCCCTGAGCGTTTAGTTCGACCCCGTTGTGGGTTTCGCGGCCCTCCTGCTCGAAGCAGAGGTCGCCAGGGTTGCCGTTGGGGCAGAAGTTGTCAGCGGCCGTGAGCGGCTTGGGATAGATGAACGGCGCGCGCATATGGAAAAGCGCGACCGTGAGCAGGATGCTTTGCGCCGGTTCGTATTTGGCTCCCACCTCGACCTGGCGCGTGATGAAGGGCGCGAGAAACTGGTTGGCGTTATCGACCCACCACGGCCCCTGGATGCCAAGCGAAAGGATCTCGCTGTAGTTTGAGTAGAGCGCGAGGTTCTCAATGGGGTTGAAGGTGACGGCGTATTGCGGCAGCCAGATGGGCTTGTCGGTATTCGAAGGCGGCGCTGTGGGGTCGGTGGCTTCGGCCGAGTAGTTGTGGTCGCGCAGGGAGTCGTAACGGCCGCCGGCGGTGAGTTGAACGTGGCCGGGAAGATGCACGCGGTCCTGAAGGACCAAAGAGGATTGATGGCTGTCTTCGTACAGCCGTCGCGGACCGGCCTTCTGAAGCGGGATCTCCTGCGCCACGGGCGCGGTGGGCTTGTAGATATTCTCGGATCCTACATAGGTGTAGACCGCGCCGTCCTGCACGACGCCGCTGGGATCGTGGGGATCCCGTAGGGTGTAGTAGCCCGGCATCTGCACGCTGCGCAGAAAGACAACGCCGCCCGCGACGATGTCCTGCGTAATGGCGCCGCTGTGAAGGTGGCCGATGAGCATCGTCTCGGCTTCGGAGTCGATGCGCAGTTCACCCGGATTGCGATAGTCGTAGATGCCGTAGCTGCCGTCGGGACAGAAGAAGTAAGCCGGCGCATTGGGCGCGCCGGGGCAGGCCACATTGCCGCTCGCGTCGAAGGGGGTTCCGTAGGCGTAAATCACGTTGTCCTGAATCAACGAGTGGCTCAGGTTCGCGGCGGCAAACCCGGCCCACGCGGGCGAAAAGGTGTGATCCATCCGCGCATCGGTGTTGAAGGTGTCGTAAGTGTCAGGTGGCCCCCAGGGCTGGTCGCCGAGCATAGTGGAGCGATAGATGTGATGGATGTCGGGCAGCGCTGTGCCGCCGAGCAACTGGTAGCCGCTGCCGTCGCGCTCGGTCTTGTGCTGGTACTCGAAGTCGCCCTTGAGCGTGGTGGCCGGATCGATCCTCCAGTCGGCGGCGCCCGCGCCCACGGCGCGCCAGCCGTTGGTGTCGACCATGTAGGGAACGATGCGTTCGCCGGCCAGATTCAGCCGAGCGCCCACCTGCTTGCGGCTGCCGAAGAGATGACCCAGATCGGTCGCGCCATAGGCCGTGCCGCGATGATCGGTAGCCAGATCAATAGCTTTGATGTTGGACGGGCGCTTGGTCACGAAGTCGATGAGCCCGCCCGCATTCGCCACTCCGC
>JAJYFA010000120.1 GCA_021790995.1 Acidobacteriota bacterium
CGCAGGCGCCCAGCGCGTCGATCAGCCGGCAGGCGCGAATCCCGGTTCCATCGTCGAGCAGCATGAGACCGTCGCCGATCGATTGAACCGAGCGGCCCACGAAGAGCTGCGCACCGAGACTTTGCGCGCGGCGCGCCAGCTCAAGCGCCGCCACAGGCGGATAAACCACAGAGTCTTCTTCGACCAGGAGTCCGCCTGCAAGGCCCTCCGCGAGATTCGGCTCTTCGCATCTGAGCTGCGCGGCGGTGAGCATGCGGCAGGCGACACCGCGTTCCCGGTACCAGGCCAGCTTGCGCTCAGCAGCCTCCAACTCTTCTTGATCGGCGGCAACCCACAGCGTGCCCGCCTGAACATACTGCGCCGAAGCGGGCAGCTCTAGTTCGGCCCAAAGCTGCCGCGAGTAGCGCGTCAACGCGAACTGCGCCTCCGAATCGTCCATCACCACGATATGCCCCATGCCGGCAGCCGTCGCGCCGCTGCCCAGCACATCGCGTTCCGCCAGAGCCACGCGAAAGCCGCGCTTCGCGCACGCCAGGGCGCACGCGCAGCCCACAATGCCACCTCCGGCGATCGCGACATCGAATTCGAGCGCAGCCGTCACAACACCTTCCCATTGTGCTGCGCGATTCCGCCACGAAAGGGATCCCCAGCCTCGAAGATGAGCGAAGCCTCGGCCGTGACGTAAGCTGAGCCGGTGATAAAGGGCAAAATGCGGTCGCCATCGCGCTCGACGCGGCCGGTGAGAACGCTGTCCAGAATGCCTTCCTGACGCCACAACTGACCGGGAGCAAGTTTGCCGTCCGCAACCAGGCAGGCCATCTTGGCGCTTGTGCCTGTGCCGCAGGGCGAGCGGTCGTACTCCTTGCCGGGGCAGAGGACATAATTGCGGCTGTCGTTCGCGGGATCGTGCGCCGCCGTGAACAGCTCGATGTGGTCGATCTCCGCTCCGTTCGCGCCCGTGACGCCATTGGCCGCGAGCGCCTTGCGCACCTGCCAGGTAAACTCTGTCAGTTCGTCTTCGTGATCGAGACTGAGCCTAAACGGATGCTTCTCGATCAGAAAAAACCAGTTGCCGCCCCAGGCCACGTCGCCGTATATCGTGCCATGGCCCGGCAGTTCCACCTGCACATGCGCGCGATAGCGGTAGGCCTCGACATTGGCAACCGTGACTTCGTTCTTCTCGTCGAGCTCAATCGCCACTTCACCGACGGGCGTCTCGATGCGATGCTTGCCCGCGCCGATCCTGCCCAGGTAAGCAAGTGTTGCCGCGACACCGATCGTCCCGTGGCCGCACATGCCCAGGTAGCCCGCATTGTTGAAGAAGATCACCCCGGCTGCGGCCGTCGGGTCGACCGGCTCCAGCAGCAACGCTCCCACCAGCACTTCGGAGCCGCGAGGCTCGCAGAGAATGGCGCGACGGTACACGTCGTAATGTGCGCGCAGTCTCTCCAGCCGCTCGGCGATGGAACCGGCGCCCAGATGCGGTCCGCCGGAAAGCACGCACCGCGTGGGTTCGCCTGCGGTGTGGGAATCGACAATCTCAATACGATACGGCAGTGTAATTTTTTGCATATCAATGTCTACAAAAATGAATACGTTGAGAGCATTCTACCGCGAAAACCCTCGCCTGCAAACAGATCGAAGCACATTTTCCCCGTCTGATTCAACAGAAAGGACTCCCAACCTGAGCATGTCGATAGAAATTCGGACTTTGACTCTATCGAGTGTGCGTAGAGGGAAGATTTCGTCGTGGCGGGCGGGCGTCTGGCTCAGAGCTGATTGCCCGGGTTTTCGGCCGGAGTCTACAAGTTCCCTTCTTCATGGTGACAGGACCAGGCGTCCCTATCCGGTCTCGCACTACTTCAATAGCCGATTTGAAGTAAGATCGGCGAGCGCATTTGCAAGCCACCGCGCTTGCAGAGGTGCGCTGAAGGCCGGTGATCGATGCACCAGCACAGGTGTGTGTTCGATGTAGCAGATGAAGCTGGCCGCGCCGATGTTACGGTCATGGTCGCGGCTATATCCCATGATCACCACCGGTTCCGCTCCACCTGCGGCCCGTTCGATCAGCAGGCCGTTCGCGGACTTCCCATCTGCCTGATAGTGAACTCCTAGCGCTCGATTGACCGGCAGACCGCGAAAGGTCTCATGCTCGCGGACAAACATCCAGTTCCCCATCCAGGGCGCGCGCGTATCGCCGACCTGTCCGCGATACACAAAGGCATTCAGCCCTGCAAGTTGTTTCGCAACGCCGTCGGCGAGCGCGTCATCGGGCACCGCCGCCAGTAACGGAGTTCCACTGCGAACCGCCGCAAGCACCTCATCCGGCAACCTGCCCGGGATCGGCGCATCCTTCCGCGCGCCCTTTACCGGTGGCGATTCAAGACCGGTTTCCTCGCCGACGCTACGGTTCAAGAGCGATTTGGGAACCATTCCGGAGGCCACGATGACGTCGTACTTCACAGATGGATCGAAGGCCGTCGCCTCGACTCCTGGCAGATTCGCCAGCTGCTCTTCCAGTGAAGGAATCACTCCGCTGAGGGCAACGCGAAGAGGCCGCGGAAGCTTGGGCTTTGTCTCCGCAACCCAGATCTCTCGCATACACGCGCTGCCCGCAACGCCATCGCAACGCAGGATCAAGCGATAGGCGCCTTCCTTTGTCAGTGGCGGAGTCGTGAAGTTAGTCAGGATCGTATAGGTGAACCGATCTTTGACAGCCGCGGGCAGCCTCCACGATCCAAGGTCAAACTGCTTTCGATCCGGATCGATCATCTCCAGCCGCAGTTTGCCGTTCGGCATTGCGCCGGTCTCATTCAACAGATAGATATCGAAGACTGCATGTTCATTCGTTCCATAGCAGAGAGCGTGCTGTTTCAGAACCGGCCGGATCGGCAGGAGGCTCTTGGCGATCAGGTCGGGATCGCCCTTGAAATTGCGCAGATTATCGACAATGCCGGAATGGTTTTCGATCGCGGTCGATTCCCAGCCGCTAATGGCGGCGAAATCGACTTCGTCGCAGATGCGCACGTTCTCCAGATACTGCTGCCAGCTTCCGTAACATTTATTTCCCAGGCTTCGAAACAATACTTCCGTAGTGGGGAATGCCTTGCGAAAGCCCCAGCGATCGATAAATCCTTCGTAAGCCGCGGCGATCTCGCGATGATCTTCGAGGTCGTAGCTTCTGCCGCTTCCCCCAAATTCCTTCGCTTCAAGCTGGCGAATCATCAGCGCATGATTGTCGGCGACCGCGCATCCTTCCATCTCGCCAAACTCCACCAGAGCCTCGCGCAGCGGCTCGCGATAAGTAAAGTGCTCTGCATCCTGATAGAAGCGGTCGTACCATTGGTCGCCCGCGCCCTGGTGGTTATTCCACCATCCTCCCCACGGTTCGCGATCGCTGCGGTGCATCTCGTCTTTGTAGGGCTCGTACCATGCCTGCGCGGCCCCTCTAGCCACAAATCCATCGTTCAGCACCACGCAACGCGAAGGATCTTCCGCATGCATCATATTGATCGCTTCGAAGGATTCGGGATTCTTTAAGTCGGCGCCGAGCTCGTTTTGAAGCGTGTACTGCATCAGCGAAGGATGCGACCGAAAGGCTCTCACCATGTACCGGCACTTTTCCAGCATGAACCTCCGCGAGAATTCGTCGGCCGGGTTGTGTGCTGCCTGCATCACAACACCGGCAGCATTAGTAGCCGTGCCTCGGGGCAATCTGCCGATGGAAAGTCTGCCTCCACCGGGCTCCATATAGCGCAAAAGGCCCAGCCGGTCGTGCGCGCGAAGCACCTCTTCTTTCCCGACATTGCGGTGAAAGTTCAGGCAGTTCAGGTTCAGACGCTTGGCTTGTGTTACTTCACGCTCGGCCAGTTCACTGGTTGGGAAGAGTCCATTATGCCCCCAGAAGCCCCAGGAAATCGCTGTATAAATCTTGATGCGCCGCCCATTCAGGCGGAAGATCGCGTTCTTGCCCAGTCCGTCCGGAGCAAACCAGCGGAATCCGAAGGTGACAAGCCGAACGTCAGTCTGTCCGTCAGGCAGCGTGCTTGTGACGCGCAAGAAATAAAGCTCAGGTGTGTGCAGATCCCAAATTTTTGCGTGCTCAACATGAACGGTCGCTTGCACCTGGGCGCCATCCGGCGCCTCGGGAGAAACAGCCAGCCCCCGCGCGCTCGCCAATCGTTGTCCGCCCTGCGTCAGCACCTCAAAGAGCACGGCTTTGGGAGCCGTCCCGTTGAACTTCGCCCGCGCTTCAATCGTGCGCGGCTCGGGTCTGTTGAGAGCCCATGCGTCGTCGATGTGCCCTGCCATGGGAACCGCGCGAAGCGTGATCTCGCGATCCACTCCGGCGAAGCCGTGCGATCGATAGACATTCACACGCCCCCATCGAATCGTGCCGCCGTCGACCCAGTCGTATCGCCCGCCTGGGTTCGTAATGCGAATCGCCAGCCGGTTCGAAATCCCCGGAATCGCCGCCGCGGTCATGTCACATACGAAGGGAAGTTCCTCCATGATGGAATACCCGACAAGCTTCTCATTCAGGTAGACCTCTGCTCTCATGCGGGCGCTTCGCACTTCAAGCAGAATCCTCTTTCCCGTCATCGATGCCGGGATGCCGATCTGCTTCGACAACCAGGAAACACCTACATAGGCCCCATTCTGCGGCACGGGATCGTCCGCCGCGTAACGGTATTCATCGGGTAAATAGGATCGTTTCCCGGCATGGCCCCAGAAGTGCTCCTCCACCGTGACCGGAAGGTCTACAAGCGCAAATCCATCTCCGCTCCTGCGTTCAAATAGCGCTTGCCATCCGCCAGTCGGCGGATTCACCTGGAGCTGACCGAGCACAAACTCGCCGGGAAGATAAATCTCGTCCTCCTCCCATTGCGCCTCGCGATCCAGCCAGAGAGACCAGCCACGATCGTCAATCGCCAGCCGATCTTCGAGACGGCTTGTACGGGCACGTGCCGGCTTTTGCGCACGCGCCTCCACACCGATCCCGGAAGCAATTCCCAACGCACCAAGTCCCTGCACAAATCGACGTCTCGTTACATCGTCCGTCATTCTTTTCTCCTGGTGGTTGTCCACTCTTCAGTTTTGATTGCCAGCGTTCAGATCGTCCGACTCAGCAACGATCGCAGGCTCCGCCATCGCCTTCAGCATTGCGAGATCGAAATCTTTATACAAGTCACGACAGAATAGATCCGGCACATCGAGCGACCGCACCGACTTATTCAGCAGATAACTCATGCTGCGCATTCCCCGGTGAATCGAGATGCTCTTGAAGAGATGAGGCTCCAGGGCTCCTGCAACCAGCGAGACTACCTGCATTCGAAAGCCTGAACTTTCAAGTTTCATCTCCGATGGGCGCCAATGTTGCTGAGCCCACTGCGCGATTCCGGCCAGTTGTGCGGCTTCCAGACCCAGCGGAGGCGCTCCTGTGGCTTGCATCATCGAGCCAAGGCGACCGGCATCGGCTCTTGGGGGATTATCGTCACCTGTAAAGAGAATGGAGAGAACCAATACCTGGTCGCCACGCTCAACAGCATAGCCAACCTCCGGATAGTGGTCCCACACTTCCTTGTCCGCCCCTTCGCGGCCGGCGTCATTGATAACAACTGTCATCGGAGCCCCGGCTGGCGTCCATGCCGACTTGATCCACACCCCGGTTGCGCTCAATCCGTTGGAAAGCTCGAAACGGAAGGATATGGATTCAACCGTGTCGCGGTTCGTGTCGGCTACATACCAGGGATGCTCCACGGTCACGGGCCGGTAATTGACGATCCTTGCGAGGGTGGCTCGCTCAGTCCGCGCCCACGCTGCCCGTGCCCCGGAATCTGTTGGAACAGGAGAGTGCTGAAGCTGTAAAGCAAACTGCCTCGCCAGTCCAAGAATGGTCAAGTTATTCGAAGGAAGTCCCGCGGAAAGTTGGCTATATGTATTGATCTCTTTGCCCACCGGAATCTCATCGGACTTAGATGACAGGTTGAACCACTTATCAAGGAAGCTATAAGTCTGTTGCCGGTCATCGTGCCCATAGTTATGGGCATGAACCTCCGTGTCCGCGTGAAAGCTGAAAGCATCCTCTTTGCCATACAGCGCGAAGAAGGATTTAACGGCATCAAAGATCTCCGGCTTTACCAGAGGAGCGCGGAAGCAGCAGGAATCCTCTGCGTTATTGATCTCCAGTGTCGGCCTGGGCGCGAGCATGGCGACAAGCGTTGGATAGTCCTGTCCGCGCAGTAGTTCCGGCACGATCTGCTCGTAGTCGCCCGGTTCGCCGGGAATTCGTTCAATCCGCCCTTCAAGCGATGCAAACCCCGCCACGGGGATTGCCACCCGGACCCTTGTGTCGAGCGAACTGAGCATGAGCGTCTGCCAGCCGCCTCCTGACTGGCCGGTCATTGCAATTCGATTTCTATCGACATGCGGGTCGTTGTAGAGATAATCGAGTCCGCGACGCGCTGCCATGTAAAACAAACCAACCCCGCTCACCCCAACCAGATCGAGATCGGACCCGTAATAGTGCTCGTTCTCTTGCGTCTTCAACTCTCCCTGGTTAATGAACTCCAGGCTAAGAGCGATCATGCCGCGCAGCGCTTCATTGATGCAGAGCTTCTGCTCGAACGGCATGGCCTTGCCCATCGGATAGTGGCCCAGAACATCGAGTACCGCTGGAACCTTGCCCTCAAAATGCGCAGGCTCGTACAGAACCGCGGCCGCGAAGAATCCGGGCACTACTTCGTAGCGAAGCTTTTCAGCGCGGTATCCCGCTCCGGCAGGTACCGGGGCGGCTCCCATGTCCTCAAACTTCGCTGGAGAATCAATCCAGTCTTTCGGCCAGCCATGATAGATCACGTCATTCAAAAGATGCTGCCGGATCCTCTGCGCCTCGCTGGTCCACTCTTCCGCGTTCTTCGGCTGCGGCAGCCCAGCGGCGCGCTTGATGAGAAACTGCTGCATCTGGTAGATGACAACATCGGGCGACTCAAGTTGGAGCGGCAAAAATTGATGCACTGTCCCCGGAACCGTTTGTGCTGCGCCCATTGCACTGGCGAGTAACACCAAAGCAGACGCAATCACGATGAATCTCCGGCAGTTTCTGGAATTCATAAGCTTGAACATATCATGCAACGAGTAGCGTCGTTTAGCGGGAAGTAGAGAAGGCATTGAAGATGTAGCGCCCGGCAGACAGGCGCTTGGAACCATGCGAATCCCTTCTCGTCGCGCAGATAAGTGCTTCCATCTGCGCAGGACATCAGGAGCAGCTTAAACAGCTCAACGATTCTCGCCTGCAGGAGATCGGGGACCAAAGTTGCCGCTGCCATCCCTTCACGCTGTACACTCTTGCTTGCAATCTGAATCAGGACAAATCCCGTACCTGCTCCCGTTCGTGGCTTGTGCCGCGTAACATTTCGCGCCCCGTTTCACCACGCGAGCCGGAAACGCTTTGTCTGGCCTCCGCGCCCAGATGCTGTGTACTCGCAGTTGAGGGAACCATTTCATGAGCGAACAAGCAACGCACTCTCTTCCTGAAAACGCCTATCAGCCGCTAAAAACCGGCGAAACGTACACTCCCATTTTCCAGGCCCACATGCACGCGCCGGAACTGACCGCGCGCGCCATTCTCTGGGGCGTACTCTTCTGCGTGATCTTCACCGTCGCCTCGGCCTATTCCGCGCTGAAGGTGGGACAGGGAATGGAGGCTTCGATTCCCATCTCCATCCTGGCCATCGGCCTGGCGCGCATGTACAAGCGCCGTTCGAGCCTGCTTGAAAATGCGATCCTCACCGGTACGGGCGGGGCGTCGGCAGCGGTGGTCGCCGGCGCGGTATTTACGCTGCCTGCGCTTTACATCCTCCATCTCAGCCCCAATCCTTTTCAGACCGTCTTTATCTGTCTCGCCGGCGGATGCCTGGGCGTGCTGTTCATCATTCCCTTGCGCCGATTCTTTGTGCGCGAAATGCACGGTCAGTTCCCATTCCCAGAGGCAACGGCGATCACCGAGGTTCTCGTGACCGGCGAGCGCGGCGGCACGCAGGCCAAACTGCTCTTGCAGGCCACCTCGATCGCCGGCCTCTACGACTTCATCGTCACCACCTTTCATGTGTGGCGCGAATACCTGAACCTGCAGTTCATACCCATCGTGCGCACGCTCGCCGACAAGGGCCGCATGGTCTTCAGCTTCGACGCCATCGGCTTCATTCTCGGGCTCGGCTACGTGATGGGCCTGCAGAGCGCGATGGTCTTCTGCGCCGGCGGCGTGCTCGCCAACTTCGTTCTTGTCCCGCTCATCTGGTTTCTCGGCAGTCACGTGAATGTCGCAGTCTATCCCGGAATGACGCCCGTCTCTTCGATGTCCGCGGCGGAGATTTTCACAAACTACGTGCGCTACATCGGCGTGGGCGCCATCGCCACGGCTGGAATCTTCGGCGTCCTCAAGTCGATGCGCGTGATCGCCGGCTCCTTCGGCATCGCGCTGCGCGCCTTTCATCCGCAGGCCGACAATCACTCCGAGCGCACCGACCGCGATCTTTCGATGATGACGATTCTTCTCGGCGTGGTTCTGAGCGCGCTGGCCGTGGCAATCTTCTTCTCGCGTTTCCACGTCTCCTGGACGGTGCTTGGGCTGGGCCTTGTGCTCACTCTCCTCTTCTCGTTCTTCTTTGCTTCGGTTGCCGCCAACGCCATCGCCACCACGGCCAACAATCCCGCCTCCGGCATGACGATGCTCACCGTCATCATCGCTGCGGTGGTGCTCCTGCGCTTCGGCCTTTCCGGGACCACAGGCATGTTCTTTGTGATGGCCATCGCCGGCATGGTCTGCACCGCGCTCTGCGTCTCCGGCCAGTTCGTCACCGACCTGAAAACCGGCTACTGGCTCGGCAATACGCCGGCCTCGCAGGAAAAGGTGAAGTTTCTCGGCATTCTTGCTGCCGCGGCTGCCGCCGGGCTTACGATCGTTCTCCTGGCCCACACCTTCCAGTTCGGCGAAGCCGCCCTGGGCGATGCGCGCCCCGTGCTCGCCGCACCGCAAGCCTCCATCATGAAGGCGCTGGTCGTCGGCTTCATGAGCCGCCAGCCAGTCACCTGGCTGCTCTTCGGCGTCGGCGCGCTCATCTCGGTGGTTCTTGAAATGCTCGGCAAATCCTCGATGGTCTTTGCGCTCGGCATCTACCTCCCGCTCAGCCTCACCTCGCCCATCCTCGCCGGCGGTTTTCTCTCGCACCTTGTACGTCGCCGTGCGGAAAAGACGGGCGGCGAAGTGGGTCGTGGCATCCGTGAGCGCGGCGTGATTCTGGCCTCAGGACTGATGGCCGGCGGTGCGCTAGGCGGCGTTCTGGGCGCGGCCCTGCGTCTTGTGCCGGGCTTCCGCGAAACCCTCATTCAGACGCCGTTCTATACCAACGATCCGGTCTCGCAATCCGTCTCCGTGTTGCTCTTCATCGGTCTTTGCATGTATGTCTGGCTCCGCGCTAACAAATAGGAGAAAATGCAGTCATGAACCAGTTGGATCTCTTCGTGGCCGAGGCCGTCCTCGGCATCGATACACTCTGGGGCGGCGACGTGATGTGCCCCTCGGGCGTCGGCCGCTTCATCGCCGATTCGTGGTTCTCCGATGAGCCGCTGCCCGCGGCCTACGCGCATCCAACTGCGGCGCTCTTGCGCCAGTCCGGCGGCGTGGGCGCCAAGGAGATTGACCGTAACGCAGTCGAGGCTTACCTGCGCGCAGTCGATCTTCCTGCCGCCATCGCCGGCCTGCGCAAAGAGGCTGCAAATTGTCCCGAATCGCGTCGCGCCTATCTCAGCGGTCTCGCCGGCTCGCTCGACGTCATGTGGGATCTCGCAATGGAAGTCCTCGGCAAGGGCGATCCGGTTCCGTACGAGCGTTCTGTCGTTGCCTCGACCGCCAGGCCGCCCGTCCCCTCGCGCCCCGAAGCCAAACGCGAGCGCGTTGCCGAACTGTTCGGCCGCGCCGGTTATTCGCCTGCGCAGCCCGGCGGAATCCTCGACGCTGTCGACGCATGGCGCCGCGAGCGCGTGACGCCCATGGCCTCGGTCAAGGCGCTCGGACAGGCCGTCATCGCGCACTTCAACGCGCTCGCCGCCAAGAACCTCGTTCCGCATCTTCCGCCAGAGCTTGCCCAGGTTCCCCGCGCGAATATCGACTTCCTGCCTATCAAGGATGCGTGGTTTTCGGGTTCGATGAATTACATTGGCCGCGCCCGCACCGATTCAGGTGCGCCGCTTTACGAGGCCAGTTACGAAATCAACGCGTCTCTTGAAATTTCGTATCCCGAGTTCGAGCAGCTCGTCAGCCACGAGGTGGTGCCGGGGCACGTGACCACCTTCGCCTATCTGCAAAATCTGTATGTGCGCGGCAAGGCAGGATTCGAAGCCACCGTCCTCACCATGAACACACGCGCCGCCACGCTCTTTGAGGGCATCGCCAACAACGCGATTCTGATTGCTCACGGCGTCACGGAGGTCGACCAGCTTCCCGACGAAGATTTGCAGATCGGCGTGCTGCTCGCGCTCCTGCAGGACGACGCCAAGAACCAATCCTCCTACATGACCTGGGGCGAAGGCCGCGAACAGCAGGAGGTGGCCGCCACGCTGCGCCGCGATTTTCTCGTTACCGAAGAGCGCGCCAGCAAGCTCTCCGGCGCATGGGGCCGTCATCCGCTGCTCGGCCGCATGTATCTGCCCGCCTATCGCGCCGGCACCGACAAAGTCGCCGAGCTGCGCCGCAGGCACCCGGCAGCCCAGGTGCTGCCGGCTCTCTACGGCTGCAATGATCTTGTCGACATCGAGACCATCGATCTGGTGCTGAACAGTTAAATCTCCGGCGGCATCTCAACCGAGAAAGAAAAATGGGTGTCCCAGGTCCGGATTCTCGGACCTGGGATCGCACTTCCTCTGGGCCGGGCGCTCTACCCGGACAGCTTCTCCAGATAATCGGCTGGCGCCATCACCGTCACGCCACGCCTCGCGGCCCGCGGACTTGCTAACTCGCTGCTCTTCACAGCACGCTCTTCGCAATCGCCGCCAATTGCATGAACGACGTGCCCTCGTAGATGGCGCCGATCTTCGCGTCGCGGTAGAGCTTTTCGACCGGCGAATCCTTCACGAATCCCAACCCGCCGAGTACTTCCACCGCCAAACTCGCTACGCGCTCCGCCATGCGCGACGCAAAGTACTTTGCCATCGCTGCTTCCTTGCGAAACTCTCGGCCGCTGTCCCTGAGCCGCGCCGCGTTGTAGACCATCAGCCGCGCAGCCTCAATCTCTGTCGCCATCTCCGCAAGCTGGAACTGCATGGCCTGGAACTCCACAAGCGCCTTGCCAAACTGTTTACGGTCTTTCGCATGTTTCACGGCGTGGCCCCACGCGCCTTCGGCCAATCCCAGCATCTGCGCGGCAATCCCGATACGCCCTTCGTTCAGCGTCTCGATCGCGACCTTGTAGCCCTTTCCCACCGCGCCCAGCACCTGCGCCGCGGGCACCGCGCACTCGTCCAGAATCAGCTCGCATGTGCTTGACGCGCGAATACCGAGCTTGTCCTCTTTGCGGCCCACGGTGAATCCCGCCGCGTCCTTTTCCACGAGAAACGCCGTAATCCCCTTGTAGCCCGCGCTCGCATCGACCGTTGCAAACACGATGAACAGTCCGGCCTCACGCGCGTTGCTGATCCAGAGTTTGCGCCCGGTGAGCACATAGTCGTTGCCATGCATCTCCGCGCGCGTCTCCAGGGCAAAGGCGTCGGAACCCGATCCCGCCTCGCTCAACGCGTACGCGCCCACAGTGTTTGCCGCCAGCCGCGGCAGATACTTCCGCTTCTGCTCCTCGTTTCCCCAGCGCAGCAGTGCGTTCGTCACCAGCGTGTTGTGCACGTCCACCACGAGCGCCACGGCGGGGTCCACAGCGGAAAGCAATTCCACCGCCAGCACCGCATCGAAGAACGAACCCCCGCTGCCGCCGTATTCCTCTGGAATCTCAATCCCCATCAACCCCAGCGCAAACATCTTCTCGACGAGCGCCGAGTCCATGTGCTGCTCCTCGTCCATGCGCCGCGTGAGCGGCGCCACCTCGTCGCGCGCAAAGGCGCGTACCGCATCGGTAAACAGCTTCTCGTCTTCGCTCAACTGCGTCACAGGCACGCCCACTGCTTCAGAACTCACGATCGATTCCTCCTGACGTCCAATCTGCATCGTCGCAGACCGTCACGCAAAATCATATGCTCCGTAGCTGAACAGGTTCCAAACTTTGCGGTCCCTTGATGAAGATCGTCTCCGTGCGCTATCCTTTCGCTCGGTTTTCCGTAAAAGAATAGGAGAGCACGAACTCCACCGGCGCAAGATCGCGCGGCCGGAAACCACGAGGCACGCAGCTTCTTATGCAAATCGCAAATCACGTCTTTCTCGTTACCGGCGCCGCATCGGGCCTGGGCGCGGCCACGGCGAGGCTTCTCGCGGCTGAAGGCGGCTCGGTCGTCATCGCCGACCGCGACGGCGCCGCGGGCGAAAGGCTCGCCGCCGAGCTCGGCCCCGCCGCCCGATTTTCGCTCACCGATGTTACCAGCGAACACGACGCCCAGGCCGCCG
>JAJYFA010000007.1 GCA_021790995.1 Acidobacteriota bacterium
AGCCGCATCGATGGTCTCTATCGAAAAGCCGCGCCGCAAAAGCTCCGGCTCAAGAGTCCCCAGATCCTCAAAAGGGAGGTGAGAGAGAACAACCGCCTGTAAGGCCTGAGAGGACATAGATTTCCACCGATTTGATTTGCTTGTCAGTAGTTAACAGAATATCTGTTATCAGACATTACTGAACGAGCGCCTAATTTCTGATCTCCGCCAGCAAGCCCTCAATCTCGGACTTCTCCTGCGCCGTTAGCCTCAACAGAGGCGCTCTGGTGTGGCCGCCGAAGTAGCCATTGAAATCGCAGGAGTATTTCACGCCGGCGATGCCGAGTTCCCCTACAATACGCCGATTCGCGGCGGCAATGCGCTGCTGCTTCTCGCGCGCCAGCGCAAGGTCGTGATCCTTCCATGCAAGGTAAATCTCCTGGCACGCCTGCGGCGCGAAGGCTGCGAAGGCCAGGATGGCACCGGAAGCCCCGGCCTCCAGCGACTCCAGAACCGTGCTCCCCGACCCACATAGGACCTGGAACCCGATCTCCCTGCTCCGGGTCTTCACCGAAATTGCGGGGGGTACCGTAGCCACCGCTGCGCCGCCAGCCAGATTGTCTGCTGGAACAAACGCCGCCTCAGTCCTCGTCGCAGTATCGACTCGCGGCGCGAGCATGCGCTCCGTCACCGCCTCGAAGACCTGCGTTACCGGCACGGTACGGCGCGGCGCATCCCGGGTAGCCGCAACCTGCGCCTTAATCCTGTCGACATTCCCGGCCGAGTCTTTGATCCCAACGATATTGGGATGCTCGGAGAGTTCCTCCACCACTTCGACCGGAATCTCATACGGCACGCACCGCGGCATGTTGTAGAGCACCAATGGCAGCGGCGACCGGTCGGCAATGCTCCGGAAGTAGTTCAGCACCGCGGCCGCATTCATCTGCCCGGCATAGTAGCTGGGCGGGCGAACCAGAATCGCATCGTAGCGAAACCGGGCTGCGGCTTCAGCCAGCTCCACCGTAGCCCTCACGCTTTCACGCCCCACGCCGGCAATCAGCACCTTTTCCGGCGCGACAGCCTCAGCCGCCACACGCAGAACCTCGCGCGACTCGGCGTCATCAACCAGCGGAGCTTCGCCCGTCGAGCCCAGAACCACAATTCCAGACAGCAGACTCAGCGAATACCGCGCGATATTGGCTTCAATCTTGCGAAAATAGACGCGCTCATCGGAGTAAAATGGCGTCGTCACTGCGGCAAAAATACCTTCAAGCAGCATGGATTTATTGTAGATGCCCACCGCAATTCATAGCGCGGCGCCCTTCTCGACGCGGTCAAAATTGTTCGCCTTGGCGGCTGCGGTGTATGGTAAGTGGTGAAATAAAACGCACAGACAGCAGCAACTCTCCTTCAGGAGCCGCGCCGATGGACACATCCGTGCAAACCGAGCTTGAGGAATCCAGCAGATCCAGGCTTGCGGGACAGACGCTCTCGTTTCTCCTGCACACGCTCTTGGCGCTTGGCTCCTGGATCGCGCTCATGCTCCTCGGCTACGCGATCAACCCGAGCGGCGTGCCGCAATCCGCTATTTTTCTTCTCTCTCTGGGAGTGCCGCTTGTCATCGGGCTCTTCGTTGCGCGCATTTATCCTTCGGAGACGGCAACCCTGGTCTGGCTGCTGGGTCTGATCTGGTTCCTGATTGCCTGCCTTTTGGTACTCGACCTGCCGACCGGGCCGAACCAGTGCTTCCAGTGCGATGCGACGGAGAAACTTGCCCGCACTTTTTTTAGTCTGCCGCGTCCCAGCGGGCTGATCGACGACGATGGTCCGTTTATCGGAACCTGGCCGGCGGCGGCGCTTATCGGCTACTCGATTGGAGCAAAGCTGGGCTTTCACAGGGCGGAATAGCCATCAGGAGCCGATTCCCTTCATTTCCCCGGATGCAACTCCGCCGAGACTTTAGCGCCCTCTCTCCGAGTGCAACGCCTGCAAGGCAAACACGCTCACGCGATGTTTCTGCATGGCGGCGATTCCCTCGGCCGCAGCCTGCGCTGCCGCAAGCGTCGTAATGGTGGGGACGCGCGCCAGCACCGCGGCGCGGCGAATCGCCTTCTCGTCGAAGATTGCATCCTGCCCGCGCGGCGTGTTCACGATCAGTTGAATGCGCTTTTCCTTGATAAGGTCGACGGCATTCGGCCGGCCTTCATCGACCTTGAAGACGCGTTCGACAACCAGGCCGGCGCCCTCGAACGCATTGGCCGTGCCCTCAGTGGCCACGATCTTGAAGCCCAGATGCACGTAGCGCCGCGCGAGCGCGATTGCTGCCGGTTTGTCGTGATCGTTCACCGTAAAGAAGACCGTGCCGCCGCTGGGCAGAATCTGTCCGGCGGAGAGTTGCGCCTTGGCGAAGGCCTCGCCAAAGCTCGATGCCACACCCATCACCTCGCCGGTCGACTTCATCTCCGGGCCAAGCACCGTATCCACGCCGGCAAACTTCGACCACGGAAAGACGGGCGACTTTACATAGTAGTGCGCGCCAGTGCCGAGATCCTTGCCGGCGGCAACCTCGTCGGGCAGCAACTCGCGCAGTGTGCGTCCAGTCATCAGCCGCGCGGCCATCTTCGCCAGCGGAACTCCTGTCGCCTTGGAGACATACGGCACGGTCCGCGAGGCGCGGGGATTGACCTCGATCACGTAGACGTGGTCGTTGCCCGCGTCGTCGCGCTGGATGGCGAACTGCAAATTCACGAGGCCCACGACCTTGAGCGCCAGAGCCAGTTTGCGCGTGTAGGCGCGGAGGGTTTCGAGTGTCTCTTCCCGAATCTCGACGGCGGGCAACACACACGAGGAGTCGCCCGAGTGAATGCCGGCCTCTTCGATGTGCTGCATGATGCCTGCGATCAGCACGTCCTTGGAGTCGCAGAGAGCATCCACATCGACTTCAACGGCATTTTCGAGGAAGTGATCGATCAGGACCGGCCGCTCCTGGGAGTACTCAACTGCCTGGCGCATGTAGCGCGTGACGGCGTCGGCGTCGTAGGCGATGACCATGGCGCGCCCGCCGAGCACGAAGCTGGGGCGGACAAGAACCGGGTAGCCAATTTGCTCGGCCACGGCAAGGGCCTGCTCAACGTTGGTTGCCGTGCCGCCGCGCGGCTGGGGAATCTGCATGTCTTCCAACAACTTGCCGAAGAGCTTGCGGTCCTCGGCCAAGTCGATCGAGTCGGGCGAGGTGCCAATAATCGGCACACCGGCCGCGCGGAGCCGTTGCGCCAGGTTCAGCGGCGTCTGGCCGCCAAACTGGACGATCATGCCGATCTTTGCGCCCGACTGCGCCTCGTGGTTGTAGATCGCCAGTACGTCTTCGAGCACCAACGGCTCAAAGTAGAGGCGGTCGCTGGTGTCGTAGTCGGTGGAGACGGTCTCGGGATTGCAGTTGACCATAATGGTCTCGTAGCCGTCGTCCTTCAACGCAAAGGCTGCGTGACAGCAGCAATAATCGAACTCGATTCCCTGCCCGATGCGATTCGGTCCGGAACCAAGGATGATGATCTTGGGGTTGCCGGTCGGCGGCGCCTCGTCCTCGTCCTCATAGGTTGAGTAGAGGTAGGGCGTCATCGACTCGAACTCGGCGGCGCAGGTGTCCACCAGCTTGAAGACGGGCCGTACCCCGTGCTTCTCGCGCAGTTCCCTCACCTGCTGTGTGCCTTCATGCCCCGCGAGGTTCCACTCCGTGGCGATGCGCTCGTCGCTCAGGCCCAGGCGCTTCAGCCGCAGGAGTTGTTCGGCGCCCATCTCCTGCGGCGGCGTGCTGGCGATCGCCTTCTGCGCCAGCGTGATCTCGCGAATCTGGTGCAGGAACCACGGGTCCATCTTTGTCAGCCGCGCCACCTCGCGCACGCTCATGGCACGCTCGAAGGCGTAACGGATATAGCCGAGCCGGTCGGGCCGCGGCGTTACCAGCATTTGCGTCAGCCGACGCGGTTCCAGCACCTCCGCGCCTGTCTTCTTGCCGGTTTCGAGCGAGCGCCAGGCCTTCATCAACGCTTCCTTGAAGGTGCGCCCGATAGCCATCACCTCGCCCACCGACTTCATCTGCGGCCCCAGGGTGTCGTCGGCGCCCGGGAACTTCTCAAACTGCCACTTGGGAATCTTGACCACAACGTAGTCAATGGTCGGCTCGAAGCAGGCCGGCGTCTTGCGCGTAATATCGTTGGGAATCTCGTCGAGTGTATAACCCACGGCCAGCTTGGCAGCAATCTTCGCGATCGGGAAGCCGGTGGCCTTTGACGCCAGCGCCGAGGAGCGCGAGACGCGGGGATTCATCTCGATCACCGTCATGCGGCCGTCCTGCGGGTTCACGGCGAACTGCACGTTCGAACCGCCGGTCTCGACGCCGATCTCGCGCATGACGGCGATAGCGGCATCGCGCATCTTCTGGTACTCGCGGTCGGTCAGCGTCTGCGCTGGGGCGACCGTGATCGAGTCGCCGGTGTGCACGCCCATGGGGTCGAAGTTCTCGATCGAGCAGATAATAATGACGTTATCGGCCAGGTCGCGCATGACCTCAAGCTCGTACTCCTTCCAGCCAAGCACGCTCTCCTCGATCAGGCACTCGTGCACGGGTGAGAGGTCGAGACCGCGCGAGAGAATCTCCATCAGCTCTTCGCGGTTGTAAGCGATGCCGCCGCCCGTGCCGCCGAGCGTAAAGCTGGGGCGGATGAGGATCGGAAAGCCGAATTTGCTCGAGAAGTCCAAGCCGTCGCGGAGGTTATTCACCAGCGCCGAGCGCGGTACTTCGAGACCGATGCGGATCATCGCGTCCTTGAAGAGCAGGCGATCTTCGGCCTTCTTGATGGCTTCGAGCTTGGCACCGATGAGTTCGACGTTGTAACGCTCTAGAACCCCTGAATCGGCCAGGTCAACAGCGAGATTGAGGGCCGTCTGTCCACCGACGGTTGGCAGCAGGGCGAATTTCCCGGCATTGGGCTGGCCCGCAAGCATCTCCGCTTCAATGCGGACGATCTCTTCCACGTACTCGTGCGATAGCGGTTCGATGTAGGTACGGTCAGCGAGCTCCGGATCGGTCATGATGGTGGCCGGATTCGAGTTCACCAGCACGACCTCGTAGCCCTCCTGCTTGAGGGCCTTGCAGGCCTGTGTGCCGGAGTAGTCGAACTCCGCCGATTGCCCAATCACGATCGGCCCCGAGCCGATCACCAGAATCTTCTGAATGTCATTTCTGCGTGGCATGGTTTGTTCGCTTCGCCTCAAATTCGCGCATTTGTGCTTTGAAAGGCCACGACTTCAGTCGTGCCGCTGGTGTCGAGTTGTTTTGAAAGGGCACGGCTTCAGCCGTGCCGATACACGGCTCTTCAAAGTCTTGGGGCTTTAGCCCCTGAGGGATGGGGTCCAGCTTCCAGCCCGGAAATGCCGAGGAGTATTTGTATTCGGCCGGGCTTTGGCAAAGGCCCTTCTTGACCGGGTTGAGATGAATGTAGCGCATGTGCTTGTCGCAATCCTCCGCGTCCCGAATCCGATGATCGGAAAATCCGCGATGCCAAATTTCCGTGCTCGAACCGAATTCCTTCTTCACGCGATAGGAAAATCCACCCTTGATGAGTTGGACGGCACGTTCCAGTGCACCTAACGGAGTAATGAGCAGATGAAAATGCTCAGGCATCAAGACGAACTCGTGCAAAAGATATACCTTGCCGCGATGCGCCAAAAGAGTTTTGAAAAACATCCGCGCCCACGACTCGTTCCGAAAAAGCGCTCGCCGTTCCCACGTGTCGGACGTGACAAAGTAGGTTTGCGCGTTATTCGTTGCATGTTCGCGCGCCGGTTTCAAAACCATCCCTCAGCGGCTAAAGCCGCGACCTTTCTTCTGTCATCTTCGGCACGACTAAAGTCGTGCCCTTTCAAAACGGTCCTGCCCAAAAAATAGCGGAGCCTAAAGCCCCGCCTGAGGTGGTCGCCGGAATCCTATTGATGTTAGCTCCGAGCGGCATCGAGGTCCTTTGCGTTCCTGGCCATCAACCGAGTGAAAAACTTTGAGCGTGAATCCGTCCCGCGATTGAGTATTTCGATTTGAGGAGACCGAGCATGAAGTATGGCTAAGTTTTCGATAGCTCTGCGCATGTACAGATCCCCAAATTCCTCAGCAGAGATCAGTATGCGATTGAAGTAGAAATCGTTGAAGTCGAGGAGTTCAAGTCTCACCCTGCTTCCACCTGTCTCTGCACTCAAAATGCGTCCAGGTATTTCCCCTTTCTGAGTGGAAAGCAGTTTCTTACGTTTTTCCTTGTCGGATTTGAGTTTCTCATTGAGCGCCGCCTGGGACTCAATTGTTTCCGACCTAGCGTTACGCACAGCTTGGATATAGTCTCCTAATCTATCGTGAAACTCTTCGGCCTCCCCTATATAGCAGGCAGCACCTCCATCTCCCGGCTCGAAAAAAAAGCGGTACACCCTGGGGCCACGATAGTCGCCGAACGAACTGGACGACGTATTGACATCTACACGAAAAGGCCAATTATCCTGATCCGACGCCGTAATAAGTCGCCAATTGAACGACACACTAATCGTAATCGGAACAGGAGCGGTCATCCCTTCCACTCCTCCATCATCCGCCGGAAGTCGCGGAACAGGTAGTGCGAGTCGTGCGGACCGGGTGCGGCTTCGGGATGGTACTGAACGCTGAAGAGAGGCAAACTCTTGTGCCGCAGCCCTTCAAGCGTCTGATCGTTCAGATCCACGTGGGTCAGTTCGACCTCGTTGGCGTTGATCGAATCGGGATCGACGGCAAAGTTGTGATTGTGTGCCGTGATCTCCACCTTGCCCGTTAAGTTGTTGCGCACCGGATGGTTGCCGCCGTGGTGGCCGAACTTGAGCTTATAGGTGCGGCCGCCGAGGGCCAGACCCGTCAGCTGGTGGCCCAGACAGATTCCAAAGATCGGCACACGGCCCATCATCTGTCGAATGGCGCGGACCGCATAATCGACCGGCTCGGGATCGCCGGGGCCGTTTGACAGAAAAACCCCGTCGGGCTTGAGCCCGAGCACGTCGTCTGCCGCAGTTTCGGCCGGAACGACCGTTACGCGGCAATTCTCGCGAGCTAACATGCGTAATATGTTTTGTTTAATCCCAAAATCATAAGCTGCTACATGAAGAATTTTTCGCTGTGTCTCTGGCTTCTGGATAAATCCTTCGGCCAGCAGCGATTCGCCCATCTGGCTGCGCGGGTCGGTGGCGTCGAACTCGTACCGGGTCTTGGTCGAGACCACACGCGCCAGGTCGGTGCCGTCCATCTTCCTGATATTTCGAGCCTTCCGGACCAGAGCGTCGGGATCGGAAGCGCCGGTCGCAATGACTCCGCGCATGACGCCCTTGGTGCGGAGGTGCCGCACCAGCGCCCGCGTGTCGATCTCGGCAAGCACAGGCACTGAAAAGCGCTCCATATACTCGTCTGTCACCTGCTCCGACCGCCAGTTGGAACTGATGGCCGAAAACTCGCGCACGATCAGGCCCTCGATAAAAGGCTTCGAGGCCTCATTGTCTGAATGATTGGTGCCGTAGTTGCCGATCTGTGGGTTGGTCAGTACGACGATCTGTCCCGCATAGGATGGATCTGTCGCAATTTCCTGATAACCAGTAAGGGAAGTATTAAAAACCACTTCGCCCTGGCATTCGCCTGGGTGTCCATGGCCTTCGCCGCGGAAGATGCGCCCGTCTTCGAGCGCGAGGATTGCCTGCATCGCCTCTCCGAGGAGTGGATTCAATCGATTTTAGCAGATTTTTCGGACCGATTCTGTCGGGATTTCCACCGATTTAACGGACCACGCCCGCGTCGTGAGTCGGCCAATAAATAAAAACTGCCTTTCCGTAAATCAGGGAGCGGTCCACCGGCCCGAAGTCCCGGCTGTCGGACGAGATCGAGCGATGGTCGCCCATCATGAAATATTCGTCTGGAGGGAGCACGATCTCCGCCATGGACCGGTCGTCGCGGTACTTGGCAGGGACGTAGGGCTCGTGCACGAGTTTGCCATTGACGTAAACGCGGCCGCGATCGATACGGATGTGATCGCCGGGAATGCCGATAACCCGTTTAATGTAGCTACGTTGCGGGTCGAGCGGCGCCGGATGCAGAAACACCACCACGTCGCCGCGCCCGATGGCTTCGAAGTGATAGGCAAGCTTGTTGATAAACAAGCGGTCCCGGTCTTCGAGCCGCGGCAGCATGCTGGTGCCTTCCACGCGGACCGGCTGGTAAAGAAAGGTGATGATGAGGACCGATGCGGTTGCTGCGATGAGCAAGTCGCGCAGCCAGAGAGAGAATCCTGAGGACTGACTCTTCTGAGCAGGCACCGCGCCGGCGGGCGGCTGGCTGGCATTGGAAACAGTCCGTACTTGAGTAGTGGGGCGATCGCCGGGTTCGAATTGCATCTGCGTTAAATCTAGATTACCCGGAACTGCGGCTGACTGCATCTCGGCCCCCCGGAGGTGGTTCACAGATCGGTACGCCAGGGTCAATTTGCTGTTCCCGGCGGCATCAGCCGGAGTTCAGCGGCGAAGCTCCAGCGAAGTTCATGGCGGTCGACGAGCAAATCAGGAGGCCTTTCAATCGGAGGTGGTAGAGCGATCACCCTTTTGGGGCAGACTTGATCCCCCGTTTGGTGGATTGTTGGGTAACTCATACCAATAGTCCAATGTAACTGCAAGACAAAAGCGGAGCTGGCAAAGACTGAAGGGCAGAATTGATATGGCGACGCAAAATCTTTCCCTCGAAGACTTCCTGATCAGCAGCCAAAGGGCAGTAGAGATTCCCAGGGCGCGGAAATTTCGTTTGGCCTTGCCCTTGCTCTACGCCATGGCAGGCGTAGCGATTGGAACCCTGACAGGCGTCACTGTCGCGACCGTGAACCCGTCAGCCGGGATCTTGTGGCTTCACATCGTTTCGGCAGCGGGCAATGTAAGCGACACCATCTCTCAGACTATCCACGGAACGGCCCCGGCCCCTGCGCGGCAGTTGGCACGGCCAGCGGCTGTGGTCCACGCGGCCAGCACCAGCAGTCCCACCGCGATTGCGCGAGAGTTGGCTGCGCCCAAGGTGGTAGCAGCGGCTGCCAAGGCAAATCGGCAAGTCATTGCGGAACACCCAGCCGCTTTGCAAACCGCACTCGGTAAAGCGCGTGCGGAGGCCAGGAGCCGGAGTGCGAGGACCGCTTTCGCAGAGATTCATCGCTCCAGGTTGGCTGGCGGCCATCGGGTAAGGCCGGCTCGGATCGTTATGGCGAGCACCGCCAATGCCGCCCCGTCGCAGATGATGGCAGCCGCTGAGCAGCTCAGCTTCGACAATCAGGCTGTGCCCTCTGACGAGGAAGCTGTTCCTTCCGCTGTATACGTCGAAGGGGATTTTACAGTAGCCTCGTACGACGCCAGCAATGGAACAATCGAGACCAACGACGGCAGAACGTTCGCCGTCGGGATGACCGTGGTCGCCGGCAGCGCGAGCACCTGGAATGACTCCGGCTCAAACCTGCACTACCGCTGCAATACAACCGGAGTCTGCACATTGTTCGGACCGGGAATCTTCGCTCCGAACGCGAGACTGATTTAGTAAAAAACAAAGTGGTTAGCGGCGTCAGACCGGGCAACGATTCATCCGCGGCAGAGTTAGAAACTCCGGCGGGGGCTATTCACAACCGAGGCTTCCCGGCGGGCACAGAATCCGTGGACGATGTGAGGTGATGGGCTTGGGTTGTGACGGCGCAGGAACCATCTCTAGCGCGGTTCCCGGCTGACCTGTGCCAGCCAGATTTGCCTCCTCCAGCTTAAGTGGCCGCTGCAAGACCATCTCCACCTGCGTCCCCACCGGAATGTCGACATCGGCATTGCGAGTGAAGAGCGAAACGACCCCAACCGTCGCCAGACCGGCGCCCAGCCCAGCCAAGCCGCCTTCAATTGGGTGTCCAGACGCGGCTCCGCCTATGGTCCCTACGCCTGCGCCAGTGGGCAAAGCAATCTCAGCCGTCTGTCCGGCATGGCGTCCCTTGTCGCCGTTTTGTTCGATGGTCCCTTCGCCGTCGTTCTTGACGGTCTGCTCCTTTGCTCCAGGCATATTGTCCACAACGCCGGGGATCTCCACCACCGAGCCGTTCGGAAAGATCATCGTTGTAAAGTGCATATCGAGCTGAGCTTTTCCGTGGATGCGCCCTCCGCGCTGGACACGGTCAACGACGCCCTGCACGTAAACGCCCGTGGGGATCATGACGCGGTTACCAACCACGACCGGAAAAACTGAGGCGAGGTAAACCCCATCGCCCGGCTTTGCGCTCCTGGTGTTCACGGCACTGCGCAGTTGCAGCAGAACCTTGGTGCCAGCGGGCACAATGTAGGCCTTCCTGGCCGGGGCGGCCGCCGGAGTTGGTTGAGTCTGCGCCACCTGCTGGGCGACCCCAAAGCCGAAGCAGAAGGAGATCAGGCAGGCAAGACATACTACCCGCCGCCATCTGCGCAATGGCGTCATAAAGCCCTCCTCCGAAGAGACGAAATTCCCGGTCTCAAGGATAGCCTGAACCTTCCCACGACGACAAAAGAATGACAGCTTCGGTGATCCACGCCGCGCGCGTTACTCTACGAGAAAGCGATGTACCCTGAGAGCCATTCATCTGCCGGACAAGCAACTCGTCAGAGCAGCCGATTTCGCAACGCACTCGGTGTCCTTGAAGACGCCATCGGCGCGCATGCCTTCCCCGGATGCGCCTTTGGCGTCCTGGTTGACGGCAGAATCGTGTTGCAAGGTGCGCTGGGGCGCTTCACCTGGGAAGAAGACTCCCCGCTGGTCGCCGCCGATACCGTCTATGACGTGGCCAGTCTGACGAAGGTTGTGGCCACCACGGCTGCGGCCATGCTGCTTGTTCAGCGCGGGCAACTCGACCTTGAGATCCGGCTTGGCGATCTGTTGCCGGACTTTGTGGCTGGCCGAGCCGCCTGGGATCTGGCGCGCAATGTCACCTTGAGCCATCTGCTGGCGCATAGCTCCGGGTTGCCGGGATACGTCGAGCTTTTCCGCGCCGCATCCAAACCGGCAGAATTGCTGGACGCCTGCCAGAGGCTTCCGATCGAGGCCGCACCGGGCACCCGCGCCGAGTACTCAGACCCCGGCTTCATCCTCCTTGGTAAATCGATTGAAGCACTGGTTCATGAGGATCTGGCCGGCTGGATGCGCCGCGAGATCTATGCTCCGCTTGGCATGACGGTCACAGGTTTTTGCCCTCCACTGGCAACCCGACCCGCGATTCCGCCAACGGAGGTGGATTCCGACTTCCGGCACCGGTGCATTCAAGGCGAGGTGCAAGACGAAAACGCGTGGGTTCTCGGCGGTGTGGCAGGACATGCGGGACTTTTTTCGAACGTGCAGGATCTCCTGCGCTTTGCTGCGGCGATTCTTGGCGACAGAAGGTCACAGGAACCCCGCAAGGAGCCTTCCCTCTTCGATCGAAGAATCGTGGAGCAGTTTGCGCAACGGCAATTGCCGCAGGGGAGTGCGCGTGCGCTCGGCTGGGACACACCGTCCGAGCCTTCGTCTTCCGGCAAGCATTTTTCGCGCCACTCCATCGGCCATCTCGGCTACAGCGGCTGTTCGCTCTGGATCGATTTGGATGCGGGTTTGGCCGTGGTTCTGCTGAGCAACCGCACATGGCCCGACCGGAAGAGCCAACTGATTCGCCAAGTGCGACCGGCCTTTCACGATGCCGTGCGCGAGGCCATTTAAAAACAGTTTTTGCGGGTTGTAAGCGAGATTACGCCCGAACAATTTTTTATCGTTGCCTGATTTTATCGATACAATCACAATTGGGGACAGACGCGATGCTATCCAGCACCACGATGCAGGAGACGGCCGGCGCTCGAACAAGAGAGACACACAACGATCAGGCCACACTGCTTCAACAATTGACGACGGAGAGCCAGAACGAGGCTTCTCAGGGACTTGACACAAAATCCGCGATCGAGATCGCTCGCATTATCAACCACGAAGACTCCAAAGTGGCAGCGGCGGTCAAGAAGGCTCTCCCGGAAATCGCCGAGGTGATCGACGAGGTAGCGCGCAGCCTACGCGACGGCGGCCGGTTGATTTATGTTGGGGCCGGCTCCAGCGGACGCATCGCTGCTCTCGACGCTTCGGAATGTCCACCATCCTACTCCACTGCTCCGGGCCAGGTGCAGTACATCATGGCCGGCGGACCGAAGGCCCTTGCCTCTGCGGTCGAGGTCAATGAAGACTCTGAGGAACTGGGCCAGCGCGACATTGCGCGCCGCCGCCCCACGCGTAAGGACGTGATTGTCGGTATCTCTGCTTCCGGCCGAACGCCCTACGTCGTTGCGGCAGTGGCCTATGCCCGCGCACGCGGAGCACGCACCGCAGCCGTCACGTGCAATCAGGGAACCCCCCTGGCCGAAGCCGCCGACACGACGATCATCGCCGAGGTTGGCCCCGAAGTGGTGGCGGGATCGACCCGCCTGAAAGCCGCAACCGCGCAGAAGATGATCCTCAACATGATCACCACCGGCGCCATGACGCGGCTGGGCTATGTGTACGAGAACCTGATGGTCAACGTGCACATGCAGAACTCGAAGCTGGTGGAGCGCGGCATCCGCATTCTGATGCGCGCCTGCAACATCGACCGTGCGACCGCTGTTGAGACCATCAAGAGCGCCGGACGCAGCGTCCCCGTTGCGCTTGTGATGCTGAAGGCAAAGGTCGATAAGCCCGAGGCAGTGCGGCGACTGGCCAAGTCCGACGGCAATGTCCGCCTGGCCATTGAAGACAACGTATTGGAACTCTAGTCTGGGCCGTTCCTGCGGGTGGTGCGCAACCCAAATCGCACGTGCGATCCCATCCGATGCCGGTGGTTAAGGCAGCACTTTCTTGAGGTGCAAATAGAGTGTCAGGGTCATGACTACGCCTGCTGCGGCCAGCACGAGCGCGATGATCGCTATGATCTTGATCTTGGTACCGTAGGCCTTCAGGTCCTCGAGCAGTTCCTGCTGCTCCAGGGTGTTGCGGTCGGTGGCCTCACGCACCATCTCCAACTGATCCTCGACACGCTTGAGGGACGTGTTCTGCTCCGTTACCTGAACGCGCAGGCCGTGCTGCTGCGAGCGCAACTCGGCCAGCCCGTCCTCGATGGGTGCCAGGTCGAACTTCGACGAAGCTGGAGGCTCATCGAGATGCGCCTGGGCGTGAGGCGCGAGAAGATTGCCGATCGTTGAGGCAAAGCTCCCGTCGAACAAGGGCAACAGCCGCTGCACAAAGGGAAGAACCGCATGCACAAGATTTGCCGCACCCTGTGCGCTCGAAGACTCCTCGGACGATTGCCCTAAAGCCCGTCCCGGTGGAGGCGGAGTGACTTGGCTCGCGCCGCCCTCTTGAGCGGAAGGCCCTGCACGGCGGCTCACGCCGGTCGAGAGCGGCGATCCGACGGGGCGCGTCCGCAGTGCGACCGGCTCCGGCGCTTCTTGCTGTTCTTCGCCCAAGTCAATGCTGTCGGGTTCGCTCATTCGCGTATCTCTGCCGTAATTCGACGTCGTAATCCTCATATCCAGCTAATTTTGAGCCTTTTAGGGGACAGTTTTTCTCATTTCCCCCAGCGTTTCGCGATTCGATTTCTCTTACCGGAAATCCTGAGTTACTGTATCACGAAGTTGCAACTTTTTGACGTGAGCGTCAACGGCGGCGGCCAGTCAACGGGTTGATTTGTGTCAGGCGGTAGCTCGAATACTGGGTAGCGTATGCTCGTAACGAGGTGATGCTCGTGAAAGGACCCATCAGCCGCAGCCTGCGCAGTTTGCAGCGCAATGTTCTGGCCGGAATCATCACGATCGGCCCGCTTTTCGTCACGTATCTGATCTTCAGCTTCCTCCTGCAATCGCTTGCCAAGGCGGGGCTGCCCGCGGTGCGGCTACTGGCCGCCCACTTTCGCAGTGGCTGGTTCGGCAATCCCTGGCTGCAACCCGCGCTCGCCGTCGTGCTGACACTGGTCATGCTCTATGTCGTCGGACGCGTGACTTCCCTTGTCATCGGCCGCCAGCTGTTCGGCCTTTTTGAGTCGATTCTTGAGCGGCTGCCCTTTGTTGCCAAGGTTTACACCTCAGTGCGGCAACTGCTGGACTCCATGATGGCGAAGAAGGGTTCGAGCCAGCGTGTGGTGCTGATCGATTTCCCCATCGCCGGCCAGAAGAGCATCGGTTTTCTCACACGCACCTTTCGCGACGCGACGAGTGGGCGTCCACTGGCGGCTGTGCTTGTGCCCAATGCCATCAATCCCACTTCGGCATTTCTGCAGATTCTGCCCACCGAACGCGTGGTTGATACCGACCTGACAATGGAGCAGGCGATGAGCATGATCCTGACCGGTGGCGCGGTGGGACCGGAAACGATTCATTATGCGCCTTTGGGCGCGGAAGAAGCGAATGCGGTGGACACGCCTGCCGGCGTGTGAGGCGGCCAGTCAAAACTGGCGTAATCCGGATTTCGACGGGTGACCGGGCTGGAGCGTCGACATGCGCCGGAAGCGCATCAGGGAGCAACAGCGGGATCGGCGTTCTCAGCGGATTCCAGATCTTCCTTGGCGTGTTCGCTTTCGATCGTCACGTTGCGAAGATTGATGTGCTCGAACTGCGCCCAGACCAATCCAATGGGCGCCACGCTCAGAAAGGTGATTGCGAGCAAGCTCGCTGCGCAGGCCATGGCAGTCTCAGGGGACATGCCGAACAGCGGTCTCAGCATGACCTGGAGCGCGGCAATCTGCGTAAACCAGCCGATCACGGGTAACTGGACAATGCTGGCAACGCCGCCGCCGGCCATCAGCACCAAACATCGGGCAAGGAGATGGGAGGTTTCCGCGCCGGCGGGCATGAATGCCTCGACTCCCTCGACATAGGCGAATGTGATCAGGCACCACATGACCAGCGAGATCGTAAGGGTGACGACGAAATCCGCAGGCGAACGCAGGGTGTCGAGGCCGCTGTGAAAGGCGCGAATCTTCTGCCCCACGGCCACGGCGAGCTTGCGCGAGAGAGGCGCGAGAACGGTCTCGGAGAATGCAGCAACCGCTCTTCCAGAAAGCCGCACGGCCACTAGAAATAATGCTCCTGCCAGCGTGAGTGCCAGACCGCCCTTGCCAAATTTATTGAAGACATCCTGATGCGGCAGGGTTCCGGCCGGCGCGAGCACGATGGCCGAGCAGAACAGGATTGCCATCGATCCGCCATCGAAGAGCCGTTCAACGATATAAACGGCGATCTGCGAACTGACGGACAGATCGGTCTTTCGGGCAATCAGATACGGACGCACCAGATCGGCGATGCGGCCGATGAGAGCGACTGCCGTGAATCCCATGACCTGCGTGCCCAGGAGAGAAAACAGTGGCACGTGCTTGTTCGGTCTCAGCAGCCGGGCCCAGCGCGCTGCGCGAAAAGCGAAGGCCAGGTAAATGCATCCCACGCCAATTCCGACCTTCGTCCATCTGGCCTTGCGGAACTCCTCAAGAAACATCTTCCAGTCGAACGGGTGCCGATGCTGCTCATAGAGAAAAAGGCCGGCTAACGCAGCCAGCACAATCAGACCCAGAATCCATTCGCGCCGCTTCAAGCGATCTCTGTTCCCCCACTCGAATAATGAATCTATGTTCTCACGGCAGGCTGGAGGATGGGTTGACCAAAGATAGTACTTCAAATGCCGGGAGTGCGCATTCATCTAAAGATCTGGCGGGTTGGCGAAGCGGGTTGGCGGCCTGGCGCATTATCGGAAGCAAATGGGAACGCCGGTGTGAGTTCAGCGAGAAGCTACATGCGGCGCTGAAGCCTGCGCCTCGCGCGCCAGCACACGGCGGTTGAACTCATGGATCACGCGCGCCACGTAGAGCCGCGTCTCGCGATAAGGCGGAATGCCGTGATACTTGTCCACGGCCTGCGGTCCGGCGTTGTATGCGGCCAGCGCCAGGGCCAGATTGTCGTGGTAGCGGTTCAGCAGCGCGTCGAGATACGTTGACCCTCCGCGCACATTCTGCTCGGGCTCGAAGCTGTTCTGGACGCCAAGGTTCGCGGCCGTTCCGGGCATCAGTTGCATCAGCCCCCGTGCGCCGGCGCGGCTCACGGCCCGCGCGTTTCCATCGCTTTCCGCTTTCACCACGCTGGCCAGCAGGTCCACATCCAGGTTGTGCGCTGAGCCCGCGCGCGCCAGCATCTGGTGCAGGTCGGCCGGGGTCAGCTTTTCGGAGCGGCGCAGTTTCTTCACAGAAACAGGCGCCGTGGCTGACGGCGGATCGGGAACCTTCTCGAAGGTTGCAACTTCATTGGCGGGAAATTCAATGTAGCTGTCTTCGCCGGAACTGAGGTAAAGCCGCATGTGCCCGTCGACCAGCGCATGATGATCGCAGCGGAGCGTGAATCCGTTCTCGAGCGTCGCCTGTTCGGCTGCGCGCGCGCGGACGCCGAGGCTGGTGAGCGCCGCAAGAGCCGCCGTCGCGACGACGCGGCTTACCGTCCCTCTTTGCCTGCTTTGAGACTTTTGCCTCATATGAGTATTCGCTTGGATTCCGCGAAAAAAGCCGCAGATCCTTTGACTCCGTCTGCTCAGGATGGCATGTCCGAGTTGATGCAAATATTTTGCGAGATTTTGGCAACCGCCGATTCCAGAATCGCGGCCACGCCATCGTCGTCGCTCGACGGCGCTTGCTTCCATCCGCGCGTCTTTGCCAGAGCGCGCAGCTCGGGAGCAGCATTCGCCATCACGATTGACTGCCCAGCCCATTCCAGCATTCCCAGATCGTTCCAGTTGTCGCCAATGGCCATGGTCTCTTTGCGATCCACGCCCAACCGCGCGGCCAGTTGCTCCAGCGCATTTCCTTTCGACACTCCCGGCGGCACAAGATCGAGAATCGAGAGGTCGCGCGCCGGATACTCCGTGCGCACACAATCGCACTCCGCGGCCCATTCGCTTGCCTTCAATGCCTTCTCGGCCGCGCGCATCTGCTCGACTGTGCCGGCCGCCATTCCCTGAATTGGGTCTTCGCCATCCATCAACGCCATTTCGAGGGGTTTGACCACCTCGATCGCATCCCGGTTTGCCTCAATCCACAGGGTAATGCGCCCATGTGCCTGATGCAGGTCTTCAAGAACCAGTTCGCCGCGGCCGGGCCGGTTGAAAGTGAAGACCACGATCCCAAACCGGCGAAGCACTCCGCAGATGCCGCGCGCGACACGCGCATCCATGTGACAGCAATCGATCGTTCCTCCACCCAGAGTGCAGGTCACTGCACCATTCGACGTAATCAGGGGCGTATCCGCTCGCAGATTCAGGTGTTCGATCATGGGCAGCGTATAGGCCAGCCGCCGTCCGGTGGCGATGGCCACCGTGATGCCGGCCTTCTGCGCAGCCACCAGCGAACGGCCCGTGCGCTCGCTCATGGATTGAGAAAGCGCGGGCAAGAGCGTGCCGTCCATGTCGATGGCTACGAGGCGCACAGGAGGGTGCATACATTCAGTGTACGAAAGCAGGGATCAATGGCCAGTGGTCAGGTATCGAAAGACGCCGAGCCGGTGGAGTAAGCTCGTGGTATGGAACGGATTTGCAGCCAATGCCACGCTGTGCTGGCCGAATCGACGAGGGCCGACTGGTGCCCTGCCTGTGGCGGCGCGCTTATCGAACGCGTGGCGCTGAAAGAATCCGGTGAGCCGCCGAGAGTGCCCGTCGAAGTTGATCATCGCGGCATCGTTCTGCCGCGGCGTCATGCGCTGGGCGGGATTATTACGCCGCAATAGCTCCTGACGGCGCGATCAGGCAGTTGTGTCCAGGCCAACAGTTTCGGCCAGCTTTTTCTGGCGCTCATCGAAGGTCCAGAACCTGTCGGCCCGCAGTTCGATCGCGCAGGCGACATGCAGTAAATCGAGAGTGCGGACGCCGAGGGCCGGAGTATGGCGGCGAGCAAGGTTGATACCTGTTTCCCACACGCTCACAGGCAGGTCAACCGTCATCCATACATTAGATCGAATGTCCTCTTGAAACTCTCTCCATGCGCGCTTGGCGGATTGCGCTGTAAGCTTCTTGCGAAAGACATGGAGTGAAATTGCGTTGGCTACTTCTACTCGATGAAATGGCGTTAGCCAAATGATCGGACACTACGCAATCCGCCTCAGGAATTCGGCCTTGTGCACATCCTGAACGTAAGAGGAAACCAGGAAGCTGCTATCCACGTAGACGTTCAATACCGGCTCTTTTCTCTTTCCTCAATCAGCAGATCGGCTCCCGGCAAAACACGATCGCCGAAGTTGCGTTTCAGGCGCGCCTCGAAATCCGGCCATTCGACGGCGGGTTTCGGCGGTGTTCTCGGCACCAGATCGCCAATCACCTCGCCACGTTCGCGGACCTCGATATGCACGCCGGCGCGAAGCCAGGTCTTGACCTGTTTGGTGTCGCGAAGCTGACGTAGAGTAATCGACTGCATGAGATCAATGTGACGCAATTTGTGACACATTGTCAAACTTCAGCGAAGGTTACTCGTACCGCAATGCCTCGGCCGGAAGGACGGACGCTGCCGCCGATGAGGGATACAGCGTAGCCAACAGCGAGATTCCGATCGAAACCAGAGAGACGATGATGCCGTCTAGGGCGCGCGGCGCGAAGGGCAGTGTATCAATCGAGTAAACCTCGGCCGAAAGATGAATGAAGTGATAGTAGCCGCCGGCCCAGGAGGCAAAGTAGCCAAGCGCCAGGCCCAGCACCGTGCCGATCACGCTGATCAGAAAGCCCTGAAGCATGAAGATGCGCCGCACCTGGCCGGGAGCGACGCCGAAGCTCATCATGACGGCGATGTCGCGCGTCTTTTCCATCACCATCATGGTCAGCGCGATGAGAATGTTGAGCGCGGCTACGATGACGATGAGCCCGATCACGATAAACGTAACCACCTGTTCGAGCTTGAGGGCGCGGAACAGGGCGCGGTTCTCGTCGGTCCAATTGGTTGTCATGTAGCCGTGGCCGGCGGCTTTCTCAATCTCGCGGGCAATCCGTGGGGCGCGGTTCAGGTCGTCTACCTTGAAACTGATGACGGAGAGCAGGTCGGGCTCGTCGAAGAGCCGCTGCGCATCGGCCAGGCGTACGAAGCCCATCTCGGAGTCGTACTGGAAAAAGCCGGAGTGATAGGTTCCCGCCACGCGAAAACTCATGTACTTGGGAACGATGCCGCCCATCGGCGTCAGCTCCCCCTGCGGGCTGATCACCATGACGGAATCGCCCACCATCACGCCAATGCTCTCGGCCAGATCGCTGCCAAGGACGATCGGCGGCAGCGCCCCGCCCGCCGCGGAGGCCCCTTGCGCTTGCGGCTCAAGCGCCGCAACCGAGCCCGGCGTAGCGGTCAAGAGCAGGTCGCTCACCGTTCGCTCATATTGGGGCACGATGCCATCGATGAGCGCGTAGCCGTCGCGCGCGCCGTGCGCCACCACCACCTGTTCGTACAAGCCTGGCGCCGCGGCGGTCACATGCGGCAATTTGCGCAGACGCTCCATCAGTGGCTGCCAGTTGGAAATTCCCTTCCCTTCCGTCTGCATCAACTGCACGTGCGCGACCGAACCGACGAGTTTATCCTGCAAATCGCGCTTCATGCCGTTGGTGATGGCGAGCGCAATGATGAGCGCGGCGACACCGGCCGTAACGCCCGCAACCGAGATGGCGGTGACAACACCCACCACGGCCTGCCGCCGTTTGGCCTTCAGATACCGTGCTGCTACGTAGAGCTCAAATCGCATGGTGCCCTACTGTCCCCGTGCGGGAATCACCGTCTTGGCCACGCCTGCATTATCGTACCGATCGCAGGCGCGGACCGTGATGAGGTGCTCGACGCCCTTTCCACCTGCGCCCTCATGCAACGGGACCTGGAATTCGTAGTGCTCCGTCTTTGAATCGGAGAGCTTGCCCGCCGGATCCACGTGCTGCCACGGCCCTGCGTCGAGCGAGTACTCGGCGTGCGCAATCGGCGAGGCCGCATCGATTGCATCGAAGCTGACGGCGAGTTCCTTTTGACAATTCGCGCCAGTGCAACTTCCCTGCTGGCGAGCCGCCTTCAAATTAGCAATCGCCGGCGGCGTGGTGTCGATAACGAAGCGATCGCTCACCTTGTCGCCTGTCAGCGCATCGCCCGGCGTGTGCGAAGGCGCGTCAGAGGCGACGACCTTGATGCGATAGCCGCCGTCGGGAAGCTGCGTGGCATCGAAGCTGTACGCCGTCCTGGAGATTTTGTTTTTGAGCGGACGCCAGACTGTCTCACCGTCGCCGCGCAGGTAGAGCGAATAGATTAGCTTGTCGCCGTCGTCATCATGCGCCGCCCAGCGCACAGTCACGCTGGTGTGGCTTTTCGTCGCCTGCAGTGGCGCATTCGAACCGCCGTCGAAGGAGACTGTTCCGTCCTGACCCGACGACGGGAACGTGATGTTCACCGTCTGGTTTTGGGGCATGGAAATCTGCGGATTCAGGCGCGCTCCAGGGACCACCACCAGATCGTCGACGACCGGAGCGGAGTTTACCGGCAGATAGTTGACGCCCACACTGCTCAGAACGCCGCCGCTTTGCAGTTCGGTTTTCCACTGCAGGAAGCGTCCCGGCGGCGAAGCCACCTCGCCATTCTTGAGCGGCTGCCAGTCGTTCCAGCCGCGCACCGGTTGCTCGACGTTGCCCGAGCGGGTCAGAATCTCATAGCCTTTCGAGCCGGGGTCGATCTCGACACGGCCAAAACGCGCAAAGGCGCCGGCGTCGAGAACGTCACTGGCATACTCATGTTTCTGCGACGCGCCCAGCATGTAGACCTTGCCCGTGTTGCCCGTGCCAATGATGATGCCTCCCGAGCCTTCGGCGCTTTTGAACGTGGTCAGGCTCAGGCCCTGCTGCGCTTGCAGGTGCGCGATATCGGCATAGCTGCCGTCTTCTTCAATGCGAAAGATGCGCCCGCGGTTGCCGCTGAGCACAATGAGTCCGTCGGGAGTTGCCGCCAGCGCGTAGACAATCTCCTGCTTCTCGGCCCAGAGCTTGCGCGGCGCCTGCCCTTCGGTCAATGCGTAAATCTCGGTCCCTTCGGGCACTGAGGAACTCGCATTCGCCGCCTGCAGAGAGCCGGGCTGCACAATCGTTATGCTCAACATGCCCACGCCCTGCACGGGCAACGGAGGCAGCGGATTGTGACTCTTGTCGCCCACGCTGGACGCGTAGATTGTGCCGCTCGCACCAATGGCAATGGATGTGATCTCCCGCCGTGGCGCCTCGAAGAGAACATATCCCCTGCCCTGGGGATCGATGCGATAGATGAGCCCAGAGCCATCGGATCCGGCAATGAGGTTGCCCTTTGCGTCCCACGCCAGTGCGCGGATGTGGGCCTCATCGCTCTTGAAAAAGAGGTCTGGCGCGGAGCTGGGCTTTGCGGGATCGACGCGGTAGATCGCTCCCGGATTGCCGGTGGCGATATACAGTCGTCCCGCGGCGTCAAAAGTCAGTTCCCAGATGTAATGCGACTGAGAAGTCTGCTTCACTGAGTTTGCTTTGCTCGCTTCCGCGGCCTCTACCTTGGCGGCGTCGAAGACCACCGTCGCACTCGAATCGTTCTGTTTCTCTGTGGCGTTGGGATTCAGCTTGTAGACCTTACCGCTGGGCAGCGTCGCGGCATAAAGAGCGCCGTCCGGGCCCAGGCACAGAGCCTGGACGCTCAGATCCTTGGTCTCAAAGAGCGTGAACGGCTTTTCGCCTTTCTTCGAGGCCAGCCGAAGCACCGAGGCCGGTGTGCCGGTTGCGGCAAAGACCTGTCCGGCTTTATTCGCGGCGACCGCCCAAACAAACGTTGAAGGCGTGGTCAATTCCGCAGTAAGCCCCGGCCCCTGGCGCAGTTCGCCGTTGCTTTCAATGGCTACGCCATCGGGCGTTCCTTTTTCGAACTGCTCCATCTGCGACTGCACCCAGAGGTGCGTACCCTGGGCGGCAAGTGGGGTTCCAGGCATCAACGCAACAGCAAAGAGTGCCGGAAGAATGAGAGAGCCAGGAGCGAAAGGTGAGCGGCAAAAGAATCGAGGTGAGCAAAGCATTCTTCCGTTGAGTCTACTAGAGTTTTGAGGCCGCGCCGAACCCTAAGTGCGCGCAAGGAACCAGTGGGGCCAGAAACGTGCAGTTGCGGAGGATTCCGGAGCGGAAGATCGATTGAAATTCGAAAAAGCAGCTTTCAGCCCGCCTGGCGCCTCCAAGCTGTTTTAGGCGCTGATTTTTGTGTGCCGGCACACAATATGCATAGCATCAAACGATTATTTTATTTAATGAACACAGTTTTCATCAATAATGGACACTCTTGCTAACTTTTTCCACTGAGGTGTTGCCAGTCGTATTTTCAGGAGACTACTATTCCGGTTAGTTTAGGGGGATTATGAGCCACCCCTCGCTTTAGTGCCACTATGCACACAGCTATTCCCAAGTTCCCAGAGATCCAACAACCAGCGGCGTCCGATTCCGTGGGCGCGCGCGGACGGAGCATCTTGATATGGCGTGGTATGCCTACTGCATCGGTGAAAAACAAGCATTTCCAGAGTTAATGCGTCATCGCAAACCGATTCCTATGGAATCGGTATTTGGGGTCAGCGGCAATCAGGTTTTTCTTTATCCGGCAAGCGATCTTGCAGTCGTTGTGAGTCAGCACAACCCGGAAGAAGCCTACAACCAAAAGTCCGGGGTCGACCACGCACGGGTGATCGCGGACTGTTTTCGGCATTCCACCGTGCTTCCTTTCCGTTTCGGCACCGTCTTTCACGACGACGAGGCGTTGCGCAAGTCCATCCGTTCCAACCAGCGCCAGTTTCTCGGCAATATTGACAAACTTCGCGGCAAGACCGAGATGCATCTGAAGATCTTCGTTGACGATTGCAGCTGCTACGAAGGAGAGAAGGAATCCAGTGGCGAGACTTCGGGCCGCGCGTATCTGAGCCATCTGAGGGAAAACGCTTCGCGTGCGCGTGAGCGGCAGACCAAGGGGCGCGCCGTCAGCTTCCAGATGCACAGGCTTTTTCAGCCGCTTGACGAAGAGGTAAGCTGCCGTCTGATGGAAAACGGCAAGCTGTTGCTCGATATTGCGCACCTCATCGATCGCAAATGCGTGGAACGCTACCAGAACAAATTCACCACGACCAGCGCCGTTATGCGCGAATGTCACATGCAGCTTTCGGGTCCGTGGCCGCCTTATCATTTCGTTCACAGACTTACCCGCTCCGCACATGCGCAGGCGCAGGCAGCAACCCCGGCTCCAGTCCCTGCTCCGACGCCGGCTCCAGGCGCGACTGAAAGCTCTCCGGTCGTACTGATGGAGCCTGCGCACGCGTTCGTGTAGTTTGCAGACCGCGTGCACCCTATGCCTTGGTTTTCTCAAAGCCCAGGTCCCGATTTCGGGGCCTGGGCTATTCTGTCGAGATCCTTTGCGCGGGCTTTCTTCCGGATACAGAGAAAGGTACCATCCCCATCCTGCCCGCCGCATGAACTAATCTGGAAATATGAATGGTACTACGGTGAACACCGCGCAGGATTCTCTTTTCGATTTCCTTGTGGTGGGCGCGGGACCCACCGGCCTGGCAACCGCCATCGAGGCGCAGAAAGCTGGTTTCCGCGTTGTGCTGGTGGATAAGGGCTGCATCTGCAACTCGATCTTTCACTATCCCTCGCACATGACGTTCTTCACCACATCGGAGCTGCTGGAGATCGGCGGCATTCCCTTCCCGAGCCCCAACGCCAAACCAACGCGGAGCGAAGCTCTCGAATATTATCGGCAGGCCGCCGATCACTACAAGCTCGACGTTCGCCAATATCATCGCGTGGAGCGCATCAGCGGCGCGGACTGTGATTTCACGGTGCACACCACGGATCGCTTTGGACGCCACGGCAAACTCAGGACGCGCAAGCTGGCGCTTGCAATCGGCTATTACGATCTACCCAACTGGATGGGCGTCCCTGGCGAGACGCTGAGCAAAGTTCACCACTATTACCTCGACCCGCACCCTTATCACGGCATGGACGTTGCCGTTGTCGGAGGCAAGAATTCGGCTGCTATCGCTGCCCTCGAACTCTGGCGTCACGGCGCGCTTGTCACTCTCATTCACAGGGAATCGGGGATGCATCAGCATGTGAAGTACTGGATCAAGCCCGACATCGAGAACCGCATCAAGAACGGCGAGATCAAGGCATACTTCGAATCGCATATTGTAGAGATCACACCGGATTCCGTCGTGGTGGAAACTCCCGCCGGCCCTCAAACTTTGCACAACGATTTTGTCTTCGCCATGACGGGCTATCATCCCGACTTCGGCTTTCTCGAACAGTTGGGAATCCGCCTCGAGGGGCCGGACCGGCTGCCCATCTGCAATTCCGAGACACTGGAAAGCAATGTTCCCGGCATCTATTTAGCAGGAGTCGTTGTGGCGGGTGCGCGCACGAATGAGATCTTTATTGAGAACGGACGTTTCCATGGGCGGCAGATCGCGGCTTCGCTCGTCGCCCGGCTCAACGGACAGAGCGAGGAACCCCGGGCGGTTAGCCGGGACGTTCCAATAGGCTAAGGCTTTGCGGGGGTAGAACATTGCACATACGCTGGTGGCCACGATCCATTCGCTGGCAGATGCTGGCCAGCTTACTGGCTTTGGAGCTGCTTTCTCTTGGTCTCTTTGCGCTTTTGCTTTTCCGGCAGCAGACAAACGAGCTCACCGAGCGCGCCCACGCGCGCATTGCATACGAAGCCAGATCCCTGGCCCTGCAGGCCAATGAGGCGCTGCATCAACAGCAGCCGCAATGGGTTGGTCTTTCGGTCAAGATGATGGGCCATTCACCAACTGTCGCCCAGGCGAAGGTCACCGATCCAGCCGGAAATGTACTCTTCAGTAACGGAATCGAAGCCAACGATCCCACCCTCGAGCCAGCCGAGCTCAAACTCATCCCGCAGATCAAGCGCGATACCGCCAATTGTCTGACGCTTGCCGGCGACCGCTGGGAGTGCGTCTACCCCATCTACACAAGTGATGTACTGCGCGGTTTTGCGTGGGTGACCTACGATAAGCTCTGGATGAACGAGCAGGTGGACTCGATTCTTCGCAGCACTGCGATCTTCGGCGCCATCTGGGTGATCGCCTCGGCGATCCTGGTGTTGATCATGGGCCGCTCCATCGCTCAGCCCATCTCCGTACTGCACCGTGGCGCCACAGCCCTGATGCACGCGCCGGAAGATGTGAGCCATTTCCCGCTGCCGGTTTCGGTTCATAACGAAATCGGCGATCTGATTGAGACATTCAACCGCATGGTCGCATCGCTGGCCGAGCAGCGCGCAGGCCTCAACGACACGCTCTCCCTGCTCGACTCAATGCTGGCCAATGCGCCCATCGGCCTGGCGTTTGTCGACCGCAATAAGCGGTTTGTCAGGGTCAATCATGTCTTCGCCGACCTGACCGGAGTTGCGGTCAGCCGGCATCTTGGCCGTACCTTCGCGGATCTGTTGCCGCCAAGCGCAACGCGCGAGGTGGAAACTGCCGTGGAGCACGTCTTTCAAAGCGAAGAGCCGGTTCGCAATCTGGAACTGAACGGTGAAGGCGGCAAGGCCCGCAGGCCGTGGACATGGCTGCTTAGCGCCTACCCTGTGCGCACCACACCCGCTCAGGTGCGCTGGGCGGGTGTCATTGCCCTCGACGCCAGTGACCGCAAACGCAACGAAGAGGCCTTGCGCCGCAGCGAAAAGCTCGCCGTGACGGGCCGCCTGGCTGCGTCCATCGCACACGAAATCAACAACCCACTCGAAGCCATTACGAATCTGCTCTTCCTGCTTCGCAACTTCAGCGACCTGCCCGAGCCCGCCAGACAATACGCCACCATGGCGGAGTATGAGGTGCGCCGTATCTCCGAAATCACCCAGCAGACGCTGCGCTTCTATCGCCAGCCAACGCAACCGGCGCGCACCGCGCTCTCTGAACTGCTCGATTCTGTCCTGAGCCTCTATCAGGGGCGCATCAACTCCCTCGATCTCCATGTCGAGCGCAAATATGACCCGGAGTTGACTGTTTTCTGCTTTGCCGGCGAGATCCGTCAGGTCTTCGCAAATCTGATCGGCAATGCGATCGACGCCAGTTCACCTGCCGGCCGGCTGCTGGTGCGCGCCCGCCGCTCTCGCGATTGGAAGAACCCCGCTCAGGCTGGAATCCGCTTTGCCGTTGCCGACACGGGCTCGGGCATGGACCCCGACGTTCGCGAACACATCTTCGAGGCTTTTTTTACCACCAAGGAAGTGACAGGAACCGGGCTGGGACTCTGGGTGAGCCACGAAATCGTCTTGAAACACCACGGCTCCATCCGCGTGCGCAGCCGCTCCGCAGCACAGGCAAATGCCGCGCCTAAATCCAGCTCCGGAACGGTCTTTGAAGTCTTCATCCCCGACAATCCTGACTTTGCCAAAGAGATCGCCGCAGCCCATGCAAAAGCCTCGGCGGCTGCAACAGCATCCTGAGTGTTCTCGGGGCTGCTGCATCTTGCCTAGGGCTGGAGTCCCAATTGCCGGCGGAGGGTCGTCACACCCCAACCCTTTGTGTTGCGCGGGGCTGAGTGCGCCATGCAGTGACTGATTGAGCGCACCGGCCCTTTGAGGTAGGAGCGCGTCACGTGCAACCGATCCATAATCACGTACCGCGTGCGCAGACCGTTGATAACGGGCGGCAGCACGGCGGGGATCTGCCTGCGATCGACGTAGATCACCAGCGCGGCCTCGCGCGGATTGTCGAGGCTCTGGCCTACGCCGACGCCAAAGTAAGCGGAATTCTGCCGCATCAGGCTCGGCGCAGTCTGCTCTTTGGCGGCGATGGCTTGCTGGAGAACCGCACTGCCGAGAGGTGTCACCGCGCCGGCATCCAACGCCGACTGCGGAGCTGTGCCCGCCGCCATGGCCCGCGCCGTTGTGGGAATCACCTCTGTCCGCACGCCATTGATCGTTTGCGGCACGGTAGCGTTCTTATCCTGATCGACATAGACAATCACAGCCGCTTCCCCGGCCTGGTCGCTGCTCTTGCCGGCGGCCACGCCCAGAATCCCCAGCGCAGGGTTGATGAGCATTCGTGCCTGGGCCATAGCCTGCTGCGCCAGTTCCTGCTGCCTGGCAGAGAGATTGCTTTCCTGCGCAGCCACGGTGGTTGTCGCGCCGTAGTTCAGGCAGCTCACAGAATGGTCGGCCGCGCCCACAAAGGTGAAGTTCGTGCCTTCCTGGCGGCTCAACTCGGCCAGCACTGTCGGCGCCGGACTGGCTACGCCTTCACTGATGCCCGTGGCCGTTACGCCGCCGGCGAAAAACAGCCCCACCGGCTCTGCATTGCTCGTATCCACCACGAGCGATCCCGAGTCGCCCGCATCGCTGAACTCCCTGCCTTCAATGGCAATCTGACCGGTGTAGGTCTTGGTCAGGTAGGGGACGGTTTCTGCGCAATCCTTGAAGTAGTCCACAGCCACGGTAAGGTCCAGCGCAGAGATCCTGCCGCAGGTCAGCCCTGTGGTCCTTCCGCTCTTGGCGACCGTCAGACTGAGAGATCCAGCCTCGCCCTTGCCGCCGGTTGACGAAATGCCCGGTGGCGCCGCCGCCAGTTTTCCATTGCCCTGCATCGCACCCAGTTCCAGAATCGCGCCACTTGCATTCACAGCGTTCGAATCCACCTGGGCGATTGCTGCGTCGGCATTGGTCGAGCCGGAGCCGAGTGGAAGCCATGCCGTCAAAATCCCTATCGGCGTGGTTCCCGCGCCTTCGCCGTTGGGCGTGCAGTTGTTGTCGATCAGTCCAGGCTGCACAATCATCTCGCCCACGGAAGCCTGGTCGCTGCGTGCAAGCACATGATTGCAGCTCAGCAGATACTGCGTTCCGCTGCTGTTCTGGATCAGAGAGCCGAGCGTACCTCCGCAGCAATCCACAATCTGGTTACCCTTGGCGTCGAAATCGTTGTTGTTTCCGCCAGAGGCGCCCAGGAACGCCGGCGTCGCCAATTGCTGTTCGTGTCCGGCAGGATTGCTGGAAATTCCCTGTGCATTCAGAAGTACCTCAGTGGCTTCCTTCGAGCCCGATCTGCCGATGCTCGCCACAACATACGTAACCCTGTTCGCCGTCAACGAGGCAGGCGCGGTATAGGTGACTGCACAATGGGTGAACGCGCTGTTACTGCGTGTGCACACCGGACTGCTCAGCGACCCCTCGCCGCCGCTCGATCCTGTGGAAGAATTCGCCAGCGCGAAGTGGACGCGCGTCGAGCCGCCAGTTTCGGCAACATAGGCCGAGATGGTCGTCGTACCTCCTGCGCCAAGGGCGACGTTTTCCGGAGTCAACGGCTGCAGAAATCCCGGCGTCAACGTAATGACCGTACTTGCTTTCCTGGATGCGTTGCCCGCCAGGGACGCGGTGACGGTCACTTGAACGCTGTCGGCCGTCAAATAACTTGGCGGAGTGTATTGCCCGTTAGCGTCGATCATCCCCGCACCCGCGCCTGCGTCGCCGCCTGCAAGCGACCACTGGACGTTTGCAGGGTTGCCGCCGAGGTTCGCCAGAAACCGCTCAACCGCAACGCCGGAACCGCTGGTGGCATTGCACCCAGTGCAGTTGGTGTCAATGACGGCCGCGCCGGGCGAGACCGCTAAGCTTCCCGGTGTAGCGCCGATCATTCCGTTGGCGCAACCGGTCAGCGCAACCAGCGCCGGCAGCACAGCGCCCGCCAGAATAGGCACCCGCCATCGCCGTAACGAAGATCGCTTGCTTCGCTCATCCATCCAAATTGCAATGTCTCTTCGTTGCTTTCTCATTCTGTTCGTTTTCTGGCGGAGGCCACAGGGCTGTTCATCGGCCGACATCTTTGCGCCGAATGCGTCCACCCCGGTTCAACAACTTCGACAAGCCCTTTTGTCTCAGGAAGATATCGACTGAAAGGGCCAGAAACACTCCTCCTTTAGACCTTGCCAACTGTGAAAAGTCGACTGCGCGGCCTGTAAAAACGCCCTCAATTCATGTATACGCTCACTGGAATTCCACTGCAAAATTACCTTCGATGCATTCCCTGCCCTCTTTCGGTAAGCGATTCGGCTTTCAACACGACTCCGCCGACCCTTGGATACATGGCGATACACTCAAATCAGGAGCAGAGATGGAATACGTTAACCTTGGCCACACCGGATTGAAAGTATCGCGTATCTGCCTTGGTTGCATGACTTACGGCAGCCCCGCCCAGGGAAGGCTGCTTCCGGGCCGCCAGGCGTGGGCGCTTAACGAAGCCGACAGTCAGCCGTTTCTGCGCCAAGCCCTCGATTTCGGTATTAACTTCTTCGATACGGCCAATGTTTATTCGAGCGGTGACAGCGAACGTGTTCTCGGCCGCTTCCTTAAAGCCAACACGCGCCGCGAAGCCGTCGTCATCGCTACCAAAGTCCAAACCCTCATGCGCGAAGAGCCCAATGGCCGCGGCCTTTCGCGCAAAGCTATCCTGTTTGAACTCGACGAGAGTCTGCGGCGGCTTGAAACCGACTACGTGGATCTCTACCAGATTCATCGCTGGGACTACGAAACGCCGATCGAAGAGACGCTTGAGGCGCTGCACGACGCCATCAAGGCGGGCAAGGTGCGCTACATCGGAGCCTCGTCGACCTACGCCTGGCAGTTCGCCAAGGCGCTTTACCTCGCCGATCGCCACGGCTGGACGCGCTTTGTCTCCATGCAGAACCACTACAACCTGCTCTATCGCGAAGAAGAGCGGGAGATGATGGGCCTGTGCCAGGCTGAAGGCATTGCCGTGATTCCCTGGAGCCCGCTCGCCCGCGGCCGGTTGACGCGCGCCTGGCAGTCGGAAACCACCAGCCGCTCTGAGAGCGATGCTTACGGCAATACGCTCTACTCGCGCACCGAAGAGGCCGACCGGCGCGTCGTCGAACGGCTGGGCGCGGTCGCGGAGAAGCGTGGCATTCCCCGTGCGCAGGTTGCGCTGGCTTGGCTGCTGGCAAAGCCCGGCGTCACGTCGCCCATTGTGGGCGCAAGCAAGCCGCACCATCTGGAAGACGCCGCCGCCGCGCTCAATGTGCGCCTCACGCACGAGGAGATGACGGCGCTCGAAGAGCCTTATATTTCGCACCCTGTTCTTGGGTTCAGCTAATATTGCCTTGCCTCTTGCGCTCTCGCGCTTAGCGAGCGTGCCGCTGTAGCATCGATACGTGCCCGCTCTCGACACTCCAGTCAAGTTTGTGCGCGGCGTGGGTCCGCACGTCGCAGACCTGCTCGCCCAGAAATCCATTCAGACTGCCGAGGACTTGCTTTACCACCTGCCTTTCCGTTATGAGGATCGGCAGAATCCGCGCAGTCTCGATGAACTGAAGCCCGGCGAGGTAGCCAGCATCATCGGCGAGGTGCGCGGCGCGGCCCTGCTGCGTACCCGCCGCATGCCGCTCTTTGAGGTCACGATTGGCCAGGGACGCTTTGCGCTCAAGTGCATCTGGTTCAACGCGCCCTACCTCAACGGCAAGTTTCAGGCCGGGCAAACGGTCGCGGTTTACGGCAAGGTTGAGGCGTCGCGCTCTACGAGCAATTTCAAGATGATCCAGCCTCAGTTCGAGATTCTGCCCGATGCGAGCGCTGATGCAGAAACACGGCTGCTCGAAGTAGGCCGCATCACGCCAGTTTACGAGTCACTGGGCGGCAGCCGTCTGGCCTCGCGCTGGCAACGAAAGGTGATCTTCAACCTGCTCGAAGGCGTGCATGGCGTGGTGCCGGAGTGCCTGCCGCGGTCGATGCTTGATCGCCTGAGCCTGCCCAGCCGCGAGATCGCGTTGCGCGAGGTTCACTTTCCGCCGGAGGGCACGCCGTTTCCGCAGTTGCAGAGTTTCTCGACCCCGGCCCATCGCCGGCTTATCTTTGAGGAACTTTTCTTCCTGGAACTTGGCCTCGAACTGAAGCGGCGGCGCATGAAGCAGCGCGAGGGCATAGCCTTCGCCGCCAACGACAAGGTGCGCGAGGCCATCCGCGAGGTGCTTCCTTTTCATCCCACCGCTGCGCAAAAACGCGCGCTGGGCGAGATCGTCAGTGACATGCGAGCGCCCAGCCCCATGCGCCGTCTGTTGCAGGGCGACGTGGGCTCGGGCAAGACGATCGTGGCCTTTCAGGCCATGCTGGTGGCGATGGAGAACGGCTACCAGGCCGCGCTCATGGCTCCCACCGAGATCCTCGCCACGCAGCACTACCTGGCAGCACGCAAGCTCTTCGAGCGGTCTTCGCGCAAGCCGCGCATTGTGCTGCTCACCGGCTCGCTCGACGAGGACCGCAAGCGCACAAATCGCGGCCTCATCAATCGCGGGGAAGCGGATCTTGTCATCGGCACCCACGCGCTCATCGAAGAGAAGGTGGAGTTCGGCAAGCTCGGTCTCGTGGTAGTCGACGAACAGCACCGCTTCGGCGTGCTGCAGCGATTCAAGCTGATGAAGAAGCCCAACCAGCCCGAGCCCGACGTGCTGGTGATGACGGCGACACCGATTCCGCGCACGCTTGCGCTTTCGCTCTACGGCGATCTCGATCTGAGCATCCTGGACGAGCTACCGCCAGGCCGCATGCCCATCGTCACGCGCCGCGTCGCCGGCGAGCGAGCGACTGAGGTCTGGGAGTTTGTGCGCAAGCAGGTGGCGCAGAGCCGCCAGGCCTACATCGTCTATCCCGTCATCGAAGGCTCGAAGGACGACCAGCCGGAGTTGGACTTTTCCCAGGAGCCGGACGGCGGCGTGGATTCCCATCCACTTCGCCAGGAGCGCGAAAAGGATGAGGCACGGGGCACATCCGCACGAAAATGCAAGACCGCCGAGTTGTTTCCGAAGGCCGTGCGGGAGGCCAATCCCAACGGGCGCTCTGGCCTGCGCTCAGCCGTAGAGATGCACGAGAAGCTGCGCACCGGGCCGCTGGCCGGTCTTCGCGTAGGGCTGCTTCACGGCCGCCTCGACGCGGACGACAAGGACGTCATCATGCGCCGCTTCCAGCGCGGCGAGATTGACGTCCTGGTCGCGACCACGGTGATCGAGGTTGGCGTCGATGTGCCCAATGCGACGGTGATGGTAGTGGATCACGCCGAGCGATTCGGCCTGGCGCAGTTGCATCAGTTGCGCGGACGCGTAGGCCGCGGCGCGGCGAAAAGCTACTGCATTCTGATGACGGGCGATCGCGTTTCCGATGTTGGCGAAGAGCGGCTGAACGCCATGGTGCGTACGCAGGACGGTTTCGAACTGGCTGAGCTGGATCTCTCGATGCGCGGACCGGGAGAGTTCTTCGGAACCCGGCAGGCAGGTTTGCCCGATTTTCGCGTAGCCAACCTTCTCCGCGACCGCCAGTTGCTGGAACTGGCCAAGCAGGAAGCAGCACGCTTTGCCATCGATCCCGGTCCGGACGTGACGCAGGAGGAGCGCGGCCACGTGCGCGCCCAGTTGAAACAGTCCTGGCAGCGCCGCTATGGGCTGGTGGAAGCGGGCTGATCCGCGCAGCGCGCATTCTGTGTGGCCCGGAGTCAAAGTGCGCCTTTTGCGCCGTCAACCGGTCGTTTCCTCGCGCTTGTCTTCAAAAAAAGTGCGCCACATTGGGCGCAAAATGAGGAAGGATGCGGATCGTTGCGATACCAGACTACATTTGTCCCGTGCAAGGCACTGTGCCAACAATCTCAGCGGGATAGGTCTGCACCTCGAGGTCGACGCTGGCGATCTCACCGCCACAATTGCGCTGCTGGCTGCGCGTGCATTGGCAGAGTTCGGTGAAACGCATGTGTCCATTCGGACTCAGTTCGAGACCTGCCGCAATCAGCACGCTATAGATCTCCACGCACGCCTGGCGCTCGAATTCGAAGAGCATGTTGATGGCGCCTGTATCGTTGGCTCCGCGGCTCAGCACCCATCCTCCGCAATCCAGAATTGCCCCGGTGAGAGACTGCACCAAACGCGATGGCTCGTCGGTACTGACCGCTTTCATCTGCATCGCCCAGGGGATGGTGTCTGGCTGAATGCTCTCCTGATTTTGGTTCGTACTTCTCACAGTGCCTTTATCGGAGACGGCTGAGGCAACATCAAAGGTGTCGCGGAGTCGAACGCCGCTTGACCGCCTTTGGCACAACCTCTGCAATTTCAGCGCCCGCGCCGCATGTTTCGGTAATTGAATGCGCGCATTGCACACGGCTTCCGGGCGGACTCTGTGTTTCAAGCGTGGTTGAAGAGGCACGAAGCGACAGGCACATGTTGTAGCGTGAAAGATAACGTGATTACCGGTTCCGGAATCGATTTGACAGAGATTGCCCGCATTCAGCACGCGGTGGATCGCTACGGCCGGCGCTTTCTCGACCGCGTCTACCTTCCTGCCGAACAGGCCTATTGCCTGCGCAAGCGCAACTCCACTGAGAGCTTCGCCGCACGCTTTGCCGCCAAGGAGGCCGCAGCCAAAGCGCTCGGCACCGGGATCAGCCACGGCGTCAGTTGGCTTGAAATTGAAGTTGTACGTGAGCCGAGCGGCCGGCCGACTCTGCGATTCCATGGCCGCGCCGCAGAAATTGCCGCGCGCCAGGATGTCGTCCGCGCCAACCTTTCGCTCACGCACACGAGCGGCCTTGCCGCGGCCAGTGTCGTACTGGAAGACGCGCGGTAAGCTCGCCCATTCTGCTATTCTCTAGGCGTCGACTGGCTATTTTCTCGTGCGAGGAGGATCGTGCCAAGCCGTAAAGAGATTCAGTGGTCACAATTGAAGGTTGGATTGCTGGTGCTGGCCGCCATGGCGGTGCTTATTGCCCTCATTTTTCTCATGAACAGCACCACAGGCGGCAGCTTCGGGCAGAAACGAGTTCTCCGCGCCTACTTTGCCAACGCCTCCGGTCTCAAAGTCGGCGCCGTGGTCTCGCTCGACGGGGTCACCGTAGGCAACGTGACCAAGACTCGCGTAGTGCCCGAGCGAAATCCTTACCCGGTTGAAGTCACGATGCGGCTCGGTGAAAAGTTCTGGCCGCTGCTTCACACCGATTCGATTGCTCGCATCACTCCGGCCGGCGTGCTCGGAGAAAGTTTTGTCGATATCGATTCCCGGGATGCCAGCGGTCCGCCACCGGCCAACAACGCCGAGATTGCCGTCTCCAATTCCCCGACGATCGCGCAGGTGGTCGCCACCAGTCAGGTTTCCATCCAGGAGATCAACCGGCTGATTCAGAAGATCGATATACTGATCGACTCGATGAACTCCACTCGCGGCGTCTTCGGCGCGATTGTTAACGACCCGTCGCTGAAGAACAAGGTCGTAAACATCGCAACGAACTTGCAAACCGTGACTCAGGCCGTAGCCGACGGCAAGGGTTCGCTCGGCAAACTCGTGAATGACGATTCGCTCTACACCAAGCTCGATTCGACCGCCGACAAGTTGAACACCATCGCGACCGAATTGAACGCCGGCCAGGGTACCGCCGGCAAGCTGCTCAAGGACGAAGCCCTCTACAACAACTTCAACTCCGCCGTCTCGAACCTCAACCAGCTCACGGCTTCGATCAACGCGGGCAACGGGGCGCTGGGCAAGCTTGCCAAAGATCCGGCGCTTGCGGCGAAGCTCGACGACGCCATCACAAACCTCGACGGAATTCTGAAGAGCGTGAATGCCGGCGAAGGCAGCGCGGGCCAACTCATCAAGAACAGGGCGCTTTACGATCACGCCGATCAGGCGGTGGATCAGGCCCAGCAACTCCTTAAGAACATTCGCCAGGATCCCAGGAAGTACTTCGTCATCCGCATGAAGCTGTTCTGACGAGAGTCAGCGGGATTCGCGGAGCCAGGCCTGTTGCGGTGGGCGGCCACGCTTTCTGCCTGGCGGGCTGAGATACAGAAGGCTCACACTATTCACGGCGAACAGGATTCCTGCTGCCGGAAAGTCATCCAGAACGCCAGAAACGCTTTCAGTCGCACCACCTGGAAGAAATCGTTGGCCACTAAATAAAAAACCATGGCAACTGCCACCGACAGTTGCATCGCGCCTGCGCCTAGCTGGCCGCTGAAAGGCAGCGGCGCGGCGGAAAAGACCATGGCGAGCACGATCAGCGCCAGCTTCACGATGCCCATCACCAGGTTGATCTCGACGAGCTTGCCTGTGAATCCACGGCCCAATCGCAGGCTCTCGCAGGCGGCGGAGAGCAACGAGCGATCTTCGAGATTCACCAGCAGTGGCGCAATCGTCAACGGCCAACTGGCAAGCGCAAATGCCGTGAAGAATCCGAGCGACAGAAAGATCGCCCAGATAAAGTAGCCCACCAGGTCCGGTTCGCCTTGCACTTCGATGTGCGTCGCTGCTACCCAGGCGATCGAGCGCAGCCATCCCCAGATCGTAAGCGCGAACAGAGCCAGCCACATCGCCTGGAAGACCATTGCCGTGAAGGGCTGAAATCGTATTCGCGCCTCCAAGCGGCTGAGCAAAAGGCCGCGGCCCAAACCGGAAATCGCGATCCAGGCCAGCGCCGCGGCCGGCAGGAGCCAGCGCAGCGCAGCCAGCACATGCGGCTCATAAAATGAGATGCCATGCGAGATCTGAACCGCCGCAACCCAGGGGTTGAACGCATCGATGGAATCGAGGCCTGAAGAATCGAGCGGATACGCGGCAAGAAGCTCTTGCGCCCGCCGCCAGCAGAGCAAGAGAAACGGAATGCCGAAGAGCCACCGCCAGCCGATCTCGATGGCAATCAGCAGAGGGCGCCTGAGGATTACGCCCATGTGCTCCACGAGCAGTTGCGTCCCGCGCACCGGGCGCGCCTCTTCGAGATTCGCCATGCCGCCGGACCTCACTTCACAACCAGATTCACGGCCCTGCCCGGCACCACAATCACCTTCGCAACATTCTTGCCAGCCGTACGGCTGCGCACCTTCTCATCGGCCAGAGCCGCAGCTTCGATCCCTTTGGCGTCGGAGCCTGCGGGAACCTTCACCACATTCACGAGCTTGCCGTTGATCTGCACCGGAATCTCAATCTCATCTTCTTTGGCCAGTTCGGGATCGCTCGTTGGCCACGGCGCGCGAAGAACTGCTCCGTCTTCACCAAGTTCCTCCCACAGCTCCGCGGCCAGGAAGGGCGCAAACGGCGCCAGTAGCAGGACCAGCGTGCGCAAAAGCTCGCCTACCGCCGGCGCGGAGACCTCGCCCGACGTCAGTTGCGCGTCGGCGTTCTGCAGCTCGTTCACCAGTTCCATGATGGCGGCCACGCAAGTGTTGAAGTGCCAGCGGCCGGTGAAGTCCTGCGTGATCTTGGCACTGGTCTGGTGCAGCTTGCGGCGGAGCTTGACCTCTGTCGGGTTTCCCTCCGGGGTACGACGCAAGTCGCGCCCATTCGGGGCAGCGGCTCGAGCGGAAGCAGATTTGGCCAGTTGCGCATGTTTCGTTACAACCCGCCAGACGCGCCCGAGGAACCGGCTCACGCCGGCCACGCCGTCTTCCTGCCAATCGAGGTCGCGGTCCGGCGGGGCTGCAAACAGGGCGTACATGCGCGTGGCGTCGGCGCCGTAGCGGGCCACCATGTCGTCGGGCGAGACCACGTTGCCCTTCGACTTCGACATCTTGGCGCCGTCTTTAATCACCATGCCCTGCGTGAAGAGCCGCTGCGCAGGTTCATCGTTCTTGATCATTCCCAGATCGCGCATCATCTTCGTCCAGAAGCGCGAATAGATCAAGTGCAGAATGGCATGCTCCACGCCGCCGATGTATTGGTCGATGGGAAACCAGTACTGCGCCGTCACTGGATCGAACGGCACCTTCGTATTGCGCGCGTCGGTGTAACGATAGAAGTACCAGCTTGAATCGACGAAGGTGTCCATGGTGTCGGTTTCGCGCCGCGCCGCGCCGCCGCACCTGGGGCAGGTGGCGTTGACAAAGTCGGGCACGCGGCCCAGCGGCGAGCCGCCCTGCTGCGTAATCTCGATCCTTTCGGGCAGAATCACCGGCAACTGCTCGTCGGGAACGGGGACCAGGCCGCACCTTTCGCAGTGAATCATTGGGATGGGCGTGCCCCAGTAACGCTGCCGGCTCACGCCCCAATCCTTCAGGCGGAAGATCACCTTCGCCTCGCCGAAACCCTGCAGGGTGGCAGACTCTTGGAGCAGCTTTTGCGCCTGGGCGCAAGTCTTTCCGTCGTACTCGCCGGAGTTCACCAGCACGCCGTCTTCTGAACAGAACGGAAGCAGCGTCGCTCCGTCCTTATCCTGGACTGGCTGAATCACTTGGCGAATCTCAATCCCGTACTTGGTGGCAAACTCAAAGTCGCGCTCGTCGTGCGCGGGAACGCTCATGATGGCGCCGGTGCCGTAGTCCATGAGGATGTAATTCCCTACCCAGATCTGGACGCGCTCGCCGCTATAGGGATTAATGGCGAACCGGCCCGTCGGGACGCCGTGCTTCTCGATAGCACCGACGTCGCCTTCTTCTCTGGCCTTTCGCTGCTCTTCCAGCAGCTTTTCCACCTGCTCCTTCAGCTTCGCGTCGGAGGCCGCGAACTCCTTTATCAGCGGATGCTCGGGGGCCAGTTGCACGCTGGTCGCGCCAAAGATCGTATCGACACGCGTGGTAAAGACGCGAATCTTCTTCGGGCTTCCTTCCAGCCCAAAATCCACCTCGGTCCCTTCGCTGCGCCCAATCCAGTTGCGCTGCATGGTGCGCACTTTTTCCGGCCAGCCGTCGAGCTTGTCGAGGCCGTCGAGCAACTCCTGCGCGTAGGCTGTGATGCGCAGGAACCACTGCTCCAGATCGCGCTGCTCGACCAGCGTGTCTTCATGCCGCCAGCAGCAGCCGTTCACTACCTGCTCGTTGGCCAGAACGGTGGCGCACTCCGGGCACCAGTTCACCTTGCTCTTTTTGCGGTAGACGAGCCCTTTCTCGACCATGCGCAGAAAAAACCACTGGTTCCAGCGGTAGTACTCAGGCAGGCATGTGGCGACCTCGGTGGCCCAGTCGTAGCTGAGGCCCAGCCGCAGCATCTGGCGCTTCATGGCTGCAATATTTGCAAGCGTCCACTCGCGGGGCGGCGTATTGTTCTTGAGCGCGGCGTTTTCCGCGGGAAGGCCGAAGGCGTCCCAGCCCATGGGGTGCAGCACGTTGTAGCCGCGCATCCACATCTGCCGCGCCAGAGCGTCGCCGATCGCGTAGTTGCGCACGTGGCCCATGTGCAGCTGGCCGCTGGGATAAGGCAGCATCTCCAGCACGTAATACTTCGGCCTGTTGCTTGTGGCAGGCTCCGCGGCATAGAGTTTCGGGTCCGCGGCCCACCGCTCAAGCCATTTTTGCTCGATTGTTGCAGGGTCGTAACGCAGTTCTTTTTCGTCCGCCATAATTTCTCAGTGTAAATGGGCGGATGGCGGCTACTGAGAAGACGGCGCGGCAGGTTCAAATTCCTCCGCTTCCGTACATGCATCGATTTTCACTTCGCGATTGACGATCTTGTACCGCGGCGGCACGCGAAAGACCGAAGGGTCCGGTTCGGTCTCATTGAAGCGCACCAATTCTTTCGCCGTTTTGCCCGACTGTGGATCGTCGATGACCTCGCGCGCAACCATGCCTCGCAATCCGGGCGCGACCGCTGTCCATAACTCTACGGTGCGCACAAGCGGCTCGCTGTTTCTCACGGCTCCTGCCGGAATTGTCGTGGTGGTTCGCTTTCCCCTCGCCTCAACTCCCTGAATCGTCTCTATGCCCAGATCTTCCACTGTCGATTTGACGCTCAGAGGTTTGGCTTCAGAGCCGGGACGCACGATGAATATCGACTGCTCGGCCGCGCCAGAAGGGCACGGCATGGTTGCGCGGATTGGCATCGCGGATACGGTCACTTCATTTCCCGGAGAGACCCAACTGAGCCGCGTATGCGCGATTGGATCAAACACCGCGATGTGTGTCTTCCGCGCCTGCCCAGCCTGCGCGACCCATGTCGTTGCAGTCATTCTTCGCCCCTGCGCGTCAACAGCCACGACTACGGTGGTTTGCCGGGTGACAGTGGACCGATCGGACAGCGTCCTCACTTGCGTGGTCTCATAGCTCGCCGTATACGGCTGCCGCGCTAGCCGGGCAGGGCTTCCCATTTGTTGCGCCTGCGCAGTTCGGCCACAAAATACCGCGTCCAGAATTGGAGACGACGCGCTCAACGCGAGCGCGCAAATTGCGAAGGCAAAAACTTTTACGGCCATTGTTGGCCTCACACCCGCCTATTTGCGGCACCTCCATTTTTATCCCGAAAGCCGAGGCGCACAAGGGGGAAGGCGAAAAAAGGGTGCGCCTTAGACGGTTCATCCACGCGCAAATGAAGTCAAGCTTTCATCAGACCCTTCAGCGCGAGCACATTCCGCTCCTCGTCGCCGGGTTCGTCGACGGGCGTCTCCGCGATGAAGGCGGCGTGGGCAAAGCGCGGGTCGTTCAGGAGCCGCCGGAACGGGTCCAGCCCCAGTGTTCCCTCGCCGATGTGCTCGTGCCGGTCGAGCTTCGATCCGCGCGCCGCCTTGGCGTCGTTGCAGTGCCACACGCGCACGGCCTCATGCGTCACTGTCGCCTCCGCCTGCTTCATCGTCTCTTCGTAGCCCTCGGCTGAGCCCAGATCGTATCCCGCGACCCAGGTGTGACAGGTATCGAGACACACGGCCACAGGCGCATGGCGCTTCAACCGCGCGACCAGTTCCGCCACCTGCTCAAAGCTGCCGCCCAATGAGAACTCTGCTCCCGCGGTGTTCTCGATCAGGATGTGAAAGCCGGTTCCCTGCCACGGAAGGCCGTCGATCGCCCGTTCGATCGACTCTGCGGCCAGCTTGAGCCCCTCATCGCGAGTCAGGCCCTTCCATGAGCCGGGATGCAGCACAAGGTACTCGGCGCCCAGCGCCAGCGCACGCTCGATCTCCCCGTGAAAGGCCGCCACACTCTTTTCGCGCACATCGGCCGACTGGCTGCACACGTTCACCAGATAGCTGGTGTGAATCACGAGCGGGCCGACATCGAACTTCTTGCGCAGTTCCCTCATGCGCTCGCCCTGTTTGGGGTCGACCTTGGGCGCGCGCCACATGCGCGGACTGGAAGAAAAAATCTGAAAGGTGTTGGCGCCGATCTCGCGGGCGCGTTCGACAGCGTTCGAGGCTCCGCCCGCAGTACCGAGGTGTACGCCGATGCGTCTGGTCATGGAGAAAGTCTACAGTCCGTCGGAGGGCGCGGGTTGTTCGTCATTTATTCGCTCCTCTCGTATAATTCAGGCTATGGACTTTCAGCTCGTCACCAGCTACATGCCGCGCGGCGAACAGCATGAAGGTGACGGGCAGCCGGTAGACGGTCGAAGTTCTACTGCTCCTGGTCGCTCCCTGAGCCAGTCTTGCACAGAATCCAACCTGTAAAATATAGTTGACACGTGATCGAAATCCGCCAGACAGTCGTCTTTGCGGAGTGGCTGCGGAAACTGCGCGACGAAGTTGCGCGGGCACGCATTCAGATTCGGGTTCGACGTGTGTCGCTCGGCAATTTCGGCGATGTGAAGCCGGTTGGCGGCGGCGTAAGCGAGTTGCGCGTCGATTACGGACCAGGTTACCGAGCGTATCTGCGCAGGCATGGAGAGGTTCTGGTTCTGCTGCTTGCCGGCGGAACAAAGAAGACGTAGGAGGCCGACATTGTCAAAGCAAAAGAACTTGCGAAAGAGTGGGAAGAAGGCCTTTAAGACGACAGCGTGGGATCCGGCCGAGCATCTTTCGACCCCGGAGTCGGTAGCAGCCTATCTGGAGGCCGCTTTCGAAGATGGCGCCCCCGCTCTGATTGCAGCTGCGCTGGGCGACGTGGCCCGAGCCCAGGGAATGACACAGTTGGCCAGCCGGGCTGGCGTGACGCGCGAGGCGCTCTATAAGGCGCTGTCATCGGCAGGCGATCCGCGGCTGTCCACGCTGCTCGGAGTGATGAGGGCGCTGGGGATAAAAATACGCCCCGTAGCGGCATAACCGTATAAACTGCGCCTCTCTTTCGTCTTATATTCGCTGTCCCGGTATAATCCCCTCATGGACTTTCAGCTCGTCACCAGCTACAAACCCAAGGGCGATCAGCCGCGGGCCATCGACCAGCTCCTCGAAGGGCTGGTTGCCGGTGAGCAGCACCAGGTGCTGTTGGGCGTGACTGGATCGGGCAAGACCTTCACCATGGCCAAGGTGATCGAGCAGTCTGACCGGCCGGCGCTGATTCTGGCGCACAATAAAACCCTCGCGGCCCAGCTCTACCACGAATTCAAGCAGTTTTTCCCCTCGAACGCGGTCGAGTACTTCGTGAGCTACTACGACTACTACCAGCCGGAGGCGTACATTCCCGCCGGCGACCTCTATATCGAAAAAGAAGCCACGATCAACGAAGAGCTCGACAAGCTGCGCCTCTCGGCCACGCGATCGCTCTTCGAGCGGCGCGACGCGATCATCGTCAGTTCGGTGAGCTGCATCTACGGTCTCGGTTCGCCGGAGGCTTACTATGGCATGTTGCTGCTGCTTGAGAAAGGCCAGCAGATCAGCCGCAAAGACATCACGCGGCGGCTGGTCGAGATCCTCTACGAGCGCAACGACACAGACTTCCGGCGCGGGACGTTTCGCGTGCGCGGTGACGTGATCGAGGTCTTCCCCACCTACGATGAGAGTGCCTACCGCATCGAGATGTTCGGCGACGAGATCGAGTCACTGGCGCAGATCGATCCTTTGTTCGGCACCGTCAAACAGAAGTACTCGCGGTTGCCGATCTATCCCAAGAGCCACTATGTGGTGCAGCCGGAACGTAAGTCCGAAGCCATCGATTCAATCACCGCCGAGTTGAACGAGTGGGTGGCGCATCTGGAATCGGAAGGCCGCATGGTGGAAGCGCAGCGCGTGCATCAGCGCACGCGCTTCGATCTAGAGATGATCAAGTCGATGGGTTACTGCCACGGCATCGAGAACTACTCGCGCCATTTTTCGGGCAGGCTGCCGGGCGAGCCGCCACCCACGCTGCTCGATTACTTCCCGCGCGATTTCCTGCTCTTCGTCGACGAGAGCCACGCGACCATTCCACAGGTGCACGGCATGTGGTACGGGGATCGCAGCCGCAAACAAAACCTCGTCGATTACGGCTTCCGTCTGCCCTCAGCGATGGACAACCGCCCGCTCAAATTCGAGGAGTTCGAGAACCGCGTGCACCAGGTGGTCTACGTCTCGGCCACGCCGGGTCCATACGAACTGACGAGGTCGAGCGGCGTGGTGGTCGAGCAGGTGATCCGACCCACAGGGCTCATTGATCCAGAGGTTGAAATTCGGCCGGTAAAGGGCCAGATCGATGATCTGTTAGCCGAGATTCGCGACCGCGCCAAACGCAACGAGCGCGTACTTGTCACCACGCTCACCAAGCGCATGGCCGAGGATCTGGCCGGCTACTACACCGAGGTGGGCGTGCGCTGCCGTTATATGCATTCGGAGATCGAGACGTTGGAGCGCGTCAAGCTGCTGGCCGCTTTGCGCAAGGGCGAGTATGACGTGCTGATCGGCATCAATTTGCTGCGCGAGGGACTCGATCTGCCCGAAGTCTCACTGGTGGCGATACTCGACGCCGATAAGGAAGGCTTTCTGCGTTCGGCGGGCTCGCTGATCCAGACCATGGGCCGCGCGGCGCGCCACGTTGCAGGCAAGGCAATTCTTTACGCCGACAGGGTCACAGACTCGATGCGCCGCGCGATCGACGAAACGGATCGCCGCCGCGCCATCCAGCGGGCTTACAACGAGGAGAACGGTATTGTGCCGCAGTCGGTCATCAGCCAGGCGGATATGGGTCTTGCGCACATTCTCAAGGCTGAGTACGGCGAGATCGACGAGCAAGAGACCGCGGGTATTCCCGAGTTCAAAACTCAGGAAGAACTTGACGGCTACATTGCCAAGCTCGAATCTGAGATGCGCGAGGCGGCAAAGAAGTTCGAGTTCGAGAAGGCCGCCAGACTGCGCGACGCGATCAAAGAGCTGCGGGAGAAGGAGTTTTTGTTCGGGTGAGGTGGTCCGTAGGCAGGGCGCGCCGATTTGCGCACGTGTCCGCTACCATAAATGCCTGAGCAACTCAATTCAGGAGCACCAGCATGGGAACCAGCCGCCTTGAGGCCTTCAGCGACGGCGTTATCGCCGTCATCATCACCATCATGGTGCTGGAGCTGCATGCCCCCGCCGCACCCACTACCGGAGCGGCCGCGGCCCTCGTGCCCAGCCTCCTTGTCTACGCTTTAAGTTTCATCATGGTGGCTATCATGTGGATCAACCACCACCACTTCTTCCAGCATGCGCGCCGTGCCACACCCGGCCTCATCTGGTCGAACATGTTTCTGCTCTTCTGGATGTCGCTGGTTCCCTTCGGCACCGCGTGGCTCGGCCAACATCCCACGGACCCGATACCCATCGCCATTTACGGCGCGACGCTGGCCTTCTGTTCCTCTGGATTCCTGCTGATTCAGTCGGCACTAGCCTGTCAGAACCGCGAGGATGAACGAACCCTGTGTTTGTTCGCGCGCATTCGGATCAAAGCTTTCATTAGTACGGTGCTCTATCTACTGGCTGCGCCCCTGCCTCTCTGGTCGCCGTATCCTTCGCTGGCGATCTTTGTACTAATTCCGGCCGCATACTTCTGGCCGGATCCAAAGTCCGAGCCGGCGGCTGCAAGCTGACAGATCCTTCAGGGGGGCGAACCCGGCGGCGCCAGATTCATCGGGCCGAAGGTCCGGGGTGACCGAAGCCGCGCCACGCGCAGACAACCGAACGCACCCGGGCGTCATCCCATTACTCAGTTCGAAAATACAATCGCGCGGCAAGACCGGCTTAGACGCGTTACGCGGGATTCATGGCAACAATTCTTCTGGTCGATGACGACCCACTGCAGGCGTCCTTCATGGTATCTATCCTCGAAAGGCGGTTCGGCGAAGTATGCCGCGCCACCGACGCGGCAGAGGCGCTTTGTCTCATCGAGCAGCCAGACCTGGCGAGCAAATTAAGCCTGGTCATCTCGGGGCATCACATGCCGGGAATCGGCGGCCCCGTGTTTATTTCAGAGATTCGAACCCGCATGCCGAACCTGCCGGTTCTTGTTCTGGGCGCTACCGGGGAATCACCCAAAGACTACCCACAATCGCGCGTGGTCTTCCTGGCCAAGCCTTTTGTGCCAGAAGTGATGCTTTCCCTTACCGGCCGGATGCTCGCCGGCCAGAAGAGCGCCAAGGCTTGAGTGTCCGGTTCTTCTACGGGGCGACCTTGGCTCTCTTTGCGGCAGGTGGGATAGAGGCAGAGCTGTTTTCGCCGCCTGAATGGACGGCGAGAACCATCGCCCATTTGCCGATCTTCGCGTAGATCAGTTGTGTGAGCCTAATCACACCGTTTGGGCATATCATAGATAGAGAATAAGGATGTCGGCGAGGTCCCCTGTTCCCCTCCCCGCGCGCCGGCGAAAATCGGCGAAAATGGTTTGGGAGTCTTCATGGCAGCTTTCGGGAGTTTTTGTCTTCTTATCGCCTTGGCATTGGCCGCCTATAACCTATTGGCGGGCACACTTGCCCTACGGCTTCTTGCCACAGGCCAGCCGGTGCGCATCTCGCCCGAGCGGCTGGCAGACACTGCACGCCGCGCCGGAATCGCCAGCTTCATCGCGGTAAGCGGGGCTGCCTTTGCTCTGGTATGGTCGGTTCTAACCAACGATTTTTCGATCACTTACATTCTTGAGCACTCCAACCGCGCCCTGCCCATTCCCTACAAGTTCGCGGCGCTTTGGAGTGGTCAGGAGGGATCGCTGCTGTTCTGGGCCTGGCTGCTGGGCGGATACGGTTTCATTCTTCGCCTGCGTCACAAGACAGACGTCAAGCTCTTCGCTTACGCCGGCACGATCCTGGCCGGCATTCAGGTCTTTTTTCTGCTGGTGCTCAACTTTGCCGCGCCGCCGTTTTCGCTGCTCAAGGGCGTCATTCCCGAAGACGGCAACGGCCTGAATCCACTGCTCCAATACCCGGAGATGGTGATTCACCCCCCGCTGCTCTACCTGGGCTATGTGGGATTTTCGGTGCCATTCGCGTTCGCCCTGGCCGCCTTGATGATGCGCTACCCTGGCGAGAAATGGATCCGCGTCACGCGCATCTGGACGATGGTGACCTGGGTATTCCTGACCTGCGGCATCTTTCTCGGCATGCACTGGGCTTACGCTGTGCTGGGCTGGGGCGGCTACTGGGGATGGGATCCGGTGGAAAACGCGAGCCTGATGCCATGGCTGACCGGCACAGCCTTTCTGCACTCGGTGATGATGCAGGAGCGCAAAGGCATGATGAAAAGCTGGAATGTGTGGCTGATCTTCTCCACATTCCTTCTCACGATGCTGGGCACCATGCTGACCCGAGGCGGCCTGGTGAGTTCGGTGCATGCCTTCGCGCAATCGTCAATCGGCTACTGGTTCCTGGTGTTCATGGTGATTGTGCTGGTAGTTTGCATCTTCACCTATATCTTGCAGCGCAGCCACCTGAAGAGCGAGCACGAACTGGAGTCTCTCGTCAGCCGTGAATCGAGCTTCATGTTCAACAGCCTGGTGCTGCTCACGGTCTGCTTCGTGATTCTGTGGGGCACGCTGTTCCCCATCCTTTCCGAATACGTGCAAGGCAGCAAAGTAACGGTAGGCGCGCCGTTCTATAACAACGTGGCCGTGCCCATCGGATTGTTTCTGGTGTTTCTCACAGGCGTTGGGCCGCTGCTGCCCTGGCGCGCCACTTCGCTCAAGGCCATCAAGCGCAACTTCGTGCTTCCGGTGATTGCGTTGTGGAGCACGGTGATCATCTGTCTCCTCGCGGGCGCGAAACCGTGGGTAGATGGCGCATTCAGCACCGGCCACTTCTACGCGCTGGTTGGCTTTGCGATTGGGGCCGCGGTGCTTACCGCGATCATGTCGGAGTTTCTGCGCGGAGCCGCGGTGATCCGCAGGCAAACCGGGCGCAACCTGTTTGCGGCCATCGTGCTGCTCACGCGGCGCAATACCCGCCGTTACGGCGGCTACATGGTTCACATCGGTGTTGTGATCGTTGTCGTGGGACTCTGCGGAGCAGCCTTCAACCGCAGCGTGGAGCGCGAACTGGGACTCAAGAGCAGCATGAGCGTCGGCCCATACACCTTGCAGTGCACCGGGTTTACGCAGGACTCGAACGACAATTATGACTCCGATTACGCGATGCTGAACGTCTACAAGGACGGCAAATACGCCTTCCAGATCGCGCCCGAGAAACGCGTTTACCACTCCAGCGGCCAGCCGCAAACCATGGTTTCGATTCATTCGACGCCGGAGTGGGATCTCTACGTGGTCTACGAAGGGTCGAATCCCGACACCGGCCAACCCATCATCAAGGCGTTCCTGAACCCGCTCGTCGGCTGGATCTGGATTGGACTGCTCGTCATGGTCTTGGGTTCGATTGTCGCCCTTGTTCCCAGCCTCTCGCCTGCAACCGCAGCTCTGCGCGTGCCTGCCACGCAAGCGGTCTCCGCTGAGCCAGCGCTGAAGGGAGGCGCCTGATGGCATCCGGGCAAAACAAGCCTGACAATCTGAGCAAAAACCCGGCAGCGCCAAGACGAGTCGATGCATCCGCGGTTGCCTTTCGCCGAGCCTACTGGTTCTGGAGTCCAAGCTTTGCCCGCGGCCTGAAAGTTGCGCAGGCTCTGCTGCTGGCTGTCGCCGTATGTTTTTCCCTCGGCGCCAGCAACGCAAGCTCCCGGTTCAACGACCTGGGCCACCGCCTGATGTGCACCTGCGGCTGCGCGCAACTGCTGGGTGAGTGCAACCACGTAGGCTGTCCGGAGTCGGGCCACATGCGCAATGAACTCAGCGCAGCAATCGCGGCCGGCCTCGGCAATCAACAGATTCTCGACGCCTTCGCCGCAAGATACGGCATGACGGTGCTCGCCGCGCCGCCGACAAAGGGCTTCGACCTCATTGCCTGGATTGCGCCCTTTGCCGTCTTTGCCGCGGCGTTGATGGGAACAATCCTTCTTGTCCGGCGCTGGACGGGCCTTGGAGGAAAACCGCTGGCAGCCGTCAACGCGGAACAGGCCGCTCTCGATCCGGAAGAGCAGAAGCGTCTGGATCGCATTCGACGCGAGACAAACATCGACGTCGGCGAAGGAGGATTCTAAGCCATGACGGAAACGCAGGGATTGATTGCAGGATTACTGCTTCTCTTCGCGTTGTTTCTTTATACTTTCTGGCCGGAGGACGGCTTTGCCAGCCACCGGGAAAAGACCCGGCTCGACTTTCTGCTGGAGCGCAAGGAGCAGCTCTACGAGAATCTCCGCGACCTGAACTTTGAATACCGCGCCGGGAAGTATCCTGAAGAGGATTTTCAGACCCAGCGTACGGCACTCGAACACGAAACCGCGCAGTTGCTGGCGGAGATCGAACTATTGCAGCAACTCTAATTGCCTGCACGGTTGCATACATGCATCCTGAGCAAAAACGGAGGCGCAGAATCTGCGTTTGCTTCAGGCCCTTACTCCGTGTACGACTTGAAGAAAGAGATCGCCTTTATGAAATTGACGAAATCTGTTTTTTTCTGCGCAGCTATTTTTTCTCTGCTCGCCGGCACGCTGGCGCAGGCTGCCACCGTGACTGGAACCGTGACTGACGGAACAACCGGCAAGCCTTCCGCCGGAGATGCCGTCGTGCTGCTCGAGCCGATGTCGGGCATGAGCGAGGTGGGCCGCACCACCAGCGATGCAAGCGGACACTACAAACTAAATCTGCCCGGCAGCAATCCCTATCTGATCCGCGTAACGCACCAGGGTGCGGACTACTTTGTCTCGGCGCCGCAGGGCGGAGGCACCGGCGATGTCTCGGTGTACGACGTCGCGGCCAAGGTGGACGGCGTGACCATCGCGGAACACGTAAGCGGTATCGAGACCGACAATGGACAGCTTCGCGTGGTGGAGCGCTACGACCTGCACAATGAGAGTTCGCCGCAGCGCACGCAGTGGAGCAAGCGATCATTTGAAGTGGTTTTGCCCGAGGACGCGGTGCTGGGCGACGTGTCGGCGCAGCGGCCCGGCTCAAACAGCCTGCCGACCAGCGTCAAGCTCGATCCCGACGGTCCCAAGGGCCACTACTCCTTTAACTTCCCCATCCAGCCGGATGAGGGCGGCAAGGGCACGCTGTTTCAGATTCAGTACAACCTGCCCTACAACAACGGCAAATACACCTTTCACTCGGTCGTCACATTGCCCGCGGACACCGTGTGGGTGGTTCTGCCCACATCCATGACCCTCAGCGGAGCAGGATTCGAATCTTCGCCGCAGGATCCCGGAGTTCAGACGTTTCTGTTGAAGAATGCCGCGCCGGGCAAGGAAATCGCGTTCACAGTCTCGGGCACAGGCTCGTTCCCGCGCGAAGATCAAAGCGCGCAGGGGAATAGCGGCCAGGGCGCCGCGGAAGGCGGCCCAGGAGGCGGCATTGGCGAGCCGATCAACACGCCTGACCCGCTGTCGAAATACAAGTGGTGGATTCTCGGCGCATTGGCGCTGCTGCTGGCGGCGGTTGCAGCTTTTCTGTTGCGCAAGCCCGCAACTGCAACCGGCCCGGCCGCTGCCGTCGCTGCGCCCGCAGGAATTGCAACAGCCCCCATGACGCCCGCCACACCCGCAGGCAAGAAGTCTGCACTGCTCAATGCTCTCAAAGAAGAGTTGTTTGCTCTGGAGAGCGAGCGCATCGCCGGAACGCTACCGGCCAATGAGTACGCCGAGCAGAAAGCGGCGCTGGAGACCGTGTTGAAGCGGGCGCTGAAGAAGAGCTAAATTTCAGGGATCGGGTTTCAGGGGTCAGGACCGACGATGATCACCTGTGCCGCACCGAAGTGAACGCCAAGGGCTACACTGTTCACTAACCGCGATTTACTGACATTTGAAACCTGGCGCCTGAAACCTGCTATGAAGACTCTTTTTCGTTCGCTGCTCTCTCTGTCCCTCATCATATGGATTGGGGCAGAAATTTTCTTCCCCGTTGTTGCCGCCATCACTTTCAACACGCTGCGACCCGACACGCACACGGCCGGCACGATCGTCGGCCAACTGCTTCGTATCCTGCATGGCATGGGTCTGGTAGCCGGCATGGTTGCCCTTGCCGTCCTGGCGCTGGCTCCCGCATGGGGCATCTACAAGCCGCGCGCAGTGCTTGTGCCCATGGTGCTCCTGGTGCTGATGATCGCAGCCACGGCCTACTCGCAGTTCGGTATCATCCCCAGCATGGAGCGCGACCGCATCACCGCCGGTGGCACAATCGACACAGCCGAGCCGGACAATCCAACAACCATTCACTTCAACAAGCTGCACAAGCGCAGCGAGTTGGTCGAAGAAGCCGTCCTGCTGATGGGCCTTGTCACCGTGGTGCTTGTGGCGCTCGCGGAAACTACCCGATCCTGAGAGAAAGAACGTTCACTCGTAAGACAGCACTCACCACACGTCCGAAGCCGCACGGCCCTTGCAAAAAGGGATGGCCTCTCCGTTGAGCAGAGAGGCCATCGCTGGCAAGCGGTTCGGGTAGTGGAAATCTAGCGACCGCCGTCGTCCCCGCTGAAATCGAACATGCCGAACAAGTCGCCAATGGCCGGGCCGTTTATCGGCACGTAGGGATTGTTCCAGGTAGTTTTCGGGTTGGGCAAATTGTCCCGGCTGCGATCCGTCAACGGCTCCAGATCCCAGTTCCGTTCAATGAATTTCAGCAGCGAAACGTGGTCGCTGTACATATGCGAAATGTGCCCAGGGCGTGTGAATCGAGAAACAACGATGAGTGGGACGCGCGTGCCGTCACCGAAGAAGTCTACCGGCTGCACGTAGCCTGAATCATAGTAGCCGCCGCCTTCGTCAAACGTAATGAAGATGGCCGTGCTCTTCCACAGTTCCGGGTTCGCCTGCACTCCATCGACGATCTTTTTCACGAAGCCCTCAAAGAGATCAAGCTTCGATGATGCCGGATGTCCATCGACAAAGCCGCTAGGCTTGACGTAGGACACAGCCGGGAGCGTGCCGTTCTGGATGTCGGCGTAGAGGTCTACAGTATCCGCAATGTGGGCGTTGCGCACCGCGGGGTTAGTCATGATTGAAGTTGAGTAGGAAAGAAAGTTGCAGATGTTGCAGTAAGCATCGGCCGGGTTCCGGTAGTACGGATCATTCTTATACAGATTCCACTGGTCGCCGTAGTACTTGAAAGAAATGTTCTTCGCGAGCAGCGCATCGCCGATGTTACGCACCGTGGATGGCGGAATCGTGAAGACCGAGTTCATATTGTTCGTATCCGTGTAGGCGTTGCTCCCATCGCCGAAGTAGCCGGGGTTGTAGTTATTCAGCAAATAATAATGCCCCGCCTCGCACCTCAGGTCGACACGATACGGCAGCGCGCGCATGTATTGGACCACCGCGGAAGCTCCCGGAGCATTCGGATCCGAACAGTTGCTATAGCTTCCGCCGCCATACGAAGGGCTGCCATTCGACCCGCCGCCGTAGCCATCCTCCGAATACCAGTTGTTGGTTCCAGGGGCGGCGTTTGGGTTCTCAATCTCGTCCACAATGCCGGCATTCGCTGTCCCGCTGGCCACCATCTGGTTGTTCGGCGGCGTAGCCGGATGGCCATTGCCATCGCTAAACCAAAGCGCGTCACCAGTTCCAATCTCAATGTGGTTCATGCCCGTGCCGCCGGTCGCTGCCTGGTGGTAGTTGTCGCTCAGGGCGTAGTTGTCAGCAAGATATTTCAGATATGGCGCGTCGCCCTGCTGCACGTTGTAAAAACCCATCGATGCAGAGCCTTCGCCCGTCGACTCCTCAGTGAAAGGCGAAGGCTGCTGTTTGCCGTTGGAACCAGCACCAATCGTCGTCTCAACCCATGGAAAGAGATCAGCCATGCAACCGCTTGGATTGTCGCTCGTGGCCTTGCTGGCGGCGCAATCCTCCTGTTGCCACATCTGATAGAAGCGATGCACGGGGCTCGCCGCATAGGCATCGTAGGGAATGCCCGGCGTAATCTGGAACGGCCCTGGAGGCAGTGAGTTCACATTGGGGATGCGGACGTCCGGCGTGCCATGCTTCAGCCCCGTTCCGCCCGTCGTCAGGTAGGTGTAGTACTGATCGTCGGGAAGGCCCGTTTCAACCGCCTTCGCTTCAGCAAGCGAGGAGATATATGGAACCGTGGGACCGCCGGCGAGAGGCGCAGGTAGCGTCGCGTAGTTCGACTTCTGCCCAGGGCTTACCCGGTACCCATCTGTGGAGCTGTCCACGGCCTGCTTCTGCGCTGCCATCCAGTAGTTGGGACCCGGCGTGCCGTCCGCGTGGATGATGCCCTTGGAAAGCAGGTTGTCCACATGCTGATCGCCGCGTGGAACATATGTGGCGAAGATATGGTCAAAGCTGCGGTTCTCTCCGATGATCACAATGACGTGCTTGATGGGCGTGCGGGTCTGCATGTCAGCAGAGCGCGCGCCATCATGGTCTTCAGCGAAAGCAGGCTGAGGAATGCCCGCAAACACTTGCAGCGCGGCAACTGCTGCCGCTCCGCACTTCAAAAGCATGGAACTCTGGCGATTCTGTCGCATAATTTCTCCAGGTTGGAGATGAAGGACCGAGGAAGTGCACAAAACCCAGGGAACGGGCTCCGGCAATGCGCTAAGAATAGGCGTAAACAGGCGGACGCAGCTTAAACACCACGAGAAAATCTGGAGTATTTTCTGCAACAGACGTGGAAATCTCCGCTCTGGTATTCGAGCGCCGTGGAGCGGCATCACGCGAGCATCGTCCACTGTCTGTCACTATCACTTCCTGTATCATCTAAGAGGTTCTTCATCGGATTGCATTCAGTGGAGACCTTGACGAGATATTCATGAAAACTGGCATTATCGGCCTGCCGCAGGTAGGCAAGACATCGCTGTTTAAGATTCTGACCAAAGCCAAAATCGAGGAACACGGATTCTCGAATCCGCGCGAGGCGCATATCGGCGTGGCGCGCGTACCCGACGAGCGCCTCGACAAGCTTTCCGCTCTCTATTCCCCGAAGAAGACCACCTACGCCTCAGTTGAGTACGTCGACGTAGCGGCCATCGGCCAGGAGTCGCTCAAGGAAACCGCCTTCCTCACCAACCTGCGCAACGTCGACGCGCTCATTCACGTGCTGCGCGCGTTTGAGAACGACGCCGTGGCTCATGTGGGACCGATCGATCCGCTGCGCGACGCGAAGAACGTCGAATTCGACCTGATCGTGAGCGATCTGGCGCAGGTGGAGAAGCGCATCGAACGCGTGGAGAAAGATCTGAAAAAGGCGCGCACCGCCGATCTGGAGCGCGAACACGCACTCCTGCTCCGCTCGAAAGAGTGCCTCGAAAAAGAAACTCCGCTGCGCGAGTTGGAGA
>JAJYFA010000121.1 GCA_021790995.1 Acidobacteriota bacterium
CGGCCTGCATCCCGATCTCCCCTTCGAGTTTTTCCTGGATCTGGTGCGCGGCCTCAAAGAGCGATTCCCGAAGGTGCACATCAAGGCCTTCACCATGGTGGAGATTGCCTATTTCGCGCGCCGTGCCAAGCTGAGCATTGAAGAGACCCTGCTCAAGATGCGCGAGGCGGGCGTGGATTCAATGCCTGGCGGTGGCGCGGAGATCTTTTCAGCGCGCGTGCGATCGATCATCTGCGACCACAAGATCGACGGCGACGAGTGGCTGGATACGGCGCGGCTGGCGCACAAGATGGGTTTCAAGTCGACGGCGACGATGCTCTACGGCCACGTTGAGAACGATGCCGACCGCGTCGACCACCTGCTCCGGCTGCGTGCGCTGCAGGACGAGACAGGCGGCTTCCAGACCTTCATTCCGCTGGCGTTTCATCCCGAGCACACGCCGCTTGACCACCTGCCGGTGACTACCGGACTGACCGACATCCGGCAGATTGCCGTGAGCCGGCTGCTCCTGGATAACTTCCCTCACATCAAGGCCTACTGGCAGATGATGACGCCGAAGATTGCGCAGATCGCGCTGCGTTTTGGGGCTGACGATCTGGACGGAACGGTGATCGAAGAGAAGATTTACCACGACGCCGGGGCGAAGACACCGCAGGGAATGACCCGCCGTGAGCTTTGCCGCCTGATCACCGAGGCCGGCCGCGTGCCTGTGGAGCGCGACACGCTGTACCGGCCGGTGCAGCGGACTGAGGACAGCTTTGTGGTGAGTGTTTAGCACAACTACGGCAGATCGCGCACCCAGATGTTGCGGAAGCTGATCGGCGCGCTCTTGTCGCCGTGCGCCTGGAGTTTGATGGCCGCGCCATCGAAGGCTTTGTAGAACGGCTTGCCGCGATAGAGTGTTTCGCCCTTCAGCTCGAAGTGGTTTTCGACCAGCACTCCGTTCAAGAAGACTGTGACATAAGCAGGCGTCTTGAGCGAGCCGTCAGCACGGAAGACCGGCGCTGTCCACACCACGTCGTAGCTTTGCCACTCGCCGGGCCTTCGTGCGGCGTTCACCATCGGAATCGACTGCTTGTACATGCTGCCCACCATGCCGTTCACATAGGTTGGGTTGTTGTAGCCGTCCAGCACCTGCAGTTCGTAGCCGGCGTCGCCCGGGCCGGTGGAGGCGAGAAAGATGCCGCTGTTCCCGCGTGCCTGGCCGGTGCCGGTAATGTTGGCGGGAATCCTCCACTCAATGTGCAACTGGTAATTGTGGAAGTGCCGTCTGGTCTCGATGTTGCCGGTGCCCTTGGCAACGGTCAGAAGACCGTCGGCTACGGTCCACCGGGCCGGCGTGTGATCCTGCGCCGAGACCCACTGGCTCTCATTCGTTCCATCGAAGAGCACGATTGCGTCGGATGGCGGAGCGCCCGGCGTCTTGCCCGGTGTGACTACGGGGGGAACAGGCTGCCAAACCTCGGTCTCTTCGGGTTTGGGCAGTTGCTGCTGCGCGCGTGTGGTGGATATCGCCAACGTTCCCATTGCCGCCAACATGAGGAGAAATGTCCTGGTCTGCGTCATGCAAGCGAGTGTACACCGCTGGAGAATGGTGTGGTGCCAGGAGCTTTTGAGCCTGAAAAGGACGATTCCTCCGGCCAGAGGATTCCCGAAGCACCCGCTGGTCGTAAACTGGAAAAGAAGAGGTCGGTCGGTTTGCAAGTTGAGTGCAACTGTCTGCCAGTAAGGATAGGCAGCTCCAAATCGGAAATTTCTCCTTCACCCATGGCGTCTTATTTTTTGCGAAGGTTTGTTCTGCCCGTGGTCCTGGCTGCGCTGTGCGCGGGATCTCCGCTGGTTGCTGCGAGCCGTTCGGGGATACCCGATGCGCCCATGCCTGCTGCTTTAGCCGCCGATCCGGCCGCAGATCCAGCCGCCGATCCTGCGGCGCCGGCCGGTGGCGTTCGGCTTCACGCCGGACATGTCTTTATCCCTCAGCTCAATGCTCCTCCGCGGATCGCGGATTTTCTGGGCAAGGTGCTTGGAGGCAGTGCGCGGCAGATGTTGCGCGTCGACAGCTTTGTCCAGAGGTATCCCGAAGATGGCAAGTCGCCGTATGAGCCGACCACCGCCTTCCTCGGCTATACACACAAGAACCTTTTTGTTGCGTTTATCTGTAACGACCACAATCCAAAGCTGATCCGCGGGCACATGCTGGCGCGCGACTCGTTCTCCGACGACGATTATGTGCGGGTGATGCTGGATACCTTCCACGACGAGCGCAGGGCTTTCGTCTTCGAAAGTAATCCGCTTGGCATCCAGGCCGACGCCATGTACAGCGAGCAAAGTGGATTCGATTTCTCGTTCGATACCGTGTGGGACACATGGGCCAGGCGCACAAGTACCGGCTACGTGGTGCTGATGAGGATTCCCTTTGCCAGCCTCTACTTTGCCAAGGTTGCGCCGGGCGAGATGCGTACCTGGGGAATCATCCTGTTTCGCTATGTGTCGCACACCAATGAGCGAGACTACTGGCCGCGCAGCAATCACAACATCGCCGGACGGCTCACGCAGGACATGGGAATCAAAGGCTTCAGCGATGTCGCGCACGGGCAGAACATGCAACTCGAGCCTTATGTCCTCGCCCGCAACCTGCGCCAGTTGAACACCGTCAATCCTCTCGATCCGTACTTTGAACACAAACACCTTCAGGGCTATGGCGGGCTGGACGCCAAATTTATCCTGCGAAACAGCCTGGTACTCGATACCACGCTCAATCCGGACTTCAGCCAGGTTGGCATCGACAACCCCGCGGTCCCAAACCAGCGATTTCCACCGTATTTCCCAGAGGTGCGGCCGTTCTTTATCGAGAACAGCAGCTACTTCATGACACCCTTCAACCTCTACTACACGGACAATATTGTCCTGCCGCAGTACGGCGCGCGGCTTACGGGCAAGGTTGGGCCCTGGGCCGTAGGATTGCTGGGCGTAGACGACAGGAGTCCGGGCCTGGCGGTTCCTCAAAATAATCCGGAGTTTGGATCCCGCGCGCACTACTGGGTGGGGCGCCTGAACCGCGATCTTGGCTCGCTGTCGAATGCTGGCGTTATCTATGCCGACCGCGAGTTTCAGGACTCGTTCAATCGCACCGGAGGCCTCGACTACCGCCTGCGTCTGCACAATCGATGGACGGTGACTGGACAGGGAATCACGTCCGAGACGCACAACCTTGGCGGTTCCACAGCCGGCGAGCAGAGTTGCGAAGATACGACGCTGAGTTGCAGCGGCCAGGCCTGGATGCAATCCATCAGTTACAGCGATCTGCACTGGAACTGGTGGACGCAGTATACCGATACGGCGGCCGGCTTCGTTACAGACACAGGGTTTTTTCAACGGCCTGACATTCGCGAGCCGAATGGCCACCTTGGGTACACCTTCAGGCCCGCAGACGGCCCGATCCTTTCGCACGGGCCCAACCTGTACATGGAGCGGATCTGGGACCACACCGAGTTGCCGCTCGACTACTACTTCAACCCGTCCTATTCCATCAACTTCCGGCACAACACCAGTGTCTCGGCCTCGCTCGATCTCGGGCAGGATCGCCTGCGGCCGATCGACTACTCCGCGCTCAAGAACAACGTGGAGTGGCACAGTCATACCGAACAGGTCAACTTCTATTCGGCCCCCAAGCCGTTTTTGGCCGTAAGCGCCGGCTACAACCAGGGCGCAGTCGTCAATTACTCGCCTCCATCGGGACAGGGACCGGCGCCGGTGCAAACGTCGTCGCCCACCGCGAGCCTGGAAGTAAAGCCTGCCCCCGGCCTCGACCTGCAGAACAACTACGTCTATACACATTTCTCGAACCTCACGACGGGCGAGGATGTCTACGACAACCACGAGTTGATCTCACGCTGGAACTACCAGCTTACGCAGGCCGCGTCCTTCAGCCTGATCGGCCAGTACATCGCCACCTTGCCCCATCCGGATCTGACCGATCTTACGAACGCCAAGACGCTCTTCGGCGATGCCCTGTTCACCTACATGCCGCACCCCGGCACGGCGCTCTATGTGGGCTACATCGGAAATTTTGCCAATATTGACCGGTCGCTGTGCACGCGCGAAGCCAGTGGCGCCTGCAACCCAATGGACCCAATCCTGCCGCCGTCGGGATCCTCATTGATGAACGACGGGAAGACCATCTACGTGAAGATCAGTTACCTGCTGCGTTTCTGACCCTCCCGGGAAGCCACGGTCGTCCCGCGATAGAACTCCGCTCCCTGGATTGCGCACCGTGCCAGGCAGTGAGGGCCGGAGCAAAATTTTCCGCCAAATTCGCGTTTCGGCTGCACATCCCACCCCGGTTGCCGGCGCATCCAACCAATCAACGAACGCGGCCAGAAGCGCAATGCGAAGCCGCGATTCGCTCTCTCGTTCAAAATTTCAGGCACGAGGTCTTGCATGAAGGTTCGATTGGGTCGTACTGTAGCCGTCTCGCTCTTAACCGCTCTGGCATTGCTGGCCAGCGCCTGCAAGTCATCTCCGAAACCCGAGGAAGCCGCGAACCAACCAGCTCCCAAACCCGCACCGTCAGTGCCCAACATCAAGGTAACTCCTCCGGTCCAGGCAAAGGCGAAAGCTCCCAAGCCCGGTCCGACTGCCAAGAAGCAGCCCGATACCGAGGCCTTCGGCACGGGCAAAGCGACTGTTCATCTGAAAGGAAACAGGAGCCAGCGTTCCTTCTGGACCGAGCAGTTAGATGTCGACAGTTCCGGCAACCCGGTTCTGGTCGATGAGGCATGGGACAACCACAGCAAGGTCCTTTACGTCAGCAACGATCGCACCTTTACCTGCGGCGACGGGCAAACTGCGACGGGATCCACGCTGATGGCTATCTACGCCAAGGGAAACAGCCGTAAGCGGCCCGTAGGCTCGGGCTGGTGGGTCACGGAACTGCACAAGGGCGACTGCGCCGTGCCCAGAGACGATATCTACGGTTGCAGATTCGATGCCGCAGGCAACAACAGCGACTGCGGAGAAGCCAAAATGATTCAAACCGATACGGATGACGTGACCATTACGCCGCTGCCGCAGTCCGGGGACTCCCAAGGCGGTGCATCCGGTCAGGCCACACCCGGCACAGGCGGTTCTTCTTCCACCACTCCTGCCTCTCCTGCGCCCTCAGGAACTGGTTCAAGCAACCAGTAGAATCGGCAGCCTGAAGCGCCGGGTCCCTGCTCTCGCGGCAATCTCCACCGCGAGAGCAGGTGCAGGCGGTGCCTGCGCCTCAACGCACGGCTGCTGCCATAGGCTGCGCTGGTGAGATGACGCGCCCCACTGTGTGATTCAATAGAAGAGATGGGCAAGCCACGGAGGTCGACAATCAGGGGGCGTTGGATCGCCGCCACTCGCAAGGTGCGCGAGTACGCAATGGTTGTGCGCGCGCTCGCTAATACCTCGCACCCCGTACTGGTGCAGATTGTTCCCACGCGTTACTGCAACCTGAGCTGCGCGTATTGCAACGAGTACGACAAGGTCAGCCAGCCGGTTCCGCTCGATGAGATGTTTCGCCGTATCGACGCGCTGGGCCGCCTGGGTACGGCCATGGTCGGCATTTCGGGCGGCGAGCCGCTAACGCACCCCGATCTCGACGCCATCATTCGCCGCATCCGGAAGACGGGCGCCATCGCGGGCATGATTACCAATGGTTTTCTGTTGAGCCCCGAGCGCATCCTGAGCCTGAATGAGGCCGGTCTCGACCACATGCAGATCTCGATCGACAACCTCGATCCCGACGAGGTATCGAAAAAGTCGCTGAAGACCCTGGACAAGCGCCTGGAGATGCTCGCCGAGTACGCGGAGTTCCACGTCAACATCAACTCGGTGGTCGGTGGCGGCATCCGTAACCCCAACGACGCGCTTGCGATCGGCAAACGGGCCCTGGAGCTTGGCTTCGAGTCCACCATCGGCATCATTCACGATGGCGACGGACAACTGAAGCCGCTCACCGAGGAAGAGGCGCGCGTCTTCCACACCATGACCAACCGCAAGAAGACTAACTACGCGCAGTTCGATCACTTCCAGGAAGCGATCGTGCAGGGCAAGCCGAACAAATGGCGCTGCCGCGCCGGCTCACGCTACCTGTATGTGTGCGAAGACGGTCTGGTGCACTACTGTTCGCAGCAGCGCGGTTTCCCGGCCATTCCTGTGGCGGAGTACACGTGCGAGGATGTCAAGCGCGAGTTTCTGACCGGCAAGAGCTGCTCGCCCCATTGCACCATCGGCTGCGTTCACCGCATCAGCTACATCGACCACTGGCGCGCCCCGCAAGACCGCATGATCTCTCCCGGCCGCCAGGATCTGGTGCAAATCCAGAATCAGGCAGCAGGCAGCAGACGGTAAACAATAGACAGCACGCAGCGGCCAGTTGGCGGCTGCGCGCTGTTTGCTATTTGTGCGCTTCTGCCTTGCGTGCTTCTGCCATCACCTGATCGATGGTCTGGAAGAGCTTGCTGGAGTCGGCCACCTCGACATAGGGCGCGACGTGCGGCGTGTTGGTGACAATCCAAACCGTCGGCGTATGGGTAATACCGATCTTCTCGCCAAGCGAGCGATCGTTGTTCACGAGTTGCGCCAGCTTGCCCGTGGGGTCGATCGCGAAGGGTAGCGGAATGTTATGCGCGGCTGCAAACTTGCGCGTCCAGGCGTTCATCTCAGGCAGGGTCTCGATCGAGATCTGGTTGGCAAAGATGTAGTCGCGGTACTCGTTGCCCAGAGCCTCGCTCTTGGTGTCGAAGTAGCGCGCGTTCACTGCCGCCTGGTAGCTCCAGGCGTGATAGGGCAGCGGAAAGTCGTGGCGAATCCACGGAATATGGTATTTCTCGGCTGCCTCTTTCAGCAGAGGGTTCTCTCTCCCGCACATCGGGCATTCCATGTCAGCGAACTCAACGATCGCCACGCGTGCGCCTGCCGGGGGCTTGAGGGCGGAGGCGTCGCGTACCTGCGTAGTTTCAGGTGCACCAAACTGGGCGCGCGAAACGGGCACAAACAAAAGCAGCGCCGCCGGCAGCAGCGCCAGCACGAGACGGGCGCATTTCAGTCGCACGGGGAATCGAACGGCTAGATTCAGTGGCATAGAAATTAAACAACTCCCTGGAGATATTGTAACTGTAGAGAATGCAGGGACCAAGGGGCTAACGGCGGCTCTCCGAATTTGAATCATCCCGATCGCGCCGCCGCGCGGCCATCCATTGCCGCCATTTGTAATCGGCAGTGAACGATCCCAAGAGAACCAAAATGGCGACGACAATGAAGACGAATTTCATCGCACCAAAGACCTGCTGCAAAGACTATACGCGACCGGCCAGGTGACGGTCCGCGGAACACTTTCGTGCGGAAACGTTCCCTCGATGCATTACCCTCAATCTTACGATCCATTGAAGCATTGAAGGAGCCTGGATTGCGCATCGTCCTGTCGAACATTGGAACCTTGGGAGACATTAATCCGCTGATTGCCATTGCGCTGGAACTGAAGCGCCGCGGCCACGACCCGGTGATGGCATTGCCGAATGTGTTCCGGGAAAAGATCGCGCCGCTCGGCATCGAGTTCCATTCTCTGCGGCCCGACATCGACCCCACGAACACCAAGCTCGTCGAGATGATCTACGACGTAAAAAGAGGCACAGAGACGGGCCTTCGCGAGTTTCTTTATCCAGTGCTGCGCCAGACCTATGACGACTTGCTGGACGCGGCTACGCGGCCGGCGCGCGCCGACCTGCTGCTGCTGGGCGAGCTGAACTACGCCGGCCCCATCGTCGCCGAGGTCACGGGCATTCCCTGGGCAAGCTACGTGCTGGCGCCATTCTCGTTCTTCTCGGCCTACGATCCGCCGGTGCTGCCGCCCTACCCCGGGCTGGCGCGCATGGACAGGGTTCCCGGTATGGGACGCGTCATGCGCCGGCTGGCGCGATTCGTCACGCGCAAGTGGCCGGAGCCGGTCTACGGCCTGCGCCGCGAACTTGGTCTGCCCAAGGGCAGGAACCCGCTCTTCGACGCCAAGCATTCGCCCGGGCTGGTGCTGGCTCTGTTCTCTCGCGCGCTCGGAACAGAGCAGAAGGACTGGCCCGCAAATACGCTCATCACCGGCTTCTGCTTTTACGATGCCGACGCCGGCAACGCCGCTCTGCCAGCAAATCTTGAAGCGTTTCTCGCAGCGGGTGAGCCGCCGGTGGTCTTCACGCTTGGTTCGGCTGCGGTCCTGGCCGCGGGAGACTTCTACGAGCAGTCGGCGCACGCCGCAAAGAGGCTGGGTGTGCGCGCCGTGCTGCTGATCGGCACGGAAGCGCGCAACCGCCCGCAACAGGATCTGCCGAATTCGATTTGCATCGCGGAGTACGCGCCCTACTCGGGCCTGTTTCCGCGCGCCTCGCTCGTGGTGCATCAGGGCGGCGTGGGCACCACGGCGCAATGTCTCCGCGCCGGCCGGCCCATGCTCATCATGCCCTATTCGCACGACCAGCCCGACAACGCGCGCCGCATGAAACGCATGGGCGCGGCGCGCGTGATTCAGCGCGCGCAGTACAAGCCCTGGAGCGTGGCGCGGAGCATCCGTGCGATGCTCGCCAATCCCAACTACGCCGAACAGGCGCGAAAAGCCGCTGGGGAAGTGGCCCGTGAGAACGGCGTAAAGAGCGCGTGCGATGCGCTGGAGTCGCTCCACGCCCGCGCGCGGGCTGCGCAATCAATAACGGGCTTCGCTGCTTATTGAGGCGCGGGCAGATTGCCGCCGGCTTCGGCAGACACTGCCGCGAGCGTCTTGGCTTCCTCGGGCAGCGGCGCGGGCAGCGGACGCTCGAGCGCCAGGGCCAGCACCTCATCCATAGTGTCCACAAAGTGCAGCTTCATGGCGTTCTTGATGTTGTCGGGCAGCTCGGAGAGATCCTTTTCGTTGGAGCGCGGCAGAATCGTCTCAAAGATTCCGGCGCGCAATGCCGCCAGCAGCTTTTCCTTGAGCCCGCCGATCGGCAGCACCTTGCCCCGCAGCGTGATCTCGCCCGTCATGGCCACATCGCGCCGCACGGGAATCCTTGTCAGCGCACTTGCCAGCGCCGTCGCCATCGTAATTCCTGCCGAAGGGCCGTCCTTGGGAATTGCGCCCTCGGGCACGTGCAGGTGGATGTCTATGCCGCGATAGAACTCGCGCGTGAGCCCAAGCGCATGAGCCTTGCTGCGAACATAGGCCAGCGCCGCCTGCGCCGACTCCTGCATCACGTCGCCGAGCTGGCCAGTGACTGTAAGCTTTCCCTTGCCGTCGAGCACCTGCACTTCCGTCGTCAAAATGCTGCCGCCCACTTCGGTCCACGCCAGGCCCGTCACCAGGCCGACTTCGCTCTTCTCGTGCGCTTCGGAGTCACGGAACCGGGGCACGCCAAGAAAATCGGCGATGTTTGCCGCGTCGAGCTCTTCCTTGTGCTTCGCGCCCCCCTTGACCACTTTGCGCGCTACTTTGCGGCACACGTTGCCGATCTCGCGCTCCAGGTTGCGCACACCGGCTTCGCGCGTGTAATAGCGGATGATTTCGAGAATCGCCTCGTCCTTGAAGACGATGTTTTTCTCGCTCAGGCCGGTCTGCTCGCGCTGCTTCTTGACCAGATACTGGCGCGCGATCTCGAGCTTCTCCTGCTCCGTGTAGCCCTGCAGGCGAAGAATCTCCATGCGATCCTGCAGCGCCGCGGGAATCGTGTGCAGCACGTTGGCCGTGGCGACAAAGAGAACCTGCGAGAGATCGTAGTCCACGTCGAGATAGTGGTCCTGAAAGGTCGAGTTCTGCTCGGGGTCCAGAACCTCAAGCAGCGCCGAGGCCGGATCGCCGCGGAAGTCCGATGAGATCTTGTCCACCTCGTCGAGCAGAAAGACGGGATTTTTTGTGCCGGCGCGCTTCATGTGCTGGATGATCTGGCCCGGCATCGCGCCTATGTAAGTACGGCGATGGCCGCGAATCTCGGCCTCGTCGTGCACGCCGCCCAGCGACAGGCGCACAAACTTGCGCCCGGTGGCTTTGGCGATCGACATGCCAAGCGATGTTTTGCCTACGCCCGGAGGCCCGACAAAGCAGAGAATCGATCCTTTGGGATTCTTCACCAGTTGCCGCACGGCGAGAAATTCAAGAATGCGTTCCTTGATTTTTTCCAAGCCGTAGTGGTCGGTATTCAGCACTTTTTCCGCGAAATCGATCGAGCGCGTCTCCTTCGATCGCTTTTTCCAGGGCACTGCCAGCAGCCAGTCGATGTAGTTGCGGCTCACGGTCGACTCGGCCGACATGGGAGGCATCGCTTCAAGCTTCTTGAGCTCCTGAACGCACTTGTCGAGAACCTCTTTCGGCATGCCGGCAGCTTCGATTTTTTTGCGCAGTTCGTCGAACTCGCTCTTCTCGCCGCGGCCCAGTTCCTTCTGGATGGCCTTGATCTTTTCGTTGAGGTAGTACTCTTTCTGCGCCTTCTCCATCTGCTTCTTCACGCGCGACTGGATGTTGCGGTCCAGATCGAGCTTCTCGATCTCCACGTCGAGCACGTCGGCCAGCCGCGCCAGGCGCGCAGCTGGATCGAAGATCGCCAGCAGCTCCTGCTTCTCCTCGATGCCGATCTGAAGATTGGCCGCAATCGTATCGGAGAGCTTGGCGGCCTCGTCCATACGCACGGTGGCGATGATGGTCTCGTAGTTCAACGACTGCTGCAACTTGACGTAATTCTCAAACAGCGCCGTTACGCGCTGCATCAGTTGCTCGGCCGCCGGCGTCATCTCGAACTCTTGCTTGCCCGTGCGCACCGTGGCCACGAAGAAGCCGTCGCGGTCTGTCACTTCGACGGACTTTGCGCGCTCCACGCCTTCGACCAGCACCTTGATGTTGCCGTCGGGCATCTTGACGTTCTGCACAATGTTGCAGATCGCCCCCACCTGGAAGATGTCCCGGGCGCGCGGTTCATCGATCGAGGCGTCGTGTTGCGTGGCGAGAAAGATCTTGCGGTCGCCGTTGAGCGCCTCTTCGAGAGCGCGCACGCTCGATTCGCGGCCCACGACAAACGGGGTCATCATGTAGGGGAAGATGACCATATCGCGGATGGGCATCATGGGAAGCTTGCGCGGTTCGTTTTTATCGCGGGGCACTGTCATCGAATCTTCTCATTGTTTAGACGCGCATATCCGGCCTCGGGGTTGGAAGGCAGGGACGAGTCATGTAGGGATTGTACAGCCAAGCAGGGAGCAAGGGAACGCGGGAGCAAGTGACTGCGTAGACGCCGAAGTCACAACCCTCGGGAATATTCGGTGTGACGAAAGTCATGCTCGCGCAGGCAGTGTATGCGCAAGAACCGCTTCGCCGATTCGCAGAAGGGACTCTTGCGCCACAAAAACACTGCGTCTTCAACCTGCTTTTTCAAGCAGGCACAGGGACAGGTCGCGGCGCTCCACCATGTCTCTGGTGATTTCGAGATCGCGTACGCGCTTGTTCGAGGGCAGGTGGTACATCAGATCGAGCATCAGCTCTTCGAGAATCATGCGCAGTCCGCGCGCACCCACCTTGCGGGCCAGCGCTTCGCGCGCAATGGCGCAGGCTGCATCCTGCGTAAAGTGCAGGCGCACATTTTCGTACTCGAAGAGGCGCTGGTATTGCTTGAGGATGGCGTTCCGCGGCTTGGTAAGGATCTCGATCAGCGCAGCCTCGTCCAGCTCGTCGAGCACGCCCATCACGGGCAGGCGGCCGACAAACTCGGGAATGAGTCCGTACTTGATCAGATCCTGCGGCTCGGTCCTGCGGAGCAGTTCGGTGTCGCGATGCGAACGGGTTGTCGCCTGATCGGTATCCTCGTCGATGGTGCGGAAGCCAAGCGCCTTTTTGCCGATGCGGCGTCCGACGACGCGCTCCAGACCCACAAACGCGCCGCCACAGATAAAGAGAATGTTGGTGGTGTCGACGGCGGTGAACTCCTGGTGCGGATGCTTGCGCCCGCCCTGCGGAGGCACATTCGCCACCGTGCCCTCGAGAATCTTGAGCAGCGCCTGCTGCACGCCCTCGCCACTTACGTCGCGTGTGATCGACGGGTTCTCGTCCTTGCGGCCGATCTTGTCGATCTCGTCGATGTAGATGATGCCCTGCTGCGCGCGTGTCACGTCGCCTTCGGCGGCCTGAAGCAGCTTGAGAATGATGTTTTCGACATCCTCGCCCACGTAGCCGGCTTCAGTGAGCGTGGTCGCATCCACAATCGCGAATGGCACGTCGAGCATCTTGGCCAGGGTGTGCGCCAGCAGCGTCTTGCCGGAGCCCGTAGGCCCGATAAGCAGGATGTTGGACTTCGCCAGCTCGACTTCGCTCGACCGGGAGCGGTTCATCTGGATGCGCTTGTAGTGGTTGTAGACCGC
>JAJYFA010000008.1 GCA_021790995.1 Acidobacteriota bacterium
AGCGAAACAAAAGGGGCCGAAAAGAGCAGGCAATAGCGGACCCCTCACTTTCACCAGGAATACCCGGCAGTAAACTCGACCACAACGTTTACTCAGGGCAATCGCATGAACGGTTTGTACTGGTGTCGCTGTTGACGAACAATGCTCCAAGCGTACATTTATGTGCCGTGATTGAGGGGGCATGGAGAAGATGGCACGTGACGCGCTCAAAAATCAGCGGCTTTTTAGGGGTGGTCTTCTAAAAAACAACAATAACCGCCTCGCGATCCGTCTCTAGGCGTTCGGCGGAATCGTACCGGCGTTCATGCGATTGCCCTGACAACATCGCGAGCGGCGCGATGTCCCTCATCGCACCTGCTACCCTATTAAGTCCGGCTGTGCTGGATAAGGAGTGCATGCGTGGCGGAAATTGCGCCGTTTGGGATCAGGCCAGAGATCTCACCGCGCCCATGGGGCTTTCGCGATCTGCGTCCGTGGTACGATCTTGTGGCCGAGGGCGATCCCATCGGTGAGGTTTGGCTCACGGGCGACGATTGCCGGGTTTCAACCGGTCCTTATGCGGGCAAGCGGTTGGCCGCGCTGTTTGCCGAAGAGCACGAGGCGCTACTCGGCGCCAGCGCGCCATCGCCAGACTCACCGCTGCTGATCAAGACCATCTTCGCGCGGGAAAAACTGAGCGTGCAGGTGCATCCCGACGACAGGATGGCGCAAAAATACGGCGATCCGCGCGGCAAGACCGAGTGCTGGTACGCTCTCGCCGCCGAGCCGGGCGCAAAGGTCGCTCTGGGTGTGAAGCACGGCACGACAGTTGCCCAGATCGAGCAGGAGATTCATGACGGCACGCTCGAAGCGAGTCTGAATGCGGTGCCGGTTGCAGCCGGCGACATGATCTTTGTCGACGCGGGCACCATTCACGCCATCTGGCCGGGATCGATCCTGATGGAGACGCAGCAGAACTGCGACCTGACCTATCGCATGTTCGACTACGGCCGTCCACGCGAGTTGCACATCGCAAAATCGATCGAAGCCACCAAACTCACGACGCGCGCCGGAAAAGTCGCGCCGCAAGTGCTTGCCGACCGCACAGTACTGATCGACGTCGAGTACTTCCGCGTGGAGCGGATTCCCGTAGAGGGCCGCCGTTCAGGCGAAAGCCTCCGCGGAGATCGGCAGCCGGGCCTCGCTTACCTGTTCGCCGCCGCCGGATCTGCGCGGCTCCTGGGACCAGGCTTTGAGCCGCTGGAACTGCCGTCGCGCGGCGTTGTCGCCGTGCCCGCGGCGTCACCCGAATTTGTGCTGGAAGATACAAGCAAGCCGGGCGAAAAGCTGGACATGATCCGCATCACGCCCAACTGGCCGAAGTGAACGGGAAGAGCGGCGTCCGCGGAGCCAGAGGATTGCGTCTTCCGCGAAATCGGCTGGCGAATGTGGCGGGGAGTCTCTCTGGCGGAGCGAGGTCCGGTGGCGCAGAGATTCGCGCGGAGCGCGAGCTGTTTACCACTTCGTCACCTACCCTCCCCCTCCCCCATTCTTTTGGACGATGTTCCTTGTTTTCAAAGGCTTAGACCATGATTTGCGGTTCAGGTTCCTGATATCAAAGAAGTTAAAGGCAAAATCGTCAAGAGTAAGAGGTTACGGATGGTGTTTCGGGACGGTTGCGCCTGTTTCAGAGGGCCTGCGCTTCGCCGGTGGGGCGGTCTCAGAGGGCCGGTTCGGCGCTCGTGATTCCGTCTGAGATCATGGTAGCGGTTTTGGAGAAATACTCTGCAAAGATTGGGATGGAAATCGGAGGCAGCCGGTTCACCTGCCCGGTGACAACTGAAGGTGACGAAGTGGAGCGCATCTCTGCCTTGTGGAAGCGTTTTAGACCGCCTGGCAGGTGGGCATGTTCGTGCGGCGACGATCTTCACGCAACGCCCGCTCATCGCAAAGAACGCGATGAACGGGCCACAGCTTCGTCGAACTCAGCGCACTTCTTCACGGCTTTTGACCTGAGGGCCACCTGCCCGAGAGACGCATCTCAACCCAGCGGCTGTTCGGTTTTCACCCTCAGTGCAGCTTCGGCGAAAGGAGAGCATACCGGAGAACCAGAATCTTCTGAAAAACAGGAATGTTTGAAGTGGTGGCCAGGGACGGGATTGTTCTAACTCATCGTGCTGATTCTAAACATGTTATTGAAAACTATAGGTGCAGGATTGCGCCACAACCTACCGATACGCGGTTTCGGAGTACGTATTGAGTACACGGGGTTTTGCACTAAAGCACGTTGCTCTTACCAAGATTGCATGTCTCGCACAGGGTTTGGAGGTTCTCCTCGACGGTTTCGCCGCCAACACTCCAAGCGGTTATATGGTCAACGTGCAGTTCGAGGCCTGGCGTTAATACCGGACTTGCCCCGCAAGCTCGGCATGAGAAGTTATCCCGTTTGAGGATGCGGTACCGTAACCTCAAAGAAGGATCGCGACTTGTTCGATGCCCACTGGCCACCTCTATTGGAGTCGGAGGATCTCTATCTTGTAAATTTGCGTATTCAACAAACTCTTCAAGCGCCTTTGTCCAAGAGCCAAAGCGGCGAATGTACGGCCTCTCGGAAATCGCGGACGGCGGATGAGCCGTCTCCCTGCGCTTTGGTTGTCGTCCGTAGTGTTCCCACAAAACCATCAAGTTTTCGAATAGGCGCTCGTCTGAAATATGGACCTCATTCAAAATCTCTAGCCCAGCCTCTTTGAGCGCTTGGTTCCATGAGCCGAAGCGTTTGCTCACTGTGATGGCGGAATACCTCCCAAATCTTGGATACAGTCTGCTACTTATACTTTTGGTTCCAGCGGCTTCGGCAGCGCGTTGAAGATCGCCCAACAATTCAGCGCTGGATACAGCCGCATTGGGTGATCGACTTAACTGGAATTTCGACTCGCTCATGACTGACCCAATCGGGGTCGAACCTCCACTCCCCTGTGCATAAGTGTACTTGCAATTTCTTGCCAGTGTGCTTTGCTTAAGGTATCCCGAAATTAAACATCACCCTGCATGGAGGTCGAACGAAGTAATAAAGACAAGATCATTCTGCATCTCTGTGCCTCGAAGTACGGAAGCGACACGCGAGACTATCGCGAGGCTAGATACGATGTCCGGCTCATCACGAAAGAGATCGGCGTCGAGAACTACCATCCGCCGAAAGGGGTCTATGGCATCATCGCCAATCCTCCGTGCACGATGTTCTCCATTGCACGCTCAAGAGCCAAAACGCCCCGTGATCTTCGTGAGGGAATAAGGCTAGTGTAGTGCGTCATGCAGATTGACCGTTATGCAGGGCCGCCCGAGCGCGCTTGACCTTCTCCAGGATGTCGGCGGCCTTGGCGGTCCAGATGAAGGGTTTGGGGCTTTCATTGTGATGGTCGATGTAATCGAAGATGGGCAGGTTCTATAAAAGGGGATGTCAAGTAAAAACACTTTCCCTCAACCGCCCGTGGAAGGATTTTTTCTGACATCCAGCCCCTGTTGGCGGCGGCACTGGTCTTGGCTTGGGCGCGGCGGTGCTTTTTGCCGGGTTGTGCGGCGTGGGGATTCATACTTGCGTTTGTCGCGCGGCGTCTGCGAGCGTCATCGAAAGCAGCGTGTCGGCTATGCGCCAACCATGGTTCTATCTGAGACTCATTGGCCTATGGCTTTGTTGGGTTGTCCGAGGAGGCATACGGTGGCCCTTGAGACTTGGAAGCCTAAACCCGCCATGGATACTCGTCCTCGAACCCGGACGCTGGCTGGCCGAGCGGCAAAGCATTTTCCCTTTTAGCCGCTTTTGGGCGAGCCGCGCTTAAGCTGCTTGTGCGCTCACATATTCCGCTTGAAAAACCTCTCCTTTCTTCCAGATCTTCAGCGTGATGGCGGCGATCTTGCGGGCTAACGTGAGCCGCGCCATCTCCGGACGCATGTTCTTGCTGAGCAGCCCGCGATAAAACTCGCCGAAGACGCCCGGCGAAAAGCTGGCCGTGGTGGCCGCGGCCTTGAAGACATTTTTCAGTTCGTGGTTATGATTCCAGTTCAAGCCGCGAATCTGCGCTGGCCGCTTCTTCCGTTCCAGTTGCCCGTCGACCACGCGATACTCGGCGCTGTCGCGGGTCTCCACGCCCAGCCCGCAGTAAGTCCAGAACTGCCGCTTGGTGCGGAAGCGGTGCGGCGTCTGCACACGACCGATCAGCACGGCTGCGCGCAGTGGACCCAGAAACGGCACCGTTTGCAGCCACCGGGCCGCCGGGTGCTTGCGGCACTCGACGATCAGATCGTGTCGTGCCTGTCGGCGCAGTTTCTGTAGCGCGTCCAATTGCTGGTAAAGGCACTCGGCGCGGCGCCGCAAAGCGCAAGCGCCGAGTGCCGCCAGATACTCGCCGCGATGCTTGCTCCCATATAACTTCTTTCCCGCATAGCCGATCGCCTGGCCCCGAAACACGGCCTTCAACCGCCCCATCACGCGCGTGGTGTCTTCGGTGAGCATCAGGTAACTGCGCACCAGGTGTTGCACCTCCAACGCGCTGGTCTCACCGTGATAGACCGGCGACAACATATCTGCGCGCAACAACTCGGCCAGCTTGCGCGCATCGATTGCATCGCCCTTGTTACCCGACTTCAGCAGCGCGTTCTTGCGCGGATTGCACACCACCAGCTTCTCCACTCGCCGGGACAAAAGATCGTAAAGCCAGGCCGAATGGGTGCCTTCTTCAAAGGTCACCCGCACCGTGCCCTGCACTCCGCCGATGAAATCCAGAATCGCCGCCGCCCGCGTCATCAGTACCGACTGCTGGATCAGCCGGCCGCTCTCGTTGAGTACCGCCGCCGAGATCGTGTCCCGGTGGACATCGAGCCCGATATATCTCACACTGTTCATCTGGGTGTTCCTCCTTGATGGCTGCGGTTGTCTGCTTCAGCACAGCAACCGCAGCTTACAAGAAAGGGGCGCCCTTTTATATTGCGTGGCCCAGCCAAGCTATTTCTGGATGCTCGATTTCCCCCGATGGGAAGCACTGCCCTTTCTCGGGCGACTGACGCATCGGTGGTTTCCCACGACTGAGGGTGTGACAGAGGGTGGGCTGGCACATCAGAACCTCGGCGCTGATCCGCAAAACGCAAGTCAAGGTCGTCGAATCGCAGTTTCCGTGGCGCTTCAGGTGGAGTAAAACGCCAAACCGTGCGACCTCAGGTGTACGGTTTCGCATCTCCCAAAAACCGCCCGTTTCCCCCTTGCGGCGGGTGCCCCGGTCTTGCAGCCCTGAGGCTCCTGCACTCCGGGATCCCCGCTTCTCCGTTCTTGCCTTTCAGCCTCTCCAGAACGCCATCAGCAGGCCGCCGGTGACGATGAGCGCTCCGCCTGCGTAAACGGGCGGGGTGGGCGCGTGGCCGAAGCGGACTTTGTTGAGGATCTGCGCCATGAGAAAGAACATGGCCACGTAGACGCCGATGAGGCGGCCAAAGTCCCAGCGCGGCGCATTGACGATGGAGCCATAAGCTGCCAGCATGACGGCTCCGGCAAGGAACGCGAAAACGCGACTGGCCCCCGAGGAGCGATAAAAGCTGGTCTGGAAGAACGAGTCGCCCAGGGCTTCAAGAAAGGCCGCAAACGCGAGCGCGGCGAGTGCGCCCAGGGGGTTCGAGACAAGACGGCTGGCCCATTGCATCGGGGATCTCCTCGGTGGGGTTGAAACTCAAGTAGGCAACGCACCTTCCTCAGATGGCGCAGCCCAGCGCAATTCCGATGCTAACCAATCAATCGTTTAGAATTCGTAAGGACGGAAGGGTCGTTTTCAGCAGCCTGTAAAGCTCCGTTGATTTTCTGCCACTCGCGGCACGCGACCCACGCACTGCGCGAAGCTCGCGTTTCGGCCTAGCTGGCCGTGTTTGCCGCAGCTTTGCGGGACACGGCTTCCGTGCCGGGCGCGACAGGGAGAGGAAGCGCATGAAGTACGCCGGATTGCTGGTGATGCCAGCGGGATTCTTTCTTACGCTCGCTGCCCTCGTGCTGTTCGCCGATGCCACGCGGCGGATGGCGTTTGTGCTGTGCGGCCTTGCGGTTGTGGCGCTGGGCCTCGGGGTCGTGGCGCGCGGCCACATGCCGGTGCGTGGAGCCAGCCGATGAGCGCCGCTGCTCCCATCACACAAGCCCCCGCGGCGGCAATGAGCGAGGCCGTCTTTGCCCTCACGTTTGCCCTGTTGCTGATTGCGCCGCTGGCGCTGGCCGGCGTGGCCCTGATCAATACCGGACTTGGACGGTCGCGTTCGGCGGCGCAGGCCATGCTGGGCAGTCTTGCGGTCCTGGCTGTGGCCGCGATTGTCTTTGCCTTCTGGGGCGCGTCGCTGGCGGGCGCGCCCGGAGCGCGGGAGCTTGCGTTTCACGCCGCCGGAAAGAGTTGGGGCGTTCTGGGGCTTGGGCCGTTGCTGCTGCGCGAGCTTGGATCGGCCGCGCCGCAGAGGCAGCTTGCGCTGCTCTTCGAGTTCCTGGCTGTTGCCATGGCGGCGATGATTCCGTGGGGCTCGGGCGCCGACCGCTGGCGGCTCGCGGCTGGATGCGCGGCGGCGGCGGTGATCGCGGGCCTGGTGTTTCCTTTGGCGGCGCACTGGATCTGGGGCGGCGGGTTTCTGGCTGCGCTGGGTGCCAACTTCGGACTGGGAGCGGGAGTTCTCGATGGCGGAGGCGCGGCCACGGTGCATGCGCTGGGCGGGCTGGCGGCGCTGGCGCTGGCCTGGATCGCGGGACCGCGCAGAGGCAAGTTCCCCAAAGAGGGCCTGTCGACGGCGATGCCGGGCCATAATGCCATTTATGTTTTGTTCGGCTGCCTGCTCGCGCTCGTGGGGTGGCTTGCGTGGAACGCAGCCGGTGCGGTCATCTGGCTGCATGCGCCCTTGGCGGAGCTGCCGGGAACGGCTATGAATACATTGCTCTCGGCCGCTGCTGCGCTGCTGATGACCTTTGCCATCACGCGCGTGCGCTTCGGCAAGCCGGATGCGAGTCTCTGCGCCAACGGATGGCTCGCGGGACTGGTGACCTCGACCGCGTGCGCCGCCGTGGCGACGCCGTTTGAAGCGATCTTCGCCGGAGCCGTGGCGGGAACTGTGACGCCGCTGCTGGTGGAGTTGCTGGAGCTTGCCCTCTCGATCGACGATCCCTCCGGCGCAATCGCGGTGCACGGCGCCGCGGGACTGTGGGGACTGGTCGCCGCCGGCTTCTTTGCCGCCCCGAGCGGGCAGCTCGCTGCGCAACTGGTGAGTGTGGCGGCGCAGGTCGGCGTTTTGCTGCCGCTCATTTATCTGCTCTTCGCGCTGCTCAACCGCGTAGTCGCCTTCCGCGTCGATCCCGATGGCGAACGAATTGGCATGGATCTGCACGAACTGGGCGGCGGAGCCTATCCCGAGTTCGTGATTCACCGCGACGAATCGTACCGATAAGGCGAAGCCGCAGGCGAGGATTCTTTCATGCCCTTCGATCATGGTTCCCAAAAAGGTGTTTGGGTTTGCAGATAATTTCTCCGCTTCGCGGTAGGATCGATTTTGTTAAGAGATTGCAGGCAGTTCAATGGCGCCGATTGAGCCTTGATCTCGTGAAGTAGAACTAACGGCGGAAAGTTTTGACGATTCAAAAAGGCATGGCTCAAGGGCTGTGCCTTTTTGTTTGTGGAGAGCTTGTTTTTGAGCAAGGAAGGTGCGCGTGAGTGTAGGGGAGCAGTTGCGGGAGATGTGGCGGCAGGCGCGTGGCGGCGGACGATACGGTCGCGGCGCGGATACGCGGGCCGCGGAGCTGGCGGCGGCAACCGAGGCGGAGCGCAAGACGCTGGCTATGCCCGCGATCCTGAGTCCTGTGCAGTTTCCGGGGCGGCACCTGCCGAAGCCGACGCCGATGAATCTGCGGCGGTTTGCGGAGACGCCCGTGGTGCGGCGCGCGATCAACGTGATCAAAGATCGCATTGCGGCGATGGACTGGCAGGTGCGGGTGCGGCGTGGTGTGGAGCCTGGGGATGTGTCGTTTCAGGCGCGGAAATTGCGGGCGTTGCGGCGGGTGCTTGAGGAGCCGAATCCGACGGACAGCTTCAGGACATTGATTGAGCAGGCGATTGAGGATGCGTTGACGGGCGGCTATGGAGCAATCGAGATGGAGCCGACGGGCGATCCGGAACGGCCAGCGATGTTGTGGTCCGTGGATGGAGCTTCGATCCGCATCAACGCCAAGTGGGACGGGCAGGAAGACATGCCGCGTTACGCGCAGGCAGTGGCGGGGCAACTTGAGTCGAGCGCGGTGGAACTGCTCGACAGGCAGTTGATGTACATCCGTATGAACCCGCGGAGTTTTACGCCATTCGGACTGGGACCGCTGGAGGTAGCGTTCGAGACGGTGAATCAGTTTTTGAGTGCGCACCGCTTTGCGGGGAAGTTGGCGGCAAACTCGGTGGCGCAGTATGCGCTGTGGCTGAACGAGGCCACGCCAGCGCAGCACGACCGGCTGATCCGCTGGTGGCAGGACGAGATCGAGGGCACGGGAAGGGTGCCGCTGCTCTCGACCGAGCAGAAGCCGGAGGTGCTGCGATTTGCGCAGGGTACAGACGCGGATCTGCGACTGGCATGGCAGGAGTTCCTGATCCGGATGGTGGCGAACGCTTTTGGATTGCCGCCGTTGATGCTGGGGCTCGAGGCCGATGTGAATCAATCGACGGCCTCGGAGATGGCGGATGAGGCGTTCCGAGGAGCGATTTCTCCGCTGGCGCTGCTGCTGGCGCAGCACATTACGCGGGACCTGTTTGGGAAGTGTGTCGGCTGGCGCGAGTTCGAGTTTGTCTTCAACGAGCTGAGCGCACGGGACGAGATGACGGAGTTGCAGGTGCAGGTGCAACTGCTTCAGGCTGGCGTACTGACGGTAAACGAGGTTCGGGCCATGCGGGGGCTGGCGCCGATGGAGGCAGGGATCGGGGAGCAGGGGTCAGTTGAACACCAGGGCAAACCCAGATTCCTGAAACCTTGTCCCTGAACCCTAGCGAACGGAGCGAATGACGATGCGACTGGAAGCGATGGCGGTGGAGATTCCTCATGTGGACAAGCACCCGAACCGGGTGCCGTTCGAGGGCGTGTTGACGGTGGTGAATGCGGCCAGCGACAGGGCTCCGGCGGGAGCGCGAGGGCATCGCGTGATGCTGACGAAGGATGCGACGGAGAAGGGGCTGGCGTCGCTGGTAGGCATGGCGGTGGATTACCGGCCCGGATGGGACGGGCACGACGCGCGGCGCAAGATCGGCCTGCTGACCGAGGCGAATGTCATTGGGCAGCGTCTGATGGTGCGCGGGTATCTCTACGCGCGCGACTTTCCCGAGGTGGCGGAGGCGATTGCGGCCCAGGCGCCGGGGGCAATGGGGATGAGCTACGAGCTGGCAGATGCGCACGTGGAAGACATGCGGGCCGAAGTGTGGAAGCTGACGCGCGTGACTTTTACCGGAGCGGCGATTTTGCTGCGCGACAAGGCAGCTTATCGGGCGACTAGTTTTCGGATGCGGCGGAGTTAGAAAAGGCAGCAAGTCGGCGAGTTAGCCAATGAGGCTCCGAGCGGCGGGGCCTTTTTTATTGACTGGAAAAGCAGGAAAGAAGCGGGCAAGAAGCGCGGTTTGCAGAGTCTCTTTGCAAACGGGTTTGCCGGGGCGCCAAGGAGCCGATCACTTACCGCTTACCACTTATCACTGAAGAAAGGAAGGACATGGAAAACGAGGAGAAGAGCGTTGTCGAGCGGCTGGAAGCCGCGACTGCCTTGCTTGAAGGTGCGCTGAACTGGCTGGAAGAACGCCAAGGCGCGCTGTCGGGCGAGGTGGAGAGAATCTCGGCCACGGTGGAGCAGAGCCGGCGGGAGGCTGAACTGGTCGAGAAGCTGGCAGCGGCCGAGCAGGAGTTGGCCGAGTTGAAAGCCGCATCGGCGCAGAATGTGCTGACCCCTATACGCCGGACTATGCCCGCGGCAACGGCGGAGATGCTGGCCAAGCACGGCATCGGCGAAGGGCCGGTGGATGTGCGCGCGCTGGATGCGGCGCTCGCGGGGCTAAGCCTGGAACAGCGCATCGCGGTGAAGACGCAACTGCAGCGGGCAGGCGCGATTTCCTAAAGACAGGGATCAGGTTTCAGGGGTCATGGATCAGATTTGTCAATCTGTTCCTTGCTACGGGCCACTGAACCCTGACGACTGAAACCTGAAACCTTTTAACCACGGCCCCATGGAGGGGGCGGAGAGAGCTATGAACGCAACCTTTGCAGATATTCACGCGGCAGCGGATTTCATTGGGCCGGGTGCAGTTGAAGTCCCGTTATATCAGACGGAGATCTTCGATATTTGCCGCCGGTCGAGCCCCTTCGGGCAACGCATCAAGCAGGTACCGGCGACGGGCCATCCCTCACGGTTCTTCGAGGAGACGGCGATTCCCAATCCGGGCACGGCCGGCTTTGTGAATCCGCGTAGCATTTCGCCCACGGTGGTCAGTCCGACGCGCATCGAGCTGAGCGTACCGCTGAAAGCGATTGTGGCGCAGATCAACTACAACCTGTTCGACATCGAGCTGGGGGACCAGCAGAAGCAGTTCGCCTACTTGCAGGCCAAGGATCTGGTGGATACGGTGAGCGGCGTGATGGTGACGCACGACGTGGCGCTGTGGCAGGGCAATGACACCAGCCTGAGCTCGCCCACGACTACTCAATACATGGGATGTGCGGCGCAGATCGCGGGCAGCGGTAACACGGTGACTGTAGCCACATCGATGAAGATCGTGGACACGATCAAGACCACGATCGCGCAAATGGTGGCCAACACAAATTATCGTGTGCGGCCGACGGCCATCTATGCCAACCCGGTGCTGCTCGATCTGATCGACCAGGAGATGAAGAGCGACTACAACGTGGTGCTGAATACCGACCAGATCACAGGCGGATTCCGCGTGAAGATGTTGTCGACGCAGGCAGGCGATCTGCCGCTGATTCCTGACTGGAGCCTGCCGTATACGCCTGGAAGCGGTTCCGGTTCCAGTTACGTGCCGGGCAGCTATCCGGCCTACATCGTCACCGAGGATTTGATCGAGTATCACTGGCTCGGCGATCCGGCTCCGCGCATCTTCCAGCTCGGTCTGCCGAATTCGATGACTTACCAGTACGTTGCGGTCAAGTTCGGAGCGCCGGTGGTCAAAGGCGCGAACTTTGCGCACTACCAGGTGATTGTGGAGCGGTAGGAAAGACAGGGGTCAGGTTTCAGGAATCAGCGGTCAGGGGCGGACCAGCCAGCAACTCGCCTGAACGGCTTTCGACACCCGAACTCTGAGATCTGAACCCTGAACCCTGACACCTGAACTCTGAGGAGATCTTTATGGCTTATCTTGAGCCAGCGGATTACATGAATTACGGATTGCCTGCCGGGACCACGGCGGACTGGATTACGGCCGCTACGGCATTGATCAACAGCTACTGCCGGCGGCCGGACCTGAATGTGGTGCAGTACGTGGAGCGCCTGCGAGTGGTTGCGGGAGCGCATACGGTGGTGCTGAGCTATCTGCCGCTAGCTGTCCTGGCGCCGGCTACATCGCCGCTCGTTGGCATCCAGGGCCGCTACACATGGCCGCGGCGCGGTGCTGTTTTGCCCGAGCCGGTGAACGAGATGGTGTGGGCGTTTGCGCTGCCAGGACAGTGGACTGCGATCGATCCGACGCTGGTGGACTTCGATCCAGCGACCGGCGAACTGACGCTGCCGGTGAATGTGTTGTGGCTGCCTTACAACGAAGTCCAGGTCACGTATACGGCCGGTCTGACGACGATCGGCGACGACGTGAAGTCGGCGTGCGCGCAGATCGTGCGCAACGCTCAGGCTACGCCAGCGCTGAACGCCAGCATGACGCGGGTCGACACGATGTGGGTGAAGTATTTCTCAAGTTCGTTGATCGACGAGACTGTGCAGGAGTGGCTGAAGCCGTACGTGGCAAGCCGGCTGGGATAAAGGCAGGTTTCAGGGATTAGGGATCAGGACGCATGGTGACGAGATTACTTTCGTCTGAACCCAGCCACCTGAAGCCTGTTCACTGGAAAATGGGAGCGAGTTATGAGCGATACGGAGCCGCGCCGCCCGAGAGGTGCGCCGCAGATGCTGGCCGACGCCCTGCTGCGCAACGCGGCGGGTACCACGGCGTTCTTTCGTGTGACCGGCGTGAGCACAGACACCGTCACATCGGAGGTAGGGCTGGTGGCCACGACCTTTGCGGAGGTTCCAGTGAGTCCGGCGGTGATGCGACGAGTGGAGCCTGGCTGGAAGGAAGGCGGGCAGACGAAGTGGGAGTTGCTGGTATCAGCCACTGGCGTCGAGCAGCAGGTGAACGCGCTGAATCTCGCGTCGGCGCAGTCGCTGTTTGCCATGGCGCTGGCGGTGACGGTGGGCGAGCAAGACTACCTGATCGAATCCATCTCCTCGAATGAGGCATTTGGACAGGTGTACATTTACCGGCTGCTGTTGCGCGAGGCGCGGCAGCAAGGGGTGTGAGAGCAGGTTTTAGAGGTCAGGTTTCAGGGTCGAGCGGCCCAATCGACTCGTGGTCAAGATTGCGCGGGCCGGAAAGGTGGACGGGAAGCAAGGAGCAGAGGTTGGGAGGCGTTTTTCTGGTCCCTGGCCCTGCCCCCTGTTCCCTGTTGTTATGCAGAACGCAAAAGACTCGTTTTATATGGCGCTGCGCACGCGCCTGTCAGCCATCAACCCGGAGCGGACGATTCTGCTGCGTGGCGCAGTGCGGCCGGGAATTCTGGTGGAAGAAGCCGAAGCGCCCTACGCGCAACTTCCCGACGATGTGTTCATTTTGCGCTGGATGGGGCTGGCGACGGACGTGGAACTTGCCGCAACGATGGCGGCCGAACAGTGCGAGATCGTCTACCAGACCTGCGGAACGCAGGGCTTTGGCGGGCTGGATCGCGGGCGCGCGCTCAGCCAGATGGATAAAGAGCTGCTGGGGATGCTGCAGCCGTTCTCGACGCCGAAGCTCAATTACACGGCGACTCCGCCGGCTGCTATGCTGACGCAGATCTTCTGGGACGAGCCGGTTTTTGGGCCGGTGACGATCAACCGTGACCGGCTGAGCCGTGCGGCGATTGTGACGATGTACAGCTACGAGGAGCCGGGGGAGTGAAGGCTTCGCCAGGAATCAGGTTTCAGGGGTCAGATTTCAGTTTTCGGTATCACGCAGATGGTGGGAGATTGCCGATCACTGTTCACAGACCCCTGATGCCTGAAACCTGATCTCCAGAGGATTTCGTGATGACAGCAACATGGTTTTCCGCTCCGGCGCCGGTGGCGCGGCGGGTGCGCGCCTATTTTGCGCCCGTGAATCGAGCCGCGCAGGCGCCGGTGCTCTTCGATCCATCGCAGCAGAGTGGGTTCAATCTGGATGCGCCGCCCGTGCCGTGGATCGACCTGGGATGGATCCAGAATTTCGTGCGCACGTCGCAGAGCCAGTCGGCGCCTCTGCTCACGGGCATTCCGGCCGCAGCTCTCGAACAGGTGCGGCAAACGCTCGAGGCGCAGGTGAGCCTGGAGTTTTTGAGCTGGACCAAGCTGACGATGGCGTTGGCGACCGGATCGCAACACATGAATGTGCTGGCCGTGGCAAGCGGCGCCACGGCAGCGGCCGACGGGGCGCAGGCTGTGGCTGCCGTCGTGCCGCAGAGCGGTTCGACCAGCACATCCATTTTGCTTGCGTCGTCGGACGCAGCCAAGTTCACTGCGGGCTCGATTGTTGCGGTGGACGTGGATTACACGGGTCAGACGGGCTATGTGGGCAGTCCGGTGGCAGGCGCGTATGTGAGGGGGGCGTTGACAGATGTAGATTACATCCGGCGCGTGACTTTCAATGTGGCGCTGGCGGCCGAAACCAGCTCCAGCGGATTGACGCTGGCTTCTCCGCTGCCCGGAGGCGCGCCGGCCACAGGCGCAAAGGTGCAGCCCGTCGTGGGCTTTGTGGATCGCGAAGGCGGCAGCTTTTACCAGGAGTGGTCGGCGCTGTTTGTGATGCAGGGCAGCCAGGGAGAGCGAATCATCTTTCACTATCCGCGACTGCAACCGGCAATTAGCGGTGAAGAAACAGTGTTGCCGCTCGATGAACGGGCAGCCCCTTCGCGTCGCAATGCGGGCGGCAGGGCGACGGTGCATGTAGCTCAAATGTCACAGGCAGCAGGAAAGCGCGGCACTCAGGATGCGGTTCACCGCTCCGTCTCGGTACACCAAGCCTCGGGAAATTCCATCAATGGTCAGTCGCGCGTCCTGCTCAAGGCGCAGTTCATGGCGCTGCCGGTGACGGATCCTCTCGATGGGGAGCGGGTGGTTTGCTACAGGAGCTTTGTGCCTGCGCCGAATGCTCTGGTGTGAGAAGGCAGGAATTGGAACTGCGGGACTACGAAAACATTCGACCACGAACCACTGACCATGATTCACGAGAAACACAATGAAGATTACGATCCAAGGGCAGGACTACACGGTGGCGCTCGATGCCGCGCGTCCGTTGACGATCGAGCGGAAGATGAATGAGCCTTCCGTCTGCCAGCTGTGGCTGAGCCTCGCCGCCAATGGGAGCCTCGCTGCGCCCGCGCGTTACCAGACGCTCGCGGTGACGGGCGACGACGGCACGCAATATTTCACGGGATACATCGCGGTGAGCCCGCTGCCGGAGTACGCGGGGATGGGCCTTGAAGGTCCGCGCTATCGCACGGCGATCCAGGCCGTGAGCGATGAGTGGCTGCTTGACCTGGCGCTGATGCCGCCGAACATCAGCCTTAGCAACCTGACCGCGGGCCAGGTGCTGGCTCTGCTCATCGAAGAGTCCGGCTCGGCGGCGCTCACTTCCACGGGGCTCACTCTCGGAACGCCGCTTGGCAGCTTTGCCCCCGAGCACGGCGCGAGCTGGAGCAGGAGCGCCGGTGAGGCTGCAAACATGGCGCGGGCCGCTTATCGCGCTCTCAACGGGACTGTTTTGCTCAACTCCGTGCAGTCGACGGTGCATCCGCTCAACGAGACCGATGGCAGCCTGAATCTTGCCGACCTTTCGCTTACCAGCGGCGTGAAGCGCGGGCTGGCGAACGATGTGACGGTGTGTGGCGAAGAAGAGCCTGTGGTGTATGTGACGGAGTATTTTCTGGGCGACGGCGCGACAACGTATTTTGTTTTGTCGGAGGACCCGTACTTTCAACCCGCATCGAGGACGATTCTGATCTACGAGCTCTTCAACGGGCCGGGGATCGATCCTGTGCTTTGGTCGGTGAACGGCAAAAGTTACTTTAGCCTGGGCGCCAACGGCCTCACCGTCAACGGCGGCAACGGCTACGACGGGCAGACCACGCTTGCCTGGCTCAATCCCATCGAGATGGGCGGCACGCTGCTGCTTGAGTTGGTTGGCGTAACGCTTGCCGCGGGCAGCACGGGTATTCTGGGGGGATTTTTCAACGGATTGCCGGCTGCGGCCGATTGTGCCGTGGGCTTCCAGGCTATGGCGCAGCAAGGCACAGGGACCGTGACGCTGCAACCGATCATCATGGGCTCGGCAGCGGGTTCCACCTTTGCGGTGAATTCCGCCAATGAGTACACGCTGCGCATCCGCATTCATTGCCCCGAGAGCAATCGTGCCGGGGCGATGTTCTACTCCTACGGAGACAACGGACTGATCGGCGTGGGCGGCGCATGGGTGATGGCTCCGGGCAAGATTCAGATGGAGGTGCAGGAGTTCGTCAACGGTGTTGGCGCTACGCCCGTCACGCTTTACGACGGCGGGATCGCGAATCTTCCCGCGCCCTGCAATCTGATTCCGGTCAGCAGCATGGATATGACGGGCACGATCCGCGCCATTCATCTGACCGATATGGGATCGGGCTGGGTGGTGAGCACGCCGCCCAGCAGCGGCGCTTACACGCGGCGTATCGGCCCGACGGAGGTGGCAGGCGAATGCCACGTCGAGCGCACGGGCAGGCTCGTCTTCTACACCGGATACACGCCGGTTGCAGGCGAGCAGATTGCGGTGAGTTACCGCACCATCCGGCGCGCCGTGGGACGCGCCGTGAACACCGCCAGCCAGCAGGCGCTCGAGCAGGCGGGATCGCCGTGGTCGGCGGCGTGGATTGGATCAGTGACCAGGCCGCCGGCGCGCAGTTCGGAAGATTGCCGTAATGCGGCGCAGGTGATGGCGCAGGCCGCGGCCAGCGTGAGCGCGCTGTGGAGCGGGACGTATAAGGGGAACCGCACGAGCTTTGCCAGCGACGTGTGGCCGGGCGATGCGCTGCTTCTCAACGCGCCTTCAACGAATCTCGACGCGCAGGTGGTGGTGCGCGCGGTCAAGTTGAGTTATGGCGCGAGCTCGCCCGATCTTGTGGACTACGAGATCGCTTTTGCAAACGACTGGGCCGACGACCTGGCGATCAAAACCAGCACGGTGGTGCCGGCCAAGACATGGCTTCCAGCTCCGGTAAATCCCACCTGTCTCGCGAACCTGAACAATCTCTCCGTGACGGCGCTCAGCGGCAGTACGGTGACGGTGAATACGGGCGTTGTGCCACCTGCCGGCGGCGGCTTCGAGGTTCGCCTGCGCGACTACTCGTTCCAGGCCGGCGAAGATCCGACGCTGGTGCTGCGCGGTTCCGGGCAGACGCTTACGTTCACGCGGGTCTCGGCAAGCGACCGGTTTTATATACGGATGTACGACGGCTCCACGCCGCCGAATTACTCGGAGTTTTCCGCGGCGCTGTTTATCAATTTGCCGCTGGGATAATGAGCGAGTCAGCAGATCAGCGAGCAAGAAGGTTGGCGGGTTGGCGAGCCTGCGGTTGAGTGATTTCTGACTTCTGATCCCTGAACCCTGCTCGGGAGTGTACATGCGCATGATGAATGAATTCGAAGCCCAGGTACTGAGCGATCTGAGTGTGTTGAAGTCGCAGATGAACAGTCTGATGGGCGACGGCAACGGCGGGCGCCTGGGCGATCTGGAGCGGCGCATGGACCGTCACGAGCAGAACTGGCAGCGCGCCAAAGGATTTCTGGCCGCGGTCAGCGTGGTGTTCGCCGTGCTCGAGGTTGCCGTGGAGGCGTGGCGCCGGCACTAAATGGCGTTCAAGCCAAGTGAATCTTCGTATAATCTCCCCATGAGCCAACAACCGCTGGTCGGCGTTGTGATGGGCAGCAAGAGCGACTACGAGACGCTCTCGCCAGCCGTGGAGATTCTGACCATCCTCGAAATTCCTCATGAAGCGCGCATTGTGAGTGCGCACCGCACGCCCGATTGGCTTTTTCGCTACGCGGAGACGGCGCGCGAGCGTGGCCTGTGCGCGATCATCGCCGGGGCCGGCGGCGCGGCGCATCTGCCCGGCATGCTGGCGGCCAAGACGCTGGTTCCCGTGCTTGGCGTGCCTGTTCCCGCAACCCAACTGAATGGCCTCGATTCGCTGCTTTCGATTGTGCAGATGCCCAAGGGCGTTCCCGTGGGTACATTCGCCATCGGCAAGGCGGGCGCGGCTAATGCCGCACTGTTTGCCGCGGAGATTCTGGCCGCGACCGACGCGACACTCTACGAGCGGTTGGCTGCGTGGCGCGCCGCGCGCACCCAGGAAGTACTCGACCAGACACTGGGCGAGGAACCGTCGAAGTGACTGGCTCATCTGTTCTGAAACCCGAAAAAACTTTGCTTGCCATTCTTGGTGGCGGCCAATTGGGCCGCATGACGGCGATGGCTGCGCGCACCATGGGGTATCGCGTGCGCGTGATGGACCCCGAGGCATCCTGCCCGGCGAGCTTTGTTGTCGATGAGACCATTGTGGGCCGCTGGGACGATGTCGATGCGGCGCGGAGGCTGGCCACGGGCGCCGATGTGGTCACGCTCGAGATTGAGCAGATTGGCGTCGACGCTCTGCGCGTGGTTGAGAGCCTGGCGCCGCTTCGTCCCGGCGTCGAGCCCATCCGCATCATTCAAGACAAGACATTGCAGAAACCCTGGCTCGCCGAGAACGGTTTTCCCGTGGGATCGTTTCGCGTGGCGCGAAGCGAAGACGGGCTGCGCGAGGCGGTGACTGCGCTCGGCGGTGACGTGTTTGTGAAGACCGGCCGCGGCGGCTACGACGGCCGCGGCCAGGTGCGCATCCAGCCGAATGACGGCGCCGATCTTGGTGTTGCGTGGCGCGCGCTGGGCGAGCGTCCCGCGGTCGTCGAAAAAGCCCTTGACCTCGACTGCGAGATCAGCGTGATGGCCGCGCGCAGTCCGTCGGGCGAAGTGCGCGCTTTCCCGGCAGCGCGCAATCATCACGAAAATCAGATTCTGGCCTGGAGCGTGCTGCCGGCCGGCGTTGCGCCGGAGATGGAAGCCCGCGCCGAAGCCCTTGCCGCGGAGATGGTGGCAAAGCTCAACCTGGTGGGTTTGCTCTGCGCCGAACTCTTCGTTACGCGCGCGGGCGAGATCTTTGTGAATGAGCTTGCGCCGCGTCCGCACAACAGCTACCACCAGAGCGAGCGGGGGTGCGCGACCAGCCAGTTCGAGCAACTGGTGCGCGCGGTGTGCGATCTGCCGCTGGGTTCGGCGGAGCTGATTGCGCCGTGCGCGATCGCCAATCTACTTGGCGATCTGTGGCTGGGCAAGGATCCCGATTTTGCCGCGGCTCTCGCGGTGCCGGGCGTGCGTTTGCACTTGTACGAGAAGCACACGCCGCGAGCGGGGCGGAAGATGGGGCACTTGTCGGCGGTGGGGGCGACGGCGGAAGAGGCGCTGGAGCGGGTGTTGGAGGCGAAGCGGCGGATTTAGGCCTGGTGAAAAGCGACCGCCGCCACTCATGCCTCTATGGGGTCCCTGAGAGGATGAAAGTATCGCCATACAGCGTAGGCGCGCTAGTCTGGAGACCCGCACGACAACCGGTCTGGCGACCTGCGCTACCGACCTTGATCCTCAATCCTGCTGATGCTATTGCTCGCCGGCGGCAATAGCGGATTTTTCCCAGCGTTTGGGCCGCTTATTCTGCTGCAGGATCTTCTTGCGCAGGCGCAGCGACTTCGGCGTGACCTCCACGAACTCGTCGTCGGCGATGAACTCGATGGCCTGCTCCAAATTGAGCGTGGTGTAGGGAACAAGGCGGATGGCATCGTCGGCGGTCGAGGCGCGCATGTTGGTCATCTTCTTTTCGCGGACCACGTTCACATCCAGATCGTTGTCGCGCGAGTGTTCGCCGACAATCATGCCCTCGTAGACCTCGACGCCGGGACCGACGAAGAGAATGCCGCGCTCCTGCAGGCCGTTGAGCGCGTAGGTCGTCGTCGGCCCCTGCCGGTCGGCGATGAGCGCCCCGGTGGGCCGCTGCGGAATCTCGCCCTGGTAGGGGATGTAGCCGTCGAAGAGCGAATTCATCACGATTGTGCCGCGGGTCTCGGTGAGCATTTCGCTGCGCAAACCGATCAGCCCGCGGCTGGGCACGCGGAACTCCAGACGCACGCGGCCGGAGCCGTGATTGTGCATCTTGGTCATCTCGCCTTTGCGCGGCCCGAGTTTTTCGATCACCACGCCGGTGTACTGCTCGGGGATGTCGATGGTGAGGTGCTCGACCGGCTCCATACGCACGCCGTCTACCATGCGCGTCACAATCTCCGGCCGGCCGGCCATCAGCTCGTAGCCTTCGCGGCGCATCATTTCGATCAGAATCGCAAGTTGCAGCTCGCCGCGGCCGAGTACTTTGAAGGCGTCGGGCGATCCAGTGTCTTCCACGCGAATGGAAACGTTGGTGAGCAGCTCTTTTTCGAGGCGCTCGCGCAGATTGCGACTGGTGACGTACTGCCCTTCGCGGCCAGCGAAGGGCGAGGTGTTCACGTTGAACTGGATGGCGATGGTCGGCTCGTCGATGACGATCAGCGGCAGCGGCGCGGGATTTTCGACGCTGGTGATGGTTTCGCCGATGGTGATGCCCTCGACGCCGGCGACGGCCACAATGTCGCCCATTGTGGTCTCTTCTATCTCCGTGCGCTTGAGACCGGCGAAGGTGAACAGCTTGGTGATCTTCGTTTTGTAGAGCGAACCGTCGCGGCGCGAGATGTTCACCTCATCGCCCACATGCAGCGTGCCCTGGAAGACGCGGCAGATGGCGATACGGCCGAAGTAGTCGGAGTAGTCGAGGTTGGTAACGAGAATCTGCAATGCGCCCGCGGCGTCGCCGGTGGCCTCGGGGATGGTGTTGACGATGGCCTCGAAGAGCGGCTGCAAATCCGTGCCGGGCCTGGCTGGATCGGTGGTTGCCGTTCCTGCCTTTGCGACCGCGTAGAGCACGGGAAAATCGAGCTGCGATTCGTCGGCGTCGAGATCGATGAAAAGATCGTAAATTTCGTTGAGCACTTCCTGCGGACGCGCGTCGGGCCGATCGATTTTGTTGATGACGACGATCGGAGGGAGCTTGGCTTCAAGCGCCTTCGAGAGCACGTAGCGCGTCTGCGGCAGCGGGCCCTCGGCCGCGTCCACCAGCAGCATCACTCCATCGACCATCTTAAGCGCGCGCTCCACTTCGCCGCCGAAGTCGGCGTGGCCGGGCGTGTCGACGATGTTGATCTTGCCTCCGCCGTAGTTGATGGCCGTGTTCTTGGCGAGAATCGTGATGCCGCGCTCGCGCTCGAGTTCGTTCGAGTCCATTACGCGCTCGGCCACCTGTTCGTTGGCGCGGAAGGTGCCGGCCTGGCGCAGCATGGCGTCGACGAGGGTGGTCTTGCCATGGTCAACATGGGCGATGATGGCGATATTGCGTATCGTCTGGCTCAAAAGTAAAAATTTCCTTCTCTAGCGGATTTGGCCGCGCGGGCCCTCGGATCGGTGAGGAGAGTAAGCTGCCGTGCAGCCGCGCATCGCTGCTGTTTCTATTTTATCAGGCGAAGACTGTTTGCCTAAGCTCATGCGGGATTTTCTGTTTTGCGGAATTCGCGGGAGAGAGTACACTTTCTGCGCAGATGAAAACCGTTAATTTCTGCCGCTTGCAGTCCATGTCCTGTAGCCGGTTTGTCCGGCTCGTGCGCGCCTTCGCCGTTTTGCTCGCTGTTGGCGTGTCGTGCGGTGTCTTTGCATTGGCACACGCCCAAGCGACGGCCGCGACGCCGCATGGCAAGCTGCTGATCGAGTCGATCGATGTCGAAGGCGGACAATCGACGCTGCTGGTCGCGCCCTCCGGTCAATCGCTGCTGGTCGATACCGGCTGGCAGGACCACAACGGCCGCGACGCGGAGCGGATTGCCGCCGCCATGCACGAAGCCGGCATCACGCGCATCGATTACGTACTGATCACCCACTTCCACGACGACCACGTGGGCGGCGTGCCGGCGCTCGTGGCGCGCGTGAAGGTGGGCGAGTTCCTCGACCACGGCGAGAACCGCGAAGACGCAGCCGCCACACGCAACAACTACGCGGCTTATCTGAAGGCCATCGCCGGCCATCCCCGCCGCATTGTGCATCCCGGCGACACGATTCCGATCAAGGGCCTGAACGTCGTGGTTCTTACCGCCGACGGGCAGCACATCTCCGCGGTTCCGGGGATCAAGCCTGTGCCCAATCCCTGGTGCGCCGGCGAACACCCCTGGCCCGACGATCCCACGGAAAACGCGCGCTCGGCCGGCATTCTCGTGACCTTCGGCAAGTTCAAATTTCTCGATCTCGGCGATCTGACCGGCAAGAAGGAAGTAGCGCTGGTCTGCCCGGCGAATCCCATCGGGAAAGTCGATCTCTATCTCGTTACGCATCACGGCATGGATTGGTCGAACTCGCGCGCCATCGTCTACGCGATCTCTCCGCGCGTGGCCATTATGAACAACGGAGCGCACAAGGCCGGCAAGCCGGCGGCGTGGGAGATTGTGCACACCAGTCCGCGCATCGTCGACCTGTGGCAACTGCACACGGCCGAAGACTCCGACGCCGCGCACAACAGCCCCGAGGCGCTGATTGCCAATCCCAAGGGGGACGGCGACGGCCATGCGTTGAAGGTTGTTGCTTTGCGTAACGGAAGCTTTTCCGTGACCAACACGCGCACGGGTCAAACGAAGCAGTATCCGCACCAATAGGACGTAAGACACTTTTAGGAGAAACTGTATGTCGATTACTCGAAGAGAATTTGTCTATGGGGCAGGCGCTGCGGCTGCGCTGGCTGTTGGAGCACGCACGGCTCAGTCTGCTTCCACATGTCCATTTCGTCTTTCCGTCATCAACGATGAGATTTCCCAGGACTTCGATCATGCCTGCTCGGTGGCAGCCAACGACTTCGGTCTGCACTGGATCGAGATACGCGGCATGTGGGGCAAGAACGCGACCGACCTGAAGGATGACGAGATCGCTCGCGCGCAGAAAATCCTGGCAAAGTACAAGCTGCGCGTGACGGACATCGCCAGCCCGCTCTTCAAAGTTCACTGGCCGGGCGCGCCCATGTCGAAGGTAGGTCCGCACCGCGACGAGTTTCATGCGAGCTTCGACTTCAAGCAGCAGGACACCGTGCTGGATCGCTCGATCGAACTTTGCAAGGCCTTTCAGACAGACCGTATTCGCTGCTTCGACTTCTGGCGGCTTGAGGATCCCAAGCCCTATCGCGCGGCGATCAACGACAAACTGCGCGAGGCGGCGCGCACCTGCGCCAAGCACAATCTAATCCTGCTGCTCGAGAACGAGATGGCCTGCAATACGGGCAGTGGCAAGGAGGCCGCGGAGACGATGGCCGCGATCACCGAGCCCAACTTTATGCTCAACTGGGATCCGGGCAACTCCGCGACCTTCCCGGGCGACACGCCTTATCCGGACGACTACAATCTGCTGCCCGTGCATCGCATCGGCCATTGCCATTGCAAGGATACGATTCGCAAGCCAGACGGCAAGTTTGCCTGGGCGCCGGTGGGCGGCGGCATGATCGACTGGGTGGGTCAGTTCCGTGCTTTCAAGCGCGACGGGTACCACTACGCAGTGAGTCTGGAGACGCACTGGCACGGCGGCGTGCCGCCGGCGGGGTCCACGATGAGCGTCTCCGAAGCCTCGACCCGCGCGAGCATGAAGGGACTGAAAGAGACACTGGCCAAAGCCGGATTCAGTTGCTGAGGGAAGGCAGATGGTAGCGTGTAGCCGGTAGCTTGCAGATCCTAGTTTCCGGCCAGGATCTGGAAGCTCCTGGCTACCGGCTTCAGTATTCTTGCCGCATTCTGCGGCGCGAGAGCTTTCAACCGGCGTTCACATTTGCGGCGTGGCTGGCCCGCTACGATGGAGAACAAAGTTATGCCTGACGGTGCACGCACAGTGCGCCGCATTGGCATCGATCTCCATGCGGCGAGTCGATTTATTTCAGATAGGCGCGCACCAGGTCGATCAGGTCTTCGGCGAGATCGGGAGCAATCTGCTCCTTGGCGCCGTCGACCAGATGGAAGCGAATGTGGGTTTCAAGCACTTCGGCCATCAGGCTGTTGATGCCCCCGCGCACCGCGGCCAGCAGCATCAGTTGATCTCCGCAGTCCCCTTCGCCGGAGAGCGATCGCTCCACGGCTTCGAGTTGTCCACGGATTTTTTTTATGCGCTGCAGTAGTTTTGCTTTTTCCCGTTCAGGATGCGGCATCGTTGGATCTCCCGGCTTGACAATACCAACCTGGGGTATGGTATCAACCCAGTAGGGGTATAGTTGCTCCTCTTCCATTCTATGCTGTTTCGCAACCCCAATCCGTTAGGTTCGGCGGCAGCCGGGTTGGCTTGCGCCTTTCTGCTCACGGGCATTTACGGTGTGGCGCAGTCGTGTTCCCGTGTGCCATCGGCGCCAGAGCCGCGGTTGCGGCCGCAGGGGTGGTACCAATCGGGGAACCCGATCCAGCTTGCGTATCAGCCCCTGCGCACAGGTTTTTCCGCGGTCATCGACGCCGCCGGTCCTGAAGGCGATGCGGCAGGCGACCGGCAAGCGGAGACAGAACCCGCTCTTACCATGGCGCCGCACTCGGCGAGCGCACGCTACTGGGTCTCGGGCCAGGCCAACAGCATCTTTCAGGCTCACGGCTATTTCCACTCGCCTTACCAGGGGACGAACAGCCTCATCGACGATTTGGAGACCAAAGCCTCCGAGGTAGGGACGCTCTATCTTGGCTACCAGTTACGTCCGAACTCGCGGTACAACACCGATCTGATCGTCGATTTCGAGAACGCGGGCGGGCGCGGGATCTCCCAAGCGCTCGGACTGGCCGGCGCGACCAATCTCGATGTGGTACGCAATCCAAACCTGAGCAGTGCGCCCTATCTTGCGCGCGGCGAGATCCACCAGACCATCGGCCTGACGGACGAGATGGTCGATCAGGATCGTGGGCCGCTGGCGCTCGCGACCAAAATGCCCGCGCGGCGGTTCGAGATCCGCATCGGCAAGATGACGCTTCCCGATACCTTCGATGTGAACTCCGTCGGGTCGGATAGCCATTTGCAGTTCACCAACTGGACGATCGACAACAACGGCGCCTGGGACTATGCGGCCGATACGCGCGGCTATACGGTCGCCGGCATTCTGGAGTACGACGACAAGGTGTGGTCGGCGCGGTACGCCATCGCCGCCATGCCGACGGTGGCCAACGGCATGGACCTCGACTGGGCTATCAGCCGCGCCAACGGACAGAACGGAGAGTTCGAGTTACGCAAGGGGCTGCTGGCTCCCTTCGTGAAGTCGAAGCGCGAAGGCGCGATACGCATTTTGAGTTACGTCAACCATGCGCACATGGGCGACTACCGCGCGTCGGTCGAGCAGTATCTGGCAGGCAGGATCGCCAGGCCGAGCATTATTGCAACTGAACGTTTCGGCGCGGTGAAATATGGCTTCGGATTCAACACGGAACAGGAAGTTACGGACAGCCTGCGGCTCTTCGGGCGTTTTGGCTGGAACGACGACCGCAATGAATCTTTTGCGTACACCGAGGTCGCACAGACGGTTCTCTTCGGCGGCGACTACAACGGCCACGACTGGCGCCGACCGAACGACAAGGTCGGCGTGGCCTTCGTGTCGAACGCCATCAAGCGCGATCACCAGAATTACCTGCACTACGGCGGGCTCGGCTTCCTGCTGGGTGACGGTAACCTGAATTACGGCCGCGAGAACATTCTCGAGTGGTACTACAACGTCCACATCTGGCGCGGGCTCTACGGAATGCTGGGCGGGACCGAGATCGCCAACCCCGGCTACAATCGCGACCGCGGCCCAGTGTACGTCTCAACGGTGCGCGCGCACATCGATTTCTAAAGACAGGAAGGAAGCTACTTCGTCGGTTGTGGCTGCGCGGGGAGCCTGTAGATCACTTCTCCGGGCTTGGCGTAGTGCAACTTCTCCCGCGCCTCGCGTTCAATCTCATCAGGATCCGATTGGAGCCGCTGAATCTGCTGGCGCATCTGCGCGTTTTCCTGTTGCAGGTCTTTGATCTGCTGCTGCAGGTGGCGATCTTCGGTACGTTTATGCTGCCAGACCGAGAGGCCGTGCTTTCCATAGACCACGTGCCAGGTCACGAGCAGCGTCAAGCTGATGGCGAGCACCGTTCCTGCCGGCTGCCAGAGCCTTTGCGCCCAGGCGGCGGCGCGCTTACCAAGCGGCGCCTGAGGCTTGCCGGCTGCCGTCTTTTCTGTTTGCGCGGTCTGTTGCGCCATTGAATCACAATCCTTCTATGTGGGAGGTGGTGCGCTCAGGATGACAGGTTCGTGGTTCAAAGAACTGCTGCATCAGGACACCCACTCCGACTCCCCGGCTTGTTCTAGCCGAGAACGAATCTTTCGGCTGCCGAGCGCAGGGCCTGCACCTCGTTTTCGTTGCGCGCTTCACTATAGGCGCGCACCACCGGTTCAGTTCCTGAAAGCCGGTAGCAGACCCACGAGCCGTCGTCGAGAATCAGCTTCAGCCCGTCGGTGCGCACCACGTTCACGACTTTGTGTCCTCCCAGGTCGCTGGGATCGGCCTTCAACTTCTCAGTGAACGCGGCTTTCTGCTCCGCGGTCAAGTGAAAGTTCTCGCGAACCGGGTAGAAGGAACCAACCTTGGCAAAAAGCGCCTTCAATTGTGCGCCGAGGCTGGCGCCGCGAGTGGCCACCATCTCGGCGACCAGCAGCCCGGCCAGAACGCCGTCCTTCTCCGGCACGTGGCCTCGGATCGTTAGCCCCGCTGATTCCTCGCCGCCGATGGCGATCTTGTCCTGGTTGATCAGTTCGCCGATGTACTTGAAGCCGACAGGAGTCTCGTAGAGGGGCACCTTGTGGTAATCGGCCAGAGCGTTGATGAGGTTGGTGGTCGCCACGCTCTTGGCCACGCCATTCTTCCAGCCGCGTGTCTCCACCAGATAGTCAAAGAGCAGCGCGATGATGTAGTTCGGCTGGATGAAGGTTCCGTCGCCATCGACCACCCCGAAGCGATCCGCATCGCCGTCGGTGGCGATGGCAAGCGAGGCGCCGATCTCTTGCATCTTTTTCTTGGCGTCGGTGAGCAATTCGTCGGAAGGCTCCGGCGCGTGGCCGCCAAAGAGCACGTCGCGGTAGTCGTGTACGCACTCGACCGTCACACCGTACTCGCGCAGCAGGTCGGAGGCATAGCCGCGTCCCGCGCCCCAAAACGGGTCGTAGACCACTTTGATGCCCGCCTTGGCGATGGCTTTAAGATCAACCAGTTCGGTGAGCCGCTTGAGGAACGCGGGTTTCACATCAACCGTTTCGAATTTTTCGGCAGAGGACATTGGAACGCCGGCTCCGCTGGCGGCGAGCTTTTCCGCCGCGGCCTCAATCTGCTTTGTTGCTTCAGGCAGCGCAGGCGCGCCATCGGGTGTCGAGTACTTGATGCCGTTGTACTCCGGGGGATTGTGCGACGCGGTAAAGTTGATGGCGCCGCATGTCTTGAGCGTGCGCACAGCGTACGCGATGGCAGGCGTGGCCGCGGCCTCGGAAATCACGATAGGCGTGACGCCCGCCCCGGCCAGGACTTTGGCCGCCTCGGCCACAAAGCTCTCGCCAAGGAAGCGCGGATCGCGGCCGACCAATACCCGGTGCGGTGCGGGCAGAGTCTTCACATACGCAGCAATGCCGCCCACGGCCAGCCGGATGTTCGCTGTCGTAAATTCGTCCGCTACAATCGCCCGCCAACCCGAAGTGCCAAATTTAATCGCTGTCGCCATCGCGTTTTCTCCGCCTTGCTGCAATTTGCTTCCAATTCAATCCTGCAATACCGCGCCCGGATCGGCAAGCTATGTTGCATTTGTGCGTGAGGATTTCAGTCGGGTTCGCCGCCTGGCCCGATTCGGACGTACGCTGTTGAGAACGTAGTCTTCATCCGGAGGGGGCTTATGCTCGAAGCCACATCGTTCGCTCGTATTGTTTTGACAACGGCCGCCAACGCCGAGGAAGCAGCGCGGCTGGGCCGTACGCTCGTCGAGGATCGTCTGGCCGCGTGCGCCACGCTGCTGCCGGCCGCGCATTCGATCTATCACTGGCAGAGCCAGATTGAGACTTCCGACGAGTGTGTGCTTCTGCTCAAGACGGTTGCCGGACGGCTGGCCGCACTGGAAGCCCGGCTTCACGATCTCCACAGCTATGAGACGCCGGAGTTTCTGGTGCTTCCGGTCGAAGCGGGCAGCCATGCCTATCTTGCGTGGCTTCAAGCCAGCCTGCATGAGCCAGAGAGCAGATTTATCTGAGCCGAAGGATTCCGCACCCGCGCGTGATCGTGTGGATGCCAGCCGGCGCGCACTCTGGTATTCTTTGAGGAGTCTGCCTCATGCGTTGGCTCCTCATTGTCCTGCTCGTCTCGCTTGCAGGGCTGCTTATTGCGGCCGCGGGCGTGGCATATCACATCTGGAAACAGCGGTTTGGGCGCGGCAGCGAGGCGCCTGTCGCGGTTGATCCGGCTGAGGAGCCGAATCTGGAAGTGGAACCCTGATTTGCCCCGCGATTTAACATCATCGAGAAATGAGAAGAGTATGCGGACGATTCCAGATCGCCGATGCCGCATCTAACTTACAGGGGATCAAAGATATTTTTTTGCTGAAAGGAATTTTGCCTGCCGTGAGCACACAAACACCTGAAACTGCAAGCCCTGTAGCCAGTCCCGCCGTCAAGGAAATCTCCATTGCGCACAGTCCAGACTCCGATGACGCCTTCATGTTTTACGGGCTGGCGACAAATAAAATTCGCGTGCCCGGCTATCGCTTCACGCATACGCTTTGCGATATTGAGACCCTCAATCGCCGAGCCCGCGACGAAGCATTCTACGACGTAAGCGCCATCAGCTTTCACGCTTATCCCTATGTGCAGGAAAACTACACGCTCATGGGCTGCGGGGGCAGCGTGGGTGAGGGCTACGGGCCCATGGTCGTCTCCAACCGCAAGATGGAACCGGGCGAACTCGACCGTATCCGCGTGGCCATTCCCGGCACGCTCACCACGGCCTATCTGGCTCTGAAGATCTTCAACCCGAAGATTGAGACCCAGGTCGTTCCCTTCGACCAGATCATTCCGGAGATTCTGGCCGGCAAGTACGATGCGGGCCTCATCATCCACGAGGGGCAGCTTACCTACACGACGAACGGCCTCCACAAGATCATCGATTTAGGCGTGTGGTGGCGCGAAACCACCGGTCTTGTGCTGCCTCTGGGCGGCAACGCGATCCGGCGCTCGCTCGGCGCCAAATCGCACAAGATCATCTCCAAGGCGCTGCGCGACTCCATCAACCACGCCCTCGACCATCGCGAGGAGGCGCTGGAATACGCCATGCAGTTTGCGCGCGACCTGGACACGGGCCTGGCAAGCAAATTCGTGAGCATGTATGTCAACGAACGCACGCTTGACTATGGCGCCGACGGCCGCGAGGCCATCCGCAAGCTGCTGGATCTCGGCCACGAACGCGGCGTGATCCCCATCTCGCCCAAGGTCGACTTCGTGGATTAGTCCCGCAATCCGATCACGGTACTCCCATCCTTGTGCGCAATCCCGCGAAAGGATGGGAGGCCAACGCGCTACTCTTCCCGCTTCCATATCCTGTGCTGTTCGCAGCCCTCGCCGTGACATGGACCTTTGGGTGCCTGGACCTGCACGAAGGTCATCCAGCCGGCCTAACAATCTTTCCGTGAAACTCTAAATATTTCCTAATGCGCGTCGATACATCCGGCAGGAGCTACCTCTGGATGCATGCTCAACCGACCTTTCTCGTCGCATCGGCGGATACGAACCTGCTGCGTGCCATTGAGCCTACGCTGCTCGCCGCAGGTGCGCGTATCGAAGTTGTTCTCTCCGCGGAGGCCGCGCTGGCTTCAATCTCCGGCCCTCATCCACCCAACCTGATTCTTCTTGACGTCGATCTGCCGGGCATGCCCATGGGGCAGTTGCTGGCAGCTCTTCGCGCCAGGACGGAGAGCTCCGGCCTTCCCGTCGTGCTCATCGCCGATATGGTGACGCAGGATTGGATCGATCGGCTTGCCGAGGGCGCAATCGACGAACTCATTCCGCGTTCAGCTGAGTCCACTTATTGGCAGTTGCGTCTGGACATGGTGCTGCGCAATCAGCGCATGGCGCACGAGTTGGACTCCTTGCGCGATGTGGTTCTGCGTAGCGCCCAACTCGATCGCCTGACCGGTGTCTACAATCGCGAAACCCTGCTGGCCATGCTCTTTCGCGAAACCGATCGGGTGCAGCGCAATGGCAGTCCGATGTGTCTGGTGCTCTTCGATATCGACGATTTCGGCCACTGGAATTCGCGGCTCGGCGTGGATGCCTGCGACGAACTGCTTTGCCAGGCGGCCAGCCGCACCGCGGCCCTGTTGCGCAGCTACGATGTGCTGGGACGGCCGGGCATGGACGAGTTTCTGGTCGCATTGCCCTCCTGCACTCCGGCCAATGCCATGGCTCTCACTGAACGGCTGCGCGTTGAGGTATTTTCCAAACCCTTCCACGTAGCCGGCGAAGCCATCCGGCTCTCCGCCTGTTTCGGCATTGCCGTGAGCCACGGCCGTTCGCCGGTGGTGGTGCTACTGGAAGCGGAAAAGGCTATGGAGTTGGCCAAGGCGTCCGGCCCCGAATCGATCCAATGCTTCGGCAGCCCATCGCAAACCGCGCCGTCTCCCGTTACCTTTCTTTCCGCAAGTTCGGGAGATGAGTTGCTCGCCTGGTAACCCAAAGGCCAGACGAGCTGGCCCCGGATTCTCTCTCCGGAATCCGGGGCGGATGCTTCGCAAGCGGACAGGCTGAAAAACGCGAAAGCGCTACGTGGCGTGTCTTGTTTCCGCATTCTCAGGGAGTAGAAATTCCTGAAAGACTTCGTTTGAAATCAGCCGTCCGCGCGCCGTGAGCCGTGCTCTTTCGCCATCGAAGATGAGCAGCTCATCTTCGGCAAGCCTTTTTGCCGTTCTGATGGAAGCTTCAACGAGGCTCGAACCGAATTCTGTTCGCAGTTCGGCAACATCCACGCCGGCATTTGTGCGCAACCCCAGAAACCACGCTTCCTCGTGCTGCCGCTCGCGCGCGAGCCACTCCATCTCGACCGCTTCTGCGCCGTCCAGATACACTCTCAGGTCTTCGGTCGTCGTCGCGCGTAATACCGAACCAACCGTGCCCCATTCATTTCGCGTGCCCTGCGAAATGGATGAGAGATCTCCACATTCCCGCTTTGCCCCCGATTCTCGCCCGATTGACGTACAAGCGGCAACTGCGGAATCGCGCAGCATAGACGACGCATCCAGCCCCACGCCGAGATACGGCCGCCGCTGCCAGTAGCGCAGGTTGTGGCGCGATTCCATTCCAGAGCGAGCAAAATTCGAAATCTCGTACTGCCGCAGTCCGGCGCTCTCAAGCCGCTCGATGGCTCGCTCGTACATCTTCACAATCGCGTCTTCGCCCGGCACCAGTTCGGCGTGGTACCGTGCGCCGCCCTTGAGCATCTCGCGCCCCAGCCGCGAATCCTCGTCCACCTCCAGCATGTAGATGCTGGCGTGCGGAACCTCGGAGGCCAGCAGCGCATCGAGCGATTCCTCCCACGAGTCGAGGGTTTGTCTGGCCAGTCCCGCAATCAGGTCGAGGTTCAGATTCGAAATTCCGGCCGCACGCAGTCGCCGGAGGTCTGCTTCAACGGCGGCGCGGTTGTGCAGCCGCCCGCTCGCGTGCGCCTCGCTGTCCACGAACGACTGCACGCCCAGGCTCGCGCGATTCACGCCCGCGGCTGCCATGGCTTCGAGGGTCGCGGCGGCCAACTGTCCGGGCGCGCACTCCATGGTGATTTCGGCGTCCGCGTCGAGATCGAACTCCCCGCGCAGGGCTGCGAAGAGCCGCATTACGAGATCTGGCGCGAGCAGCGATGGCGTTCCCCCGCCCAGGTACACCGTGTCCACGCGCTGCGGCAGCTCGGCTCCCACGCTCTGCGCCCACGCGCGTGCGCCGGTCAGATCGGCGATTACCCTCTCCACATAGCGAGCGTGTTCCGCGACCGGATACACCCCCGACGCAAAGTTGCAATAGGTGCACTTCGACCGGCAAAAAGGAATGGAAACGTAGACCCCAAGCGCATTGCCGGCCGAGCGACTCATGAAGAGATTGTTGCACGCACGGTTGCCGCCGCTATCGGCTGCTGCTCATGCAATGATGAAGAAGAGGAGATCCGCTTGAAGCTCTGGCCTGCTCTGGCAATCGGCGTCATCCAGGGCACTCTTATTCTTGCTCACTGGTTCATTTTCACGACCTGGATTGCCTTCTGGCCGGGCGAGATTGCGGACCCTCCTGCCGGGCTGCGCGTGGCCATGCTGGTGCTGGCCTTCAGTTTCGCCGCAGCAACGCTGCTCGCGCTCCGCTTCTCGAATGCCGTTGTTCGCGCCGTTTACTGGCTCGCGTCCCTCTGGCTCGGCCTTGTCAACCTCTTTTTCTGGACGTCGTTTCTGGTTTGGACGGCCTGGCTTGTGCTGCGGTTGATGCATCCCGCAGTCCATTCCGGGGCAGTTCGGCCGATTCTTGCCGGCGTACTCTACGGCATGGCGGCCCTTCTTGGCCTTTGCGGCATCATCAATGCGCAGATCCTTCGCATCCGCCATGTCGCCATCGCGATTCCCAACCTTCCCACATCATGGAAGGGCCGGCGCGCGGTTCTGCTCAGCGATCTGCACCTCGGACCGATCAACGGCATGCGTTTTTGCCGCCGCATCGCAGCCAGAGCCGCAAAATTCAAGCCCGACGTGGTCTTTCTTCCCGGCGATCTCTTCGACGGCACAAAAGGCGACCTTGATCGACTTGCAGCACCGCTCAAGCAGCTCACGCCGCCGCTCGGCATCTACTTTTCCACAGGCAATCACGAGGAGTTTACCGATCCTGCGCACTATGTCGAAGCCATTGCCCGCGCAGGAGTTCGCGTTCTCCGCGACGAGATGGTCTCGATCGAGGGCGTGCAGGTTGCGGGCGTGTATTACCACAGCAGTTCGTCGCCGCTGCGGATGAAGGCCGCGCTCGATCGCATGAATCTCGACCGCACACGGCCCGCGATTCTGCTGAACCACGCTCCCACCCGCCTGCCCACAGTGGAACAGGCCGGCTTCAATCTCCAACTCTCCGGGCACACGCATGGTGGGCAATTCCTGCCCTTCACGTGGATCACACGCGGCGTTTACGGTCGCTTTACCAGCGGCCTGCAGCGCCACGGTTCACTTCAGGTCTACACGTCAACTGGCGCCGGAAGCTGGGGACCGCCGATGCGCCTGGGCACGCGGCCGGAGATGGTGATTCTCACCTTCACATAACAGCCTGTGATAAGAGTCGAGAGCGCGCCGGAAGGCGATCTTCCTACCGTCGTGACACGAAACTTCTCCCGCTCCAGATAACTGGCGTCTCATAATTTGATCCGTGGCGTTATGAAGTGGTGTGCGCATCGGCACAGAAGACATTTGTATGCGAGCTATGATGGATACGCAATTGCGAAGAGTGTCTTCGAGGAGAGAACGCAATGAGTTCTGAATCTTCTGTTTTGGGCCGTTCCGGTGCCACCGTTATTCGTACCAGCCTGTCCGGGCGCGACCTGCTCATGAATCCACGCCTTAACAAGGGAACCGCATTTACCGCAAGCGAGCGCGATACCTTTGGTCTGCACGGTTTGCTGCCGCCTCACATCGGAACGCTGAAAGACCAGCGCGAGCGCCGCAAGCGCGTCCTCGACAGCCGGCCCACCGCCTTCGGCAAATACTCGAACATGCGCGATCTGCAGGACAACGATGAGACACTGTTCTATTCCCTCATTGAGCACAACATCGAAGATCTGCTGCCGATCGTCTATACGCCGGCCGTTGGCGAAGGGTGCCAGCGATTCAGCGAGATCTGGCGCAAACCGCGCGGACTTTTTCTCAGCTATCCCAACAAGGATCGCATCGAACAGATTCTTGCCAATCCGTTGTACGACGGCGTGCGCTGCATCGTGGTGAGCGACGGGGAACGCATTCTGGGTCTCGGCGATCAGGGCGCGGGCGGCATGGGGATTCCCATTGGCAAGATGGCTCTCTACACCGCGCTGGGCGGCATTCCGCCGGAGCAATGTCTGCCAGTGCTGCTCGACGTGGGCACCGACAATGAGGCGCTGCTCAGCGATCCGATCTACGTCGGCTGGCAGCACAAACGCATCCGCGGCGAGGAGTACGACGGCTTTGTCGAAACCTTCGTGAAGGCTGTCGAGAAGCGCTGGCCACACATTCTTCTGCAGTGGGAGGATTTTGCCGGATCGAACGCGGCTCGCCTTCTCGATCGCTATCGCAACCGTCTCTGCACGTTCAACGATGACATTCAAGGGACCGCGGCTGTGACCACGGCGACTCTGTTTGCGGCCGTCAAAGCGACGGGAATTCCGCTGCGGGAGCAGACGATTGCCATGTTTGGCTCGGGGTCGGCAGGCATTGGCATTGCCGATTTGCTGATCGCCGCCATGAAGGAAGAGGGACTGAGCGAACAGCAGGCGCGCAGCCGCATTTTCGGATTCAATCGTTACGGCCTGCTGGTCGAGGGCGGCAAGGGGATTCGTACCGAGCAGCAGCCGTTCGCGCGTAAGCAAGAGGACTTGGCGGGGTGGAAGCTGACACCGGGAAGCCTGGAAAGTGGAGCGATTTCGCTGCTCGACGTGGTGCGCAACGCCGGCATCACGGTGTTGGTCGGCGTCAGCGCCCAGGCAGGAACATTTACCGAAGAGATTGTGCGCGAGATGGCTCGCCACACTCCGCATCCCGTTATCTTTCCGTTGTCAAATCCGACCTCGAAATCCGAGGCCGCGCCTGCCGATCTGCTTCGCTGGACCGAAGGCCGCGCGCTGGTGGGCACGGGCAGTCCGTACCCGCCGGTCGAATTCAACGGCAAACCGGTCCGCATCTCCCAGGTCAACAACTCCTTCATCTTTCCCGGCGTGGCTCTAGGCATTCTCGCTTCACGCGCCAGGCGCGTCACCGGCAATATGATGATGGCTGCCGCCAAGGCTCTGGCCGCGTTGTCGCCGGCGCGCGCCGATCATTCCGAGCCGTTACTGCCGCCCATCGCCGATGCGCGCAAGGTGAGCCTGGCGGTAGCCGCATCCGTGGGCCGGCAAGCCATGGAAGATGGAGTTGCGAACCCCGTGGAGGAAGCGCCATTTGCCGAGATCCTTCGCGATTATGTGTGGGAGCCGGAGTACGTGCCGTACGAGCGGATTCCTTGATCCGTTGTTGCGGAAGCTGGCTTTGTGAAAGGGCGCGACTTCAGTCTCGCCCTTTCACGTAAGTGTCGCATTGATTGGTACCGCGCGCTACCCTTCGCCGGGCACCTGCTCCAGCAGCCGCTTCCATGTCTTCTGGTTTCGTCTGAATCCCCTCTTCAGATCTTCGAGAATGCGCTCGAAGTCGGAGTTGGTGCGAAGGTTGTTCCATGCGGGATTCTTCTGGAGCCACGGGTAGTTTTCGTTGCCAAGATAGATGGCGCGGCGCAGCCAGTGCAGTGCCTCGCTGGCATCGCCCTCGACGGCGAAGTATGTCGCGAGCCGGTAGGCCATTTCGTTGTCGGCCTCGGCCGCGGCCAGGGTGTCGTCTTTGAGCAGCGCCGTGGCGCGTTCGCGCGCGCCCGCCTGAACGTAGCAGATGGCGAGCGTCGGCACGGCGATGCGCATCGAGGGGTCGTCGGCGATCACGCTTTCCAGGGTCTTGATGGCCGCGTCCAGATTGCCCACTCGCATCCGCTGATAGCCGGCCGAGGTGCGCAGCAGCGGATGACGCGGTTCCAGCGCCAGGCCCTTTTCCAATTCCTCGCCGGCAAACTCGATCTGGTTCTGATAGTGATACACGCGAGCGCGGTGGTTATAGAGCAGCGCCGCATTGGCCGGGTTCAGCTTCAGCGCCCGGCTGAACTCGTCCAGTGCCTCGCTGTACATCCCGTCGCCGCGCAGCGCGAGCCCCGCCACCATGCGCACATTCCAGTCATTGCCCGCAGTCGTGAGCAGGTTGGCAATGCCGTGCCGCGCCGACTCCTTTTCGCCACGCGAGAGCAGCATGTAAATGCGGTAGAGATTTGCCTCGGTCGATGCCGGATCGAGCTTGAGCGCTTCGTCGAAGGCGCGCCGCGCGCGCATCACGTGAATCTGTCCGCCAAAGCCGTGGCGCGTGTATTGCAACTCGGCAATGCCCAACCCGGTCCATCCCGCGGGAAACGCCGGATCGGCCGCGGTGACGCTCTCGAACAGCGCATGGGCGCGGTCGAGATCGGCGCGCGCGCCCGTGCGCGCCATGAAGGAACTCAACAGCGCCCGCGCCTGCAGGTATTTTTCGCTTACCGGTCCGGGCAGAGATCCGTCGCGCGCCGCGGCGCGCGCGATGGTGGCGCCCGCATGTGCCTGTGCCGCTTCAATGCCCTCTGCGGGACCCATCCCCAGCAATGTGGCAAAGACCTCGTTGGAGATTTCGCTCTGCACGGCGATCAGATCGAGCGACGAAACATGAATTGACCCGCCTGTGCGCACGCTTTGCGAGGTCACGTCGAGCAGTTGCCAGTTCAGATCGAATCCGCTCCCAGAGCGCACAAAGCTGCCGGCAAGCACAAACCTTGCCAGCAGCTTTTGCCCCACGGCCAGCGGATCGAGTTGCGCGATGGGCAATCGCATGAGCGCGCTCGAAGGCCGCACCACGAGCGATGGAATCCGCGCCAGTCGGGCCGCGATCGCATCGGCCAGGGCATAGCCATAGAGTGGCGCCGCTTCCGCCGTTCCCATGTTTGTGAAGGGCAGCACGACCAGGGAATTCTCCGTTGCGTGCTCGCCGGTCGACTCGCGGAACCGTTCCGCCAGCATCGAAAGCAATCCGGTGGCGCGCTTCTCCGCCTCAGGGCCAGTGACTGGCAGGTTCGCAGCCACGTCGCTGGGAATGATGCCTGTCTCAATGCTGAGCGCCTTCATGATGGTCTTCAGCCCCTCGCGCACCTCGGCCGCCGACGCCGTGCGCGCGCCGGGATTTTTTTCGAGGCAGGCGAGAATCACGCTCTTCAGCTCCGGTGAAATTCCCGGCACGATCTGGCTCAAATCCGGCGGATCGAGGAACTGGATGGCGCGAATGGCCTGGAAATCCTCGGCGTCGGGCCGCGCAAACGGATGTCTGCCGCTGGCCAGTTCGTAGAGAATGACTCCAAGCGCCCACACGTCCGACTGCACGCTGGAGTGCCCGGTGACAAACTGCTCAGGTGCCATGTAACGGATGGTTCCGCCGCGCGCGGTGTAGGCGGTTGCGGCAGAGACATCCTTGGCGAGCACCGGACGCGCCGGGTCGAAGCGCGCATCTTCGGGCGCGAGCCGCCGCGCCAGGCCGAAGTCGAGAATCTTCACCAGGCCGCCATCAGTCAGCATCACGTTCTGTGGCTTCAGGTCGCGATGAAAGATGCCGAGGGCATGTGCCGCCTGGAGGCCGTCCGCAATCTGGATGCCGACCGAAAGCACCAGTTGCAGACTTGCCGGTCCGCGCTCGATCAGCTTGTCGAGCGGCTGGCCGGGAACAAACTGCATGGCGATGTAGGCCTCGTCGCCGCTTTCGCCCACCTCGTAGATCGCGCACACATTGGGATGCTCGATGGCAGATACCAGCCGCGCCTCGCGCAGCACCGTCGTCCGCATCTGCTCGGCTGTGAGCACGCCGGCGTGCAGCATCTTCAACACCACCGGCCGCTGCAGCAGCGTGTCGTTGGCTGCGTAGACCACGCCGCTGCCGCCTGCGCCCAGCCGCCGCAGAATCTCGTAATGTGCAATCGTCTTGCGCTTCATCGCTTAGCTCAAGTGTATCGGTCATTGGGTAAAGACCGTGTGAATGATCGTGAATGCCGTACTTCCGCGGCCGCCGGTCGAATCTGTTAACGTCGAAGTGGCGATGATTTCCTTTCGCGGACAAACCAGAACAGGCAGGCAACGCATGGCGGTTCATCCAGGGGGCGAGCTGCCGATTGCTGTTGTGGCCTTCGCGTTCGTGCTTGTTCTGTTCGCGGCTGTGCTCGCCCCGGCGCAGCAGGACGCGGTCCAGCAGCACGCACAACAACAATCGCTCGCGCCTGCTGCGCAGCCGCCGTCCTCGCAACCGCAGCAACCCGGCGCGGGAACGCAAGTGCAAACCGGAACTTCGAGTGGTCTCACCGTCGATGCGCGCGTCCAGAATCTCCTCGCCGACCACCAATACGCGCGCGTGGCTGCGCAGCTCAATAAGCTTCCGCCGGAGGAAGCGCAGTTGTATCGTGGCGTGCTGGCGAATCGTTCGAACGATCTCAAGCAGTCGGTTGCGTTCCTGGAGCCGCTCGTCGATCGGGTGACGGCCAGCGGAGACACCGCGCACGAAAAGCTGCTGCGTGAGGCGCTGGCAGAGGACTATCTGCGGCTGGGCGACTGGGCGAAGGCCGCCAAAGCGTACAAAGCTCTCGACACGCGCCTGCACACAAAGCTCACGCCTGACGAGCAGGACCAGATCGAGATGCCGCTCAAGCTGCTGCCGCTCGCCGAGAATGATCCGCCCGAGACCGTCGATCCATGCGATCCGTTCGAACTCCAGATCACGATTGATCCACTCGGCCTGATCGACGTGCCCGTTTTTGTGGATGCCGATTCGCACAGTTGGATGTTGGATCCCACGCTGCCCTTCAACCTGATCGCGCGCTCCACGGCAAAAGCGGTGGGTCTCAAGTTGTCTGACGAAGCGGCGACGATTCGCACGCTTACGGGGCGGCCGATCAAGGTTCACGTCACCGTGGTTCCGCGCTTCACCATCGGCGGCCGGCTCACCATTCGCAATATGACAGCCTTCGTTTTCGACGATGCCGACTATTCCTTCCCGCGCTCCGGCTACCAGGTGGAAGGTGTGCTGGGCTACCCGGCGCTCGCGGCCATCGGCAGCCTCACCGTCAATGCCGACGAAACCATCGATGTGCGCCCGGCCATGCAAATTGCGCCTCCTGCGAAGGACGACCGGCTCACCGGCGGCGCCCCGTTCTATCTCGATGGCGACCAGGTGATTGTTGCGCTCAAGCGTGTGCGGCAGGCAGGCGAGCAAGCTGCGGATTCTGCCGCACCGCCCGATCCCACCGCGCAGGCTGGCGCAACGGCTGCATCCGCGCTCAGCGACGATCGCATGTACGTGATCGACGCCGGCGGGCAGCAGACCTATCTCACCTCGCGCTACTTCGACGAGCACGCCGCTGCGTTCAACAACATGAAGGTGAATCTTTACACACCGCAGGGCGAGTCGTCCGGACCGCAACCCTCCTACGTCGCCGAGACGGTTCCGCTCCGCATCGGGAACGCCACCATCGACCTGCACTACATCCGCGTGTTGACCGAGCCGCTCGGTTCGAGCGCACTCGACGATGTGTACGGCGTGCTCGGCGCGGACGCCCTCGGCCAGCTCAAGAGCTACACGTTCGACTACCGGACGATGCGGTTCAATGCTATGGGGCAGTGAGGCAGGGAATAGGGAATAGGGAATAGGGAATGACCGCTCGATGATCTTCTCCCAGCACTCTAATTTCTGTTTCCTGCACGCTCCAATTTCATCTGCGCGCGCCGGCCAAGGGCCAGCATCGCGATTCCAAAGACAAGCATCGCCAGGCCGCACCAGAGATTCGCGTCGATGCCCAGGCTCTTCACGTACAAATCGGCGCGGTCGCGGGTGGAGTAGCCGAACGCCGAGAGGATTGTTCCCGTGAGCGTAAAGAACATGCCAACCGTGATGCGCACATCCACATCGAGAATGGAGCGGATGGTTGGTTTCGCCGCAGATTGAACGGTCAGTTCCCTTTTTGCCTTCTTCGCCATGGTTCGCTCCTCTCACAGAAAGATCAGATTGACCGCAATTGCTGCCAGAAGAATCAGCGCAGCCGCAACCGTTTCTGGCTGCTTCCACCAACTCCCCCTGGACGGCTCCGCCGCGCGCATCAGCCCAGCCAGTTTCGTTTCCGGTCTCGGCCTGGTGTAGAAGCTCACAATCGTCGTCACGATCAGGCTCACCGCGAAAGCCAAAGCCGCCGTGCCAATCGCGAGCGCCAACTCGTTTGCAGGCCGATCGGCCACTGCGATCCATCCGCCATGGATGCCGCGCCGATCGCCCCGAGGCAGTGCCGTTCCATGATTGAGCAGCGCGGCCGCCACGCCAGCAAGCAGCCCCGCAAATGCCCCGTGTCCCGTGGCGCGCTTCCAAAAGACGCCCAGGAGCAGCGCGGCAAAGAGAGGCGCATTCACCATCGCGAAGACCAGCGCCACCGTGTCGAGCAGGCTGTTCGTATGAATCGCCGCGCACGCCGCGGCAACGGCCAGCGCCATGCCGCCAGGCGCCGCCCATCGGCCCGCCTTCAGAATCTGTTTGTCGTCCGCATCTTTGTTGAGAAATGCATGGTAGATGTCGCAGGCAAAGACCGTGTTCGCGGCAGCGACGCTCGCCGCGACGCCGCCCATCAGGCAGGCCAGCAGCGCGGCCAGGCCGATTCCCATCAGGCTTGGAGGCAGAGACGCCAGCACCACGTTCGGCATTGCCATCGCGTAGTCGAGCACTGCCTTGCCGTTCGCGCGCTTGATGGGTTTACCGTTCGCGTCGGCCTTGGCTGGAACCAGCCCTTGACCCGCCTCAATGGCTGGAGGAACCACCGTGATCTCGTGGTAGATTGCGCCGTTCTCGTTGTGGATCATGATGGTGGTGTGCGGCGTCGGCAGGCTCAGGGCGAACAATCCCGGCAGAATGAGCAACAGGGGAACGAAGATGCGCAAGGCCGCTGCGATCAGCGGCGCGCGGCGCGCGGCGGCAACATTCTTTGCCGCCATCGGCATTTGCAGCAGCCGGAAATCTGCGCACCATGTGCTGCCGCCGAGCACAACTCCCGCGCCCAGCACGAGCTCCACGGCGCCAATGCCCATAGACAGGCCACCGGCGCGCGCCGGCCCGCTCCATGCATGGAGAAAGCCAGCCGGAACCACTGCCACCAGCCCAGCCCAACCGCCGGCACGCTTCAATCCCAGCAGAACCACAGGCAACATCGCAGCCACGACCATGCAAAACTGGAGCACCTGGTTGTACATGGCTGCCGCCAGCCCGCCAAGCAGCACGTAAACAAGCACCAGCACCGCCGGCAATGCGATCGCGAGCAGCAGATCTCCCCTGGGCGGCAGGTGCAGGCTGTTGCTGACGCTGTCGAAGATACGCAGCGCCACCAGGACGCGCGCCATGGCATAGAGGGCAATGCCCGCGCTGAACAGCGACATGGCGATGAACAGAACGGCATTGAGCGCGCGCGTCTTCTGGTCGAAGCGAAGCCCAAGGTACTCGGGAATCGATCGCACAGGCACGCCCGGAGCCGATTCAGCTCCATAAAAAATCGGCATCAGGACCAGCGCCGCAAAGAGCATGGCGGGAATCGAGCCCAGCACGAAGAAGCCCATGCTCGCCATGCCAAAGCGGGCTCCCGCGGCGCCCATGCCAAGCACTTCAAGCGATCCCATGCTTGCGCTCACGAGCGCCAGCCCGCTCAGCCAGCCCGGCAATTTTCGCTCGGCCTGCAGGTATGCGCGGCTGCTCGTCATGGTGGGCGCGAGCGAGAGACCCGCCGACAACACAAAAAAGCCGTAGATCAAGAGAAGCAGCCAGTCGGCGGAGGAAAGTACAGGCACAAAAACTCCTTCTCTCCCGATGTTACCGAACCGGATTGGCGTTGAGCAGGGTCTCTTGCACCGATTTCGCGAAGAACGCGAAATGAAGATGGCGCAGGCGGCATCGAGCGCCGCGGAGTAAACGCAAAAATGAGAAATGGCGGAGGGAGAAGTTTCCCTGCCGCCGTACCTCAATTCATTTTTCCGCTTTTCTGTCGAAGCTGAAAGTCCGCTGCTCCACAGATTCGCACGCAGACACCCCGTTTCGCTGCATCGCCGCCGCCCGCGGCACGATTACTGCGGCGTTCCTGATTCCGGAGCAGGCGCAGGAGCCGACTGCGGCGCGCTGGCCGGCGGCTGACCGCCCGGCGCAGGCTGGGGGAATGGTCCACCCGGACCATGGAACTTGTTTCCCGGTCCCCATCCGCCGGGATCCCCGGCGTGCCGCTGTTCACGCTCCATCCGTTGCGCGCGTAGCGCCTGCAACTGCTTCCACTGATCCGGAGTCAACTGCATCCGGATGTCGAGCAAAAAGAGCGAATCGGCTTTTTCCAGATCCGCCCTCGCCGTTACGATCTTGTCAATTTGCGCCTCAATCGTCTTCCGGTCGGGCGTATCGGCCTTGATCATCGGTTCTAGCTCGACCTCGGCCTTTTGCAGATTGGCGTGAAGGTCGATCAGCTTCATCCGGTGATCCTGCAGAATGCCGTCCATCGCCTTGCGCTGAACGTCGGTCAAATTCAACCGTTTCACCATGTTCGGATTGTTCCAGAACTGTCCATGCGCAAACCCGAACGACTGTTCGATAGGCGGCCGATGCTGAGCGAATCCGGGTGACATCCCCTGTCCGCCAGGCATTTGCGCGCTGGCCAGGCCTCCCGCCATCAGAACTCCTGCTACCGCAAAAACCAATAGTGCAGTTTTCATTGCCTTCATCGCCTTCTCCTTTCCCTCGCCAGGCAAGGGACTCCCTTTGTCGCCTTCGCGTTCAAAGGCTTCGCCATCTTACTGAGCTTCGTTGTCATCCATTAATTGCGCCAGCGGTTCCATGGCTTCGGGGACCGTGCGCGAGAGGGCTCTGTCCACAGATGCCAGCAGATCCTTGTCCTGTGCGCTGGCATTGCCTTTCACTGCTTTGGTTTCGGGAACAGACGCGGTTTCTGCTGCTTGCGCGCTGGCCGGCAGCGCAGTCTCCTGACCGGAGGCTACCTGCTCGACAGCGGCTTGCTGCGCCGTCTTTTGCGCCGAGAGCTTTGCCATCTGCTGCCCGTGGTAGATCGCGTGGACCCCCACGGCCAGGCTGCCGGCTGCCAGCAGGCACCCCATCGCCCAGCTTGCCACTCTCCGCCAACTGTGCCGCACGGATGTTTTTGCCACCATCCGGGGCCGGCTCATTGCCGCATCGCTCCAGGTATCCATGCTGGTCTTGAAGTGTCTCAAGGCCTGCTTGAGCTCCTGGTCTTCTCCCGCCAAATCGTGTTCCCAGTTCATGGTGTCCCTTTCAACTCTGTGCGTACTCGTCCCAGCGCGCGTGAAAGATGCGCCTTTACCGTGCCCTCGCTGAGTCCGGTCGCCTCTGCAATTTCGTTCAACTCCCGCTCTTCCACGTAGCGCAGCAGAAAAACTGTCCTCTGCCGCTCGCTCAATTTCTTCACTGCCCGCCAAACCTGCGCCACTTGTTCCCGCGCCAGCATCTGCTGCTCCGCATTGCGCTCACCGCTCGGCAACCATTCGCTGGCCTCGGCCAAATCGACGGTATTGGTTCGAGTCTGCCGCCAAAACTGGATGCGGCGGCTTCGCCAGTAGTCCTTTTGCAGGTTGATGGCGATCCGCATCAGCCAAGTCATTGCGCTCGACTCGCCCCGGAATTCTTTCCAGTTCCGGTGCGCCTTCAGAAAACACTCCTGCGTCAGCGTCTCCGCCAGATCCACATCGCGCAGCGACGCAAGCAGAAATCGGTAGATCTTGGGCCGATGGCTTGCGACGATCTGGGCAAACTCTTCGGATGCGATCTCTTCCGCCGCTTCCGCCGTCATCGGGCTCACTGCTGTGCCGGCAGCCATCATCTTGGTAGACGCCTTCGTGCGCCGCAAGTTTACATGCCTCCCCATCGTTTGCGCGGATTCAAGGCTCAGTATAGGCAAGAATCATATTGCCAGTCGCCAGAAAAATGCTCCGGTTGCGGGACTGGATGGCCGCTTTTCGCCTCTCCGGCAAGCCTAGTGATGACAACTGTATAATTTGGGGCGGCAAGTAATGCACTCAGAAAAGAAAGGGAAACCGATATGATCTCGCGCCGGCAATTCGTAAACGGTCTCGCCGCAGGTGTAGCAGGCTCGGCCATTTCTTCCACCGCTAAAAGCTATGCACAGATTCTGGGTGCGAACGACCGCCTGAACTTCGCGATTAACGGATTGCACGGCCGGGGCTATGCGCACTTGTCGTCGCTCAAAGCCAACAGCAAGACAGCCCGTGTTGCCTATGTCTGCGATGTCGATTCCGGCATTATGGCCAAGTTTGCGGCAAGAGCAGAGCAAGTGCTCGGTTATGCTCCAAAAGCTGAGGGCGACTTCCGGCGCATGCTGGAGTCGAAGGATGTCGACGCGATCACGGTTGCCGTTCCCGACCACTGGCATACGCCGATGGCTGTGCTTGGCCTCAAGGCGGACAAGCACGTGTACGTCGAGAAACCCTCCAGCCAGAATCCCCGCGAAGGCGAGCTGCTGATCGCCGCGCAAAAGAAGTACGGCAAGATGGTCCAGGTCGGCGATCAGCAGCGATCCTCCGACTACACCATCGAGCTCTTCGACAAGATCCACAACGGCTACATCGGCGAGACCTACATGGCGCGGGCCTGGTACGTGAACACACGCGGGGCCACATACTACGGCAAGCCCGGTCCGGCGCCCGCCACGCTCAACTGGGACCTGTGGCAGGGCCCGGCGCCGCGCAGCGAGTACAGAGCCAACATCCATCCTTATAACTGGCACTGGCTGCGTATCTACGGGACTGGCGAAGCCCTGAACAACGGAACCCACGAAGTGGATGTCTGCCGCTGGGCGCTCCAGGGAGGATTTCCCAAAGCCATCACCTCCACAGGTGGTAACTACCAGTTCAAGGACGACTGGCAGTTCTACGACACGCTGATCACGAACTTCGAATACGAAGGTAAAATGATCTCGTGGGAGGGCCGGAGCCGCCAGGGTATCCGGGAGTTCGGCCGCGATCGCGGCTCGCTGATTATGGGAACCAAGGGTTCGGTCGTAATCGACCGCGGCGGCTACGATGTTTACGACTGGAAGGGCAAGCAGATCGATCAGTACCGCACCGGCCACCAGACCGAAACCACAGATGTCATCGGCGCCGATACGATGACCGACGCCCACTTCGCCAACTTTATCGGCGCCATCAAGGGCCAGGACAAACTGCACTCGCCCATTCCGGTCGCCAATGTCAGCGTCACTATGCTTCTGCTGTCGAACATCGCCTGGTTCGTCAACCGCAGGTTGAGTATCGACACGGAGACGGGGCACATCATGGACGACCCCGAAGCCATGAAGTACTGGGGCCGGACCTACGCGCCGGGCTGGGAAGTGACGGTGTAGAAAGCAGGCGACAGGGTCGGACTGCAGAATCCAGAGACTGTTATCTTTGAGAGGTGCAAATGACTTCTACATCTGGAATTCTGCCTGCCGCCCAGGCCGGAACCATCGTTCTGGGCGGCGACCTGACCGTGAACCGCATGGGCTTCGGCGCCATGCGCATCACCGGCCCCGGCATCTGGGGCCCTCCTGCGGATGTTCCCGGCGCCATCGCGACGCTGCGCCGCGCCGTGGAACTGGGCGTCAACTTCATCGACTCAGCCGACTCCTATGGCCCCGATGTCTCCGAGGAACTCATTGCCCAGGCTCTCTGGCCCTATCCTGCAGGGCTTGTCATTGCTACCAAGGTTGGCTGGACGCGTCATGGCCCCGGTGTCTGGCAGCACAACGCAGCGCCGGCGCACATTGAGCAGGCCATCAGCGGCAGCCTGAAGCGTCTGCGCCTCGAGCGCATCGACGTTTATCAGCTCCACATTCCAGATCCGGCCGTTTCCTTTGACGCCTCCATGGAAGCTCTCGCCCGGCTCCAGGAGCAGGGCAAGATCCGCCACGTCGCGCTTTCCAACGTCACTCTCGAACACATCCGGCGCGCTGAAAAAATCGTTCCCATCGTGAGCGTGCAGAACCGCTATAGCTTCTCCGATCGCGAGTGGGACTTCGTCGTCGACTACTGTACCTCGAAGGGAATCGCCTTCATGCCATGGGGGCCGATCGCGCAGGCGCGCAAAGCCAATGAGGTCGTGGAAAAGATCGCCGCCGCGCGCGGCGTTTCGACGGCCGTGGTCTCGCTGGGCTGGCTGTTGCGCCGTTCGCCTGTGATCTTGCCTATTCCGGGCACCAGCAACGTCAGGCATCTCGAAGAAAACCTGAGCGCCGCGGCTTTCCGGCTCAGCGACGGCGAATTCGCCGAGATGAATGCCGTGGCCCCAAAGCCTTACTGGTTGCGCGGGTGAGCGGCGGCGGGATGGCGTGAAACAAGCAGTGAGCCTAGGGCTGCGCTGTTACACTGTCCCGTTCCACTCCTTTTGTGGATCGAGAAGGAAACCGATGCTACTCGAAGCTCTTCGCAACGAAGTTCTCCGCGCCAACCAGGAGATCGCTCGCCGCGGTCTCGCGCCCCACACCTTCGGCAACGCCAGCGGTGTCGACCGCTCCGGCGCAAAGCCCCTCGTCGTTATCAAGCCGAGCGGCGTCGACTACGCCACCATGAAGCCCGCCGACCTGGTCGTCACCGATCTCGACGGCAATATCGTCGAGGGTTCGCTGCGCCCGTCGAGCGATCTCGACACGCACACGTTCCTCTACCGCGAATTTCCCCAGATCGGCGGCATTGTTCACACCCACTCGGAGTTCGCCACGTCGTGGGCGCAGGCCGGGCGCGCCATTCCCTGTCTCGGTACGACTCACGCCGACTATTTTTATGGCCCGGTTCCGGTCACTGCGCCGCTCTCTGCGGAAGAGGTCGCCGAGGCGTATGTGCGCAACACAGGCGCGGTCATTACACGGCTCTTCAAGCAGCAGAATCTGGATCCTGCCGCTGTACCCGGCGTGCTGGTGGCCGGCCACGCTCCGTTTGCCTGGGGCAAGACTGCGGCCGATGCTGTCGAACACGCCGATGTCCTCGAGTACATTGCACGGCTGGCCTTCCGCAGCACGCTGCTCGGGGCGCCCGAAGCCGGCATTCCGCACTACGTGAAGGAGCACCACTACACACGCAAACACGGTCCCGGAGCGACCTACGGTCAGCGGTGAGCAGGTCTCGCAATCTGCCGCCGCTTGCGGCCCATGCGCTCAAAAAGACAGCGAAAGCAGAAGCCGGAAACCGGGTCATAGGCAGCGGCTCCGAGCTGATCTGGCGCGCTTTTCGAAGTTGCCCCGTCATCAAAGGCACGATAAACTATGCAAGATGAGCAGTCTACAATTTTCCATACATGCCTTCTATTCTTTGGAGGCTGTTGCGCTGTTCCTCATCAGGCTCAAGTGACGTATCGCACAGCCGAGTGACATTTCGCGGAACTCCAAGTCCATATCTTGCGTAGTATCAAGTGATTGGCCTTCCGCCGCCGGGCGAGGGACAACCATCTTCCGCGTGGCAACTCACGTGCTAGCATTCACCTTGTAGGACACCTCCCTCTATGGACAAAAGCCTCCTCAATCGCGTGCAGGCTACGTTGCTGGCTCTGGCGACTGCGGCTTTGTTCATGCTTGCCGTCTTTAATCTCCTTCAGGAGCGGGAGTTTCAGCAGCCCACCGATGGCGTGTGGTGGCACGAGGCGCAAGGGGGGTTGGTGGCCGACCGTGTCCTGCCCGATTCGCCCGGTCAGCACGCCTTCATCCAGGTCCACGATCTTTTGACTGCGGTCAACGACGTTCCGGTGACCACGACCGCCGATCTCGAGCGCGCTCTTTACCGCGCCGGCAGTTACGTTCAGCTCCACTACAGCATCACGCGCGACGGCATTCCCATCGACACGCCGGTGCAGGTGATTCCAGTACCCGCGGACCACAGCCTGCAACTCGGCCTGCGTGTCATCGGTCTCATCTACCTGATCATCGGCTTCTACGTTCTCTTCCGCCGCTGGGGCGCGCCCCGCGCCACGCACTTCTATCTCTTTTGCCTGGTGTCGTTTGCGCTCTACGCGCTCAAGTACTCGGCAAAGCTCGATCTGCTTGACTGGACAGTCTTCTGGACCAACGTCGCTGCCGAAGCACTGCAGCCGGCGCTCTTTCTCCACTTTGCCCTCAGCTTCCCCGAGGAGCGCCTCAAGAGCGTGCGGCGCCGCTGGCTATTGCCGTTGGTGTATGCGCCGGGCGCCGGGGTGCTGGCGTTGTGGCTCTGGTCGATCAGTACGCGCGAAGCCACCAAGCTGCTTCTCGACCGTCTCAATCAGATCGCGACCGGCTACGACGCGCTGTTCTACATCCTGGCCGCATTGCTGTTTCTGCGCAGCTACAGCCGCGCCTCGACGCCGCTTCTGCGCCAGCAGTTGAAGTGGGTCACGCGCGGGACTCTGCTGGCGGTGCTGCCCTTCACGCTCTTTTACGCGGTTCCTTATCTGCTCCAGCTCAACCCGCCGCGCCTGCTGATGAATCTGGCGGGGCTCTCGCTGGTGTTTCTGCCCCTCACGTTCAGTTGGGCCATCGTGCGCTACCGGCTGATGGACACCGACCTGATCTTCAAGCGAGGCGTGGCCTACACCCTGGCCACGACGTTGCTGCTCGGCGGTTACTTTGGCGCCATCGCTCTCATCTCGGTCCTGGCGCACAACGCCATGCCGCAGGCGGTGCGCCAGTGGGGCCTGGCCCTCGCCATTGTGATTACGGCCGCGGTCTTCGATCCTCTCAAGCGCCGCATCCAGGGCTGGGTAGACCGCGCCTTCGACCGCCATCGCTACGACTACCGCAAGGCGCTGGTCGAGTTCGGCCGCGGCCTGAGTTCGGAAACCGACCTGCAGGCGCTGCTGAACGCCATTGTCGAGCAGTTGCCGCGTACCCTCCTCGTTGCCCGAGTGGCCATCTTCCTCGCTGGCGATTCGGGTGAGCTCCGTCTCGCTGCGTCGCACGGACTTCCTGAGGAAGTGGGTCCAAAAAGTGAAAGCGCGGAGCGCCTCGATCTCGGGTTCCTTCACTTCGACGGCGTCTCCGATCACTCGCACGTTTTCTTTGAAAACACCCAGCAGGCACTGCATCTGCCGCCGGCCCAGCAGCGCACCGCGGCGCTCCTCGATCTCAACTATTACCTTCCTTGCCGTGTCGCCGCATCTCCCTCCGACGAAAGCAACGGCAAACCGGCGCTCCGCGCTCCCGGGCTTCGGACGAATACCCAGCCGCTGGATGGCGCCGGCCGCACCATCGCCGTGATCGGTCTGGGCCGCACGCTGGGTGGCGACTTCCTTTCGAGCGAAGATGTGGAACTGCTGGAATCGCTCGCCAGCTACATCGGCATCGCCCTGCAAAACGCCAGCCTTTACGCGCGCCTCGAAGAAAAAATCGTCGAGTTCGAGCGCCTGAAAGAGTTCAACGAAAATATTGTCGAGTCCATCAACGTCGGCATTTTCGCCATCGACCTTGGCGACCGCATCGAGAGCTGGAATGCGCAGATGGAGGCCATGTACGCGCTCAGCCGCGCCGAGGCCATCGGCCAGGAGCTTCGTTCCGTTTTTCCTTTGGAGTTCATTGAGGCATTGCAAGAGTTCCGCGGCGAGGCGGGCGTGCATCATCTCTACAAGTTCCCTTTGACCACGCGCGCCGGCGAACTGCGCACCGCCAATATCGCCGTTGCTCCGCTGCTTTCACGCGACTTTGTTCCCGTGGGCCGCATCGTTCTCGTCGACGACATCACGGAACGTGTCGCACTCGAAAATCAACTGGCGCAGGCCGACAAGCTCAGCTCCATTGGCCTGCTGGCCGCCGGCGTGGCGCACGAAATCAATACTCCGCTCGCCGTCATCTCCTCCTATGCGCAGATGCTTTCCAAGCAGTTGCGCGCCGATGCCAGGCTGGGACCGGTGCTCGACAAGATCACGCAGCAGAGCTTCCGCGCCGCGGAGATCGCCAACGGCCTGCTCAACTTTTCGCGCACCTCCACCACGGAGCTCCGCGCGACCGACCTCAATCAGGTCATCCGCGACACGCTCTCCCTGCTCGAACACCAGTTCAAGACGGCGCAGATTCTCGTCGATCTGGATCTTGCCGAGGAGCTTCCGCCCATCAACGGTAACCCCGGGAAGCTGCAGCAGGTCTTCCTCAATCTGCTGCTCAATGCCAAGGACGCCATGCCTGGCGGCGGACGCCTGCGCGTGGCCACGCTTGAAAACGGCCATGTGGAAGCTCTGGTCTCCGACTCCGGTTCCGGCATCGCTCCCGAGCACCTCAAACGCATTTACGACCCCTTTTTCACCACCAAGAACATGCCAGGCGAGAGGCGCGGCACCGGCCTGGGGCTCGCCGTAAGCTATGGCATTATTCAGGAGCATGCCGGAAAGATTCACGTGGAAAGCGCGATTGGAACCGGCACGACCTTTCATCTTGAGTTTCCATTGTTGAGGAATTCTGTTCATGCCTGATGGTACCGAGCAAGCACTGACCTTGAACGCATCCGATCCCGCCGCTGAGAGCAGTGACAATTCTCCTGTGGCCTCCATTTTGGTGGTCGATGACGAGGCCGGCATTCGTGAATCGCTGGAGGTGCTTCTCGGCCTTGAGAACTACGTGGTCAGGACCGCCGCCAACGGCGAGGAGGGGCTGAACTTCGTCGATCGCGAGAGCTTCGATCTCGTCCTGCTCGATCTGGCGTTGCCCGGCCAGAGTGGACTTGAGCTGCTGCCGCAGTTCAAGGAGCGCCATCCCAATCTGCCCATCATCATGATCACGGCCTATGGCACGGTGGAAAACGTCGTGGAGGCGATTCGTGCGGGCGCGGAAAACTTCATCCAGAAGCCATGGGATAACGAGAAGCTACTGGCCGACATCCGCTCGGCCATCGCCCGTCATCGCGCGGAAGAAGAAAACATCCAGCTCAAGCGCACCCTCAAGCAGCGCTACAACTTTGCCAACATTGTGGGCAAGAGCGAGTTGATGCTGCGCATCTTCGATCTCGTGGGCCAGGTCGCGCCCAGCCGCTCCACGGTGCTGATTCAAGGCGAAAGCGGCACCGGAAAGGAGATCATCGCCAAGGCCATTCACGCCAACTCGCCGCGCCGCGACAAGCCATTCGTTCCCATCAACACCGGCGCCATGCCGTCGGAGCTGCTTGAGTCCACGCTCTTCGGCCATGTGAAGGGCGCATTCACGTCGGCGATCGCGTCCAAAAAGGGACTCTTCGAGGTGGCCAACGGCGGTACGTTATTTCTTGACGAGATCGCCACCATGGGCATCGACACGCAGGCCAAGATCCTGCGCGTCCTGCAGGACAAGCGCTTTATGCACCTTGGCGGCATCCAGGAGATTCAGGTGGACGTGCGCATCCTGGCCGCCACCAACGTTGACCTGCGCCAGGCCGTGCGCGAAGGCAAGTTCCGCGAAGATCTCTTCTACCGCCTCAACGTCATCACCATCGATCTGCCGCCGCTGCGCTCTCGCCGCGAAGACATTCCGCTGCTGGCCCAGCACTTCCTCGACTACTATGCCAGCGAAAACGGGTTCGCGCAGCGCAAGCTCTCGGCTGACGCCATGCGCGCCCTCATTGACTACGACTGGCCAGGCAATGTCCGCGAGCTTGAGAACGCCATCGAGCGCGGTGTTGTGCTCTCGTCCGGCCCTGTGATCGGCGCCGATCTCCTGCCCGGCCACATCACTGGCCGCAGCTTCCAGGACGCGCTGCTCGAGCACAATCCCAACTCCTCGCTCTTCGACATTCTCGAAGTCATCGAGCGCCGCATCATCGTCGAGAAGCTGGAGCGCTGCAACTGGAACCAGACCGAAGCCGCCGAGCAGTTCCACATCCCGCTCTCGACACTCAACCAGAAGATCAAACGCCTGAACATCGAGATCCGGAAAAAGGGCAGGGAGTAGAGCAACGATCAGGTCTCAGGGCGCGGGTTGCTGACAGGATCGGCCGGCGTTCGTACACTGACACCTGAAATCTTAAACCTGACACCTGAAACCTGACATGACCTGCTACCTCTTCAAATCCGAGCCCGGCGTCTACTCCTTCGACGACCTCGTCCGCGAAGGCGAAACCATCTGGGATGGCGTGACTAATCCGGCCGCCGTCAAGCACCTGCGTGAGATGAAGCCGGGGGCGAAGTGGATCTTCTACCACACCGGCGACGAGCGCGCTGCTGTCGGCATGGGGACCGTTGTGAGCGTCGATGCGTCCGACCCCAAGGTGCCCATCGTTCGCGTGAAGGCTGGCAAGCGGCTGAAACACCCCAAGGCACTCCAAGTGATAAAGGCCGAGAAGGCATTCAAGGACTCGCCGCTCGTCAAGATCGGCCGCCTCTCCGTGGTCCCACTGACACTAGAACAGTGGGATTGGTTCGTGGTCTAAGGAGTTCGGTGCAGGCGGTCATTCAACTCTTCTAAGTTGCGCACGAACCACACAGCCGATCCACGGTTGCACTCGACCACAAAATCGTGCAGTGCCTTACTGGCGGCGCTGTGAGCAGCGATATCGCCTACAATGGCGATGCATAGGTGGTAGGTCGCAAATTTCTGCAGCACCTCGCCGGCAATGCCATTGTGCAGGTGGAAGAATTCGTCTCCCAACCGTTCAACCGGAATAGCCGCGAGTTCCGCTCGCTGGCTGGATGCCGCGCTGATGATCTCCAATGCAGCAGAGGCGTTGCCCATCGGCGAGCCCTCGGCTGGATATTCCAAAACCCGGCGGCCTTGCAACTCGCGAACTGAAATTTCCTGGTTCATCAGACCGCTTCCGGCTACTCCCTACTCCCTGTTTTCCAGCCACGCCCGTGTATTCAGCAATTGCCGCTGGTCGAGCGCCCAGACTTTGCCAGTCAGCGCGTCTGGCGCGCGGCCTTCACGGGCCGACTTTTCGAATTCGCTCGCCATGGCCTGCA
>JAJYFA010000122.1 GCA_021790995.1 Acidobacteriota bacterium
CTGCAATGCAGCAGGAACCAACTGTCATCACCGCAGGACGCCTCTACGATGGAGCCCGTCTCATCGACCACCCCATTGTTCTGATTGAAGACGGCCGTATCGCCTCGATCTTCACGCGCGCAGAGGCATCTCTGCCGTCAGGAGCACGCGTCGCCGACTTCCCCGGCGCCACGCTTGCTCCGTCCTTCTTCGACATTCACATTCACGGCGCGGCGGGACACGACGTCATGGAGGCCACGCCGGAAGCACTCGGCGCGATGGGCAGGTTTCTTGCGTCGCGCGGCACCGCCAATTTTCTCGCCACCACTGTTACCGCGCCGCTCGACGCCACGCTGCGCGCGGTGAGCGGTCTGGCAAAGCTCATCGCCCAGCCGGCGGCCAACGAAGCCGCCAGGCCGCTGGGGATTCACCTCGAAGGCCCGTTCCTTTCGCATGAAAAACGCGGCGTGCAGCCGGCCGAACACCTGCTCGCCCCCGACATTGCCGCCTTCGACAGGCTATGCGATGCCGGAGAAGGCTACGTGCGCCTGATGACGCTGGCGCCCGAGCTGCCCGGCGCGGCGGAGCTTGCGGCGCACGCCGCAAAGCGTGGCGTGCGCATCTCGCTCGGACACTCGAACGCGACGGCCGCGGAGACGCGCGCCGCCATCGCCGCTGGAGCCCTGAGCGCCACGCACACCTTCAACGCCATGCGCCCGCTCGATCACCGGGAGCCGGGAATCCTGGGCGCAGTGCTGGCCAGCGACGCTCTCTACGCCGAGTTGATCTGCGACGGCATTCACTCCGCGCCGGAGATAGCAAAAATCTGGTGGCGCGCCAAGGGGCCGGACCGCGCCATTCTCGTCACCGACGCCATGAGCGCCGCCGGCATGCCGGATGGCGAGTACCGGCTGGGCGGCTTTGCCGTGCAGGTGGCCGACGGCCGCGCCATGGCCAACGGCGTGCTCGCCGGCAGTGTTCTCACGCTCGACCGCGCCCTCGTGAACTTTCTGAGCTTCACTGGCGCGTCTCTCGATCAGGGACTGCGGCTGCTCTCGGGCAATCCGGCCAGGCTCACCGGCTTCGTGGCCGAAGCAGGCGCGCTCACCGCCGGCAGCTCCGCAAATCTTGTCGCCGTCGGCGCGGACGGAAAGCTGGCCGCTTCGTTCCTGAATGGCAGAATGGTCTCGACGCAAAGCGAGGCTTGATTCCTTCGCACAGGCGCGACTTTAACGAGGTATATACGAGAGCAGTGAACAGAACTGGATTGCACAGAATTGTCATAGCGTGCGTGCTGGCATGGATCGCCATGAGCGCAGCCGCGCAAGAGTCACCGCGCAAGATGACGATCACCGGCTACGTCTTCCCGCGGAACCACATTCTCCCGCCAGGCCAGATCGACGCCGGCGCCCTTACGCGCATCAACTACGCCTTCGGCGTCCTCCATGATGGATCTCTTGGCCCGGCGTCGGCCGTGGACGCGCAGAATCTCGCCTTTCTCGCCGGCTTGCGCAAACAGAATCCATCGCTCAAGGTACTGATCTCCGTGGGCGGATGGCTGGGCTCAGGAGGATTCTCCGACGCCGCACTCACGGCGCAGTCCCGCGCCGCGTTCGTCGAAAGTGCCGTCGACTTTCTCCGCGGCCACGATCTCGACGGTCTCGATGTGGATTGGGAGTATCCCGGCCTGCCTGGCGCGGGCAACAAATACCGCCCGGAAGACACGCGGAATTTTACGCTGCTGCTCAAGGATCTGCGCCAGCGCTTCGACCGGGAACAGGAGGCAACCGGTCGCCGGCTGATCCTTACGATTGCCGCCGGAGCCTCTGAAGAATACCTGGGGCATACCGAGATGAAGAACGTGCAGCGCTACGTTGACGCTGTCAATCTGATGACCTACGACTACGCCAGGCCCTCCACCGATGCCCTCACCGGATTCAACGCGCCGTTGCGCGCCGATCCCGCGGCGCCGCGGCAGGAGTCCGTCGACGCATCCGTGCTTGCCTTCGAGCAAGCGGGAGTACCAGCCGGAAAGATTCTCATCGGAATCCCTTTCTACAGCCACGTATGGCAGCAGGTTCCGGATCGGAATCACGGTCTCTTTCAGCCGGGCAAACCCGCGTCTAACGACTTTGCGCCCTTCGGCACGATCCGGCTAAACATGCTTGGCCAGGGTTACGTGCGTTACTGGGATCAAGCCGCGTCAGTTCCTTATTTGTACAGCGCCGAAAAACAGCAGTTTGTCTCTTACGACGATGCTGAATCGATCGCCGCCAAGTGCAACTACGCTGTGTCAAGTAAACTCGGTGGAGTCATGTTTTGGGAGTATCTCGACGACCCCTCCGGCGAGTTGCTTGAGGCGATCGATCACGCGCTCTACCAGCCCCGCAATCCTTCACGGTAAATCCTCCGCGCCGCTTCGAAGATAGATAATGGCGCATGAGGAGTTCGCACGATGAAAGCATTGGTAAAAAGCAAAGCCGAGCAGGGTCTGTGGCTTGAGGACATCGCCGAGCCGGAGATTGGCATCAACGATGTTTTGGTGCGCGTGCATTACACCGGCATTTGCGGCACCGACGTGCACATCTACGAGTGGGACGAATGGGCGCAGAAGACCATTCCCGTGCCCATGGCCGTTGGGCACGAGTTCGTGGGCGAAGTGGTTGCCGTCGGCTCGAACGTCAACGACTTCTTTGCGGGCAACATCGTGAGCGGGGAGGGCCACGTGGTCTGCGGCCGCTGCCGCAACTGTCTCGCCGGACGCCGCCATCTTTGCGCCGCAACGAAGGGCGTCGGCGTCAACCGGCCGGGCGCGTTCGCCGAGTACGTTGCACTGCCCATGAGCAACATCTGGAAGCACAGCCACAACGTCCCCGAAGAGATTGCAGCGATCTTCGATCCCTTCGGCAACGCCGTGCATACTGCGCTCTCATTTCCTGTACTGGGCGAAGATGTGCTGATCGCGGGCGCGGGACCGATCGGGGTCATGGCGATTCCGGTGGTGAAACACGCGGGCGCGCGGCACGTAGTCGTCACCGACCTGAATCCCTACCGGCTGGAGCTGGCGCGTAAGATGGGCGCCACACTCGCCGTCGATCCGCGCCAGACCACGCTCGCCGAGGTGCAGAAGCAACTCGGAATGACGGAAGGCTTCGACGTTGGACTGGAGATGTCGGGCAGTCCCCAGGCGCTGCGCGACATGATCGCCAACATGAGTCACGGCGGCAAGATCGCCATCCTCGGAATCCCCGCCAAAGAGATGCCGATGGACTGGCGCCAGGTGATCTTTAACATGATCACCATCAAGGGCATCTACGGCCGCGAGATGTATGAAACCTGGTACAAGATGACCGTCATGCTGGAATCGGGAGTCGATATCTCCGGCGTCATTACACACCGCTTCCAGTGGCATGAATACGAGGCGGCATTTGCGGCGGCGCGCTCCGGCAACGCCGGCAAGGTGGTGATTGACTGGAGGAATGTAAAGTAATTCCGCGAATGACGCAGCCGCTTTCAAGCTCCCGGCGTCACCTCCTCATACGGCGCCGGGAGAGCTTTCTTTGGATCCCATTACTTCTCGATCTGGCTTTGCCCCTTGAACTCGCCGTCCGTTCCGCCTTGTTCGATCCAATGCTCCGTGATCGAAACCACTTTGATGGTTTGGCGGCGATACGTGTAGGCCACGAGAATTTCTCCGCTGCGCGTCTGAATGATACTGGGGTAGGAGTACTCTTCGCGGCCGGGTTTGTTGGGCGCCTGTTCGGCGCGGCCATAGCCCGCGCGGCCCTCTTCGACATCTCTCACAGAGGGCCATGTCTTTCCGCCGTCCGGAGAAAGCGCGACCGACAGAGGCTTGCGCAAGCTACCGTCTTTTGCAGCCTTGCTGGAATTGTTGAACGCCATCACAAGGTGGCCGTCGTTCAGGCGGAACGCCTGGATCGAGGAATCGTTATTCGGCAGAACGGTGGCCTTTGCCGGACTCCACGCGCACCCGTCCGATGAGATGCTGCTGTAAATGAAGCCGCTCGCCCGGCTGCGGAAGAAGGCAATCAGCCGGCCGGGGGCAAGCGAAATCACGCTGGGCTGAATCATCCCCTCACTCCCAGCCATGAAGCATTCCTTCCAGCTCGCGCCATGGTCCTTGCTGATCTCGGTGGCCGAGTAGTTGACCTCCGGACCTTTGCCGATCCCGGCGCCGTTCGAGTAGTAGAACGGCAGCAGCCACGATCCGTCCTTGAGAATCACCATGGGCTGCCGCGTGAAAGCGCCCGGCTTGCCAAACAGAAGCGTTGGCTTCGACCAGGTAACGCCGTTGTCTTTTGAAACCAGATGCAGGACGTGCGCGTTGGTTTCGCCCGCGCCGGCCCCTTGCGTGCTGTGATAAAGATCGATCGTTCCGTCCGGCTCCTGAAACAGCACTGGGTTTTGATAGGACACGCCCTCCTGGCGGTCGATCAGCGTTGTGGGGCCCCAGTTCCGCGATCCGCTGGGCCGCCGCGAAACCACAATCCCCACATCGGAATTGCCCTCCCACGTGCCGGAGAACCACACGCAGAGAACGTCGCCGTTCTTCAATTCGTAAAGGTTAGCAGCGTGCGAACTCGGATACAGAATGGGCAGGTACACTTCGTCATCTTGCAGTTTCGCGTTGTACCGCGCCACGCCATCGGAGAGTTTTGCCACCGAAGGATCAAGAAGCGGCTTATGCGGGCTGGCAACCTGCGCAGCCGCGATTCCGGCCGCGGCAAAAACCGTCAGCAGCAAAAGCATTTGTTTTCGAGTCATTGTTCTCGCCGTTTCAGCACACGCATTCAGCAGCAACTTCCCGTTCGACGCACTCTCCGTCGCACCCAAATTTTTCCCGTCCATCGCTCGCCTCACGCCTCGAGCTTCACCCACTTTGCGTTGTTCTGCGCATTGATCACCAGTTCCGCGGCAAGCAGCGCCTCGTGCTGGTTCTGCGCCAGGTGCGTGCGGTTCACGATGTCGGCCACAAACTGCGGACCGAAGGGCAGCGGCATGGCGTTGCAGTCGATATACCGCGCCTGCTTGCCGTCCACCACAAACAGATTGTTGCCCTGGTGGCTCACCGTGATGTTGGTGTATTTGCGCACCTCCATGTATCCATCGGTACCCAGAATGAACAGCCTCCCGTCGCCCCACGTGCCCACGCCGCCGGGCGTGAACCAATCGAGCCGCACGTAGCCGAGGCCGCGATTGCCGCGCAGCACCATGTCGCCAAAATCCTGGAAGCGCGGGTGATTGGGATGGCGCACGTTGGCGATCTGCGACTCCGCCACTTCAGCTTCGGTCGAGCCCGTATAGAACAGGAACTGGTCCACCTGGTGCGAGCCGATGTCGCACAGGATCCCGCCGTACTGCTCGGGGTTCCAGAACCAGTTGGGCCGGCCGCCGCCGCCGCCCGCATCGCCCCCGTGCTGGACGATCTGGTGCGGCGCAATATTGATGGTCTGTATCACCTTGCCGATCGCGCCCTGCTTCACCAGCACTCCGGCGTACACCGCTGCCTTCACCTCCAGCAGTTCGCTATAAAGAATCGCGTAGATTCGCTTCGTCTCAGCGATCGTCTTGCGGATCTCTGCCAGTTGTTCGAGGGTCGTGATGCCAGGCTTGTCGCTCAGGACGTCCTTGCCGCTTTTCATGGCGCGCACCGCGATCCCCGCGCGCTCGTTGGGAACCTGCGAGGTCAGCACCAGTTGCAGCGAAGGATCGTCGAGAATCTCCTCCTGCGTTTTTACGATCTTCACGTTGGGGAATCGCTTGCTGAACGCCGCCAGTTTGTCCTCTTCCCCGCCCCACGCGGCCACCAGCTCGCCGCCGCCGCGCGTCACCGCGCCGACCATGCCGTAGATGTGGTCGTGACTCATGCCGCACACGCCAAACTTGATGTGGTACCTGGGCGCTTCCCCGGCCTCAATCGGCACAACCGCGTCCTCCACGATGCGCGGCGTCCCGCCGCTTCCAAGGGCCATCGCTCTCTCTGGCAGTCCCGCCATGATTGCCGCCGGCCCCAGCGATCCCACCAGTCCTGCCTGCTTCAGAAACTCCCGCCGATGCGTAAAGCTCGTGCTCATATCTCCTCCACCTTCCATCTCGCTCCATCGCCAGAGTGGAAACTCCAGGTTGCGCTTTGCTGGTGCGCGCAACGAGGTCAGCGGCGCGCATTCCGCAATTTGGACCGCGTCCGCCACCGTTTGTCCAGTGCACATCGATGATAACTGCCTTTACTTCGCCCCGTGAATTTGTCATGGGAATCCTCGCCTCGCCGGGGCTATAGTAGTGCCTTCAATCCCAGGAGCCGTGCTTCAGCCGCATTCCAATAAGACCGGAGCGATTGAGCCGCCCCATCGCCGGAACCTCGACGGCCGGAGCAAGGAAGACCGCAAATGGAAAGAACCGCGAACTGCCTCAGGAAGCTCGAACGCATGAACAAGGCGCTGCGCCACGAAGAGCCGGATCGCGTGCCCATCAGCGACTTTTTCTGGGGCGGTTTTCTCGATCGCTGGCGCCGCGAACTGGGCCTCGCCGCCGGCACCGATATATACCGCTATTACGATCTCGACTGGCGCGTGGTGGCGCCCAACATGGACCCGCACATCCGGCCGTTCGAGATCCTGCGCGATGACGAGACGGAAGTCACCGTCCACACTGGCTTCGGCGCCACCATCCGCAAACGGTTCGACCTGCCCATGCCGGCCTTTGTCGCCTTCGACACCGACACCATCGAGAAGATGGACGCGTTCCAGTTCGACGATCCCTTCGACGAGCGCCGCTACTTCAGCGCGGGCGACGACCAGATCAACGGTGTGGGCGACGGCTTCGAGCGCAATCTGGCGCCCTTCGTCGATCGCGTCGCCGCCGAGTACGAGGACTTCCCCGTCTACGGCGGAGTGTGCGAAGCGCACGAGATGATCTGGCGCATCGCGGGCACGGAAAACGTGATGATGTGGATGGCCGAATACCCCGACACGATCGCGCGCTTCGTCGCGCGCCTCCACGAGTTCAACCTCGGCATCATTCGCGCGCAGATCAAGGCTGCCGCGGGCCGCCTGGCCGGCATGATCATCTGGGGCGATGTTGCCTATAAGAAGGGCATGCTCTTCTCACCGGTCTTCTGGCGTCAGCACTTCAAGCCCGGCGTCAAGGCCATGATCGACGAGTGCCACAGCCACGGCCTGCCCGTCATCTATCATGGCTGCGGCAACGTCAATCGTATCTTCGACGACTTCATCGAAATCGGCGTCGATGCTTACAACCCGCTCGAATACAAGGCCGGCCTCGACGCGATCGATTTGCGCCGCCGCCTCGGTCATCGGCTCGGCTTCTGCGGCAATATGGACGTACAACTGTGGGCCGCGGGCAGCAAGGAAGAACTGCGCGCCGCCGTACTCACCAAGCTGAATGCGGCCAAGGGCGGAGGCTTCATCTTCCAGTCCGACCACTCCGTGCCTTCGAATGTCTCAGGCGAGAACTACGACTACGTGGTGCGGCTGGTGCGCGAGCACGGCGTTTATCCGCTTCGGCTCGGCGAGTTCGACCTGCCCGACCTGGGCTGAGCCTTGACTCGGAAAGCTTAACCCCCGGCTTGTGCCCTGGCTTATTGTCTGTCGCCCAAACGGCCTTTCGGGCCTGGCCAATATCATTGGCGGAATCGGTGACGCACCCCGTTAGAAATTGAACGAAAGCTGCAAATCGATGCTCCTGTTCGATGCGGCCGAAGAGAAGAATCCGCCAGCGAGGGATGTCGACTTGCCGAACAGGGGCGATTCGAGAACGCCGACAGGCGCCGCCAAGCTCACATGATTCAAAGCATTGTGCGCCATCACGGAAAAATTAAGTGAATAGCGCCGCGCAACGGTCTGGTCGGGCCGCTGCGGTCCGGCACTTCTGCTCAAGCCGCCCGGGCCGAGTCCCCCGCCGGGACCGCCGCCTCTAGGGCCACCGCCGGGCGGGGGACCGCCCGGTCCGCCGGGGCCACCACCGATGGCGCCCATCCCATCTGCCACGCGCGGCCCAATGCCGAACGATTTGCTCAACCGCAGATTCACGCTGAGCTGCCCCGGCCCATCTCCGTAGTTATAGGGTATGCGCTGCGCGTTCCACGCCGGGTTGAGATCGAAGGTTCCATAAGGCGTTTGCATCGTATCGGTGCTGCTCGCCGTTGCAAAAGCAGGGCGATCGTTGAACTGGTTGTCGCCGTTCAAGTCCTGCCCGATAGTGATGTTGAAAGGAGTTCCCGAATTCGCCACCAGCATCGGGCTGACTGAGACGCCGTAAGGCGCCTGCACGTTGCCGCCCAGCAAAAAGCGATTGCGAACGTCAAAGTTTGCCCGGCCGTAGTCAGCGCTGGGATACTGCTGGTTCGACGGGAAGTATCCTGCGCCCGATGTGTCGGCTTTGGCAAAGTTCGCCATGTAGAAGCCGAACAGTGTCACGCGGCTGGCGCGCACACTGTAGTTGAACATCAGCTGGTTCTGTTTGTACACGCCGCCCGACTGGAATTCGTAGATATTTTCGTTGATGCCGTTGGGCCGCGTTCCCGTTCCCGTGCTTGCATCGTAAGTCGAGGGAAGAAAGGCGTTGATGTTATCGGTCAGGTACTGATGAACGCCGCGCGAGTTGATATAGGTAGCGGCCACCGTCGCAAACTTTCCGATCTGGCGCTCCACTCCGATCGCCGTCTGCATATTGATCGAGGTTCTCAAATTCGGATTGATTCGGTACGGAGTGGGGGCCGACACACTCAGCGACTTGAGTTGCAAGACCGATGGCGCGTTCTGGTAGAAGCCTGGGCTCGCGATCACATACTGCTGCTGATTGACGCCGTTCTGGCGGACGCTTTGAAGGACATTGCCTTCGGCAAAGCGATCGTAAAACCATCCATAGCCGCCGCGGATCACCGTCTTCGGCTGCTTGCCGTCGCGGCCCCCGGGCGCCCACGCAAACGAGAAGCGCGGCGCCCAATCGGCATGGTCGCCGATCCAGTCCTGCGTCTCGTAGCGCAGGCCGTAGCTCAGAGTGAGGTTGGGGCGCATCTTGTAGTCATCCTGAAAATATACGCCCACGTCAAAATAGTTGATGGTCGACGCGGCATTGCCCGCGGTAACGCTGTACTGTGCAGGCGCGTGCGCCGCGTAGGCATTCAGTGAGGCGTAGGTGTACTGGCCGTTGTAGCCGGAGGTTGAGTAGCTCGCGTCGTGGGTGAAGCGCAGCCTCCCGCCGAAATTGATGGTGTGTGCGCCCTTGGTTAGCATGGTGTTGTTCTGCAGCTCATAATGATCCTGGTTGTCGCGCACCGTGCCCAGGCTGTTGCCGCCGCCATTGAAGGCGCCCTGCACGGAGACTGAAGGATCGCTGTTCAGCGCAATCTGGCTGTCGCGATCGCCCATGTATTGAAAGCGCGTTTCGTTCACCGCGCTGGCACCGAGCACTTGCGTGTCGCTCACCTGCAAGGTGTTCTCGTAGTTGGCAACGTTATAGGCCTGGGTTTCCAGCGAAAACTGCGAGACGCCGTCGTTGGTCGCCATCTGCCGGTCGAACATGTAGCGGACGGTCAGCGTATTGTTTGCTCCCAACTGCAAATCGAAGCGCGGACTGATGTCGAGCCGCGACTGCGGATTGGCGACTGCCGCGGTGTAGTTGTAGGCGCCTCCGCTGGAGTTGAGCAGCTCGGCATTCACGATCGAGTTCGATTGATTGTCACGGCGAAAGACACTGACAAACCACGAGGAACTCTTGCCGAGCGCGCCGCCCGCGTTGCCCACAAGAAATGTGCTGTAGTACGGCGGCTCGCTGCTAACAAACGGATTGAGCGAATTGAATGTGGAGTCGTTGCCATCGATCATGAAACTGCCGTGAAACTTGTCGGTGCCGGGCTTGGTAAGGATTTCAATGCGCCCGTAGCCTAACTTGTCGTACTGCGCCGAGAAAGGATTCTGGTTGATGCGAATCTCGCGGATTGACGACTTGGGCGGGAGTTGGCCGCCGGTGAATCCATCGATGTAAATCTGTCCGCCATTGGGGCCGGCTGCGGGGCCGGCCAGCGCGTTGAGTTCGTTCTGCAACTCGTCGGGATCGTCGGAAAGCGCATCCAGATCCTTGCCTTTAATGACGATCGCGCCGGCGTTGTTATCGGCGCTGACGCTTACTCCCTGGCTCTCGCCTTCCACCTGCACCTGCTGCTGCTCCACGGGCAACTGCAGCGTGACGTTCTGCAAAGTCGTACTGCCGCCCTTCACCTGAACGCCGTCGATTGAGAACAGGGCAAAGCCTGCTGCCGAAACGGTGAGGGAGTAACTTCCCGATTGCACCTGGCCGAAGCTGAACGCGCCGTTGGCTCCGCTCTTCGCCGAGGTTGAAAAGCTGCCGCTGGCCAGCACAACCGCCGCCCCTGGAACCAGAGCTCCGGAGGGATCGCTTACGGTTCCAAAGACGCTTCCCGCGGTCTGGCTGATCGCGAACTGCGCACTGAAGAAGAATGCCGCATACAGAACGCTGAAGAGAATTCGAAGTGTTGTCCTAACCATTTCAGGCTCCCGATTACTACTGTTCACAGGAGACTGCGGATCGGGGCACCGTGCGGTCTCAATGGGTAAAGTTGTGTAACAAAGTGTCACCCCGGTCTTTACCATTTGTTACATTTTTGGCAGTCTGCATCAGTTGGAAGGGGCGTACTCTCGTAGAAGCGGAAGGATGCGATGGACGAGATCCTGCTGATCGACGACGACGTTGAGCTTTGCTCCATGCTCAAGGACTATCTCGGGCGTTACGAATTTCGCGTTCACGCCGTGCATCGCGGCGACGAGGGGCTGAAAGCTGCGCGCAGCAGAGACTGGGCGCTGATCCTGCTCGACGTGATGCTGCCCGGACTGGATGGCTTCGAGGTGCTCAAGCAAATCCGCGCTGCTTCAGATGTGAGCGTGCTTCTTCTCACGGCCCGTGGCGAAGACGTGGACCGCATCGTGGGCCTAGAGATCGGTGCCGACGATTATCTGCCCAAGCCGTTCAACCCGCGGGAACTGCTGGCGCGCATGCGCGCCATCCTGCGCCGGCGCTCGGTGGGAACGCCCAGAAGCGAGCCGGCATTGTTGCACGTAGACGATCTGGAACTCGATGCCGCCGCTCGAACCGTGTTCCAAGATGGGAAGAAGATCGATCTGACCAGCGTGGAATTCGCGCTGCTGGAGACGTTGATGCGCTCTCCGGGCCAGGCGGTATCGCGCGAACAGCTCTCAGACAGTGTGCTGGGCCGCAAATTCGATCCATTCGATCGCAGCCTCGACATGCACGTGAGCCGCCTGCGCCGCAAACTCAGCGACAACGGCGCACGCGACGATCAGGTGAAGACGATCCGCGGATCGGGCTACCAGCTTGTCGTAACCCGCAGCCATGCGCAGGAGAAGGAATAAGCGATGCGCAGTTTGTTCTTCAAGATCTTTGTCATTTTCTGGATTGCGCAGAGCCTGATCTTCGTCATCTCCACTGCGCTCATTGTCCGCCATCACTTTGAAAGTCCGGATGTGCTCTTCGACGGCCTGCACAGCGCCCTCGCAAACGACGCCCATCGGGCAGCGGAGGCCTATGAATCCGGCGGCTGCGCGGCAGTGAGCAAACTCGGCCTGGAGATCGAGCAGCAAATCGCCTTGAAAGACGGCTCGGGACAAGACCTCTGCAATCCCCTTGGCATTCCACTTCCCGCAGCCAGAACGCAATTCCCAGAGCGTATTTCAAGTAATCAAGCAGCTCAGCACTTCATCTGGAGGGTTCCGGTCACTTCGTCAAGCGGCAAGGCTTATCTCTTTCTGCTCAGCCGTCCTCATGTGGAGCGGCATCACAGCTTGATGGACGACCTTATGCACTTTGCGTCCCCCACGCTTCCCGTAGCGATTGTCGTTGGCGGCCTTACCACCTTCGTGCTGGTTCTCCTGTTTACGCGCCCCATTGTCCGGCTGCGCAAGGCGGCGCGCGAATTGGCACTCGGCAATCTCAAGGCGCGCGTCAAGGAGCTGGAAAACCAGTCGCGTTTCTCCTCGGGAGACGAGTTTCACGCACTGCTTCACGACTTCAACCACATGGCGGAGAGGCTCGAGTCGCTGGTGGGTGCGCAGCAGCTTCTCTTGCGCGATGTTTCGCACGAGTTGCGTTCACCTCTCGCGCGTCTGAGCGTAGCGCTGGAGCTGGCGCGCGAAGATGGCTCTCCAGAAACAGCAAAACACCTGAACCGCATGGAGCGCGAGACGGAAAAGCTCAATCAGCTTAT
>JAJYFA010000009.1 GCA_021790995.1 Acidobacteriota bacterium
CCCAAGACATCGACGGGTGTGGGCATCATGGGCTACGGCAAGCTGGACGGCCGCGGCGGCGATCCGCTGATCAATGCAGTGGCGCCTTACCAGGGCTACAGCTGGTGGGGCCTGTCAGCGGCTTATTCGAGCCCCAACAGCCAGGACAACCCGCGCTTTATCCAGATGGAAAGCGGCGCGAGCAACATCACGCTTTATAAGATCGCCATCCGCAACTCGCCGCTGTTCCATGTTTCCACCACGGGCGCCGTATCGAACGTCACCATCTGGGATGTGAAGGTGGTTACGCCTACCAGTTCGCGCAATACCGACGGCATTGATCCGGGCAACGTAACGAACTGGACCGTGACACGCTCGTGGGTCTCCGACGGCGACGACGACATCGCCGTGGGTGCTTCCGGCTCGAATCCGGCCACCAACATCTCCATCACCAACAACCACTTCTTCGCAGGACACGGCGAGTCCATCGGCAGCATTACCGAAGCGGGCGTGAGTAACGTGCTGTTTGATGGCAACATGTCGGCGGGCAACGGATTCGCCGGCGCCGGCAGCGCGGTGAGCGCGACGGGAACCTTTGCCGGAGGCGTTTCCGACAGCAATTCGACGGCCATCCGCATCAAGTCGGCAAACGACCGCGGCGGAATTGTCGCCAATATTCAGTACTCAAACTCCTGCTTCCTTGACCACAAGAGCGACGTGCAGTTCACGCCGTTGTACAACACCAACAGCGGGACGCTGACGCCGAACTTCAATAACATCCTGATGCAGAACCTCGTCTTTTTGAACGGCGCTTCAAGCGCGGGAGGTCTGCAATTCACCGGCGCCGTGAACGGGACTACCGTCAATCCGCTGATGGTGACGCTCGACAACGTGAGCTTCCCGAGCGCAGTGTCGAGTTCCACTTTCACGACCAGCGGCAGCGCGGGCACGGAGACCAATGCACATCTCACCTACGGGCCGGGACAGGTTTCCTCGAACTTCATATCGGCGTGGGCCACGTTTGCGGGTTCGAACGGCGACACCGCGACCAACAACATTACGGCGAGCAGCCTTGAGCCGCCGGCTTGCAACTTTACCTACATCGCTCCGGAACTGACCGGTCCCATGGGCTTGCCGCAGACCATTACGGAAGGCCAGAATGCGACCGCGGTCATGATTCTGACGCCTGCTGTGGGCGGAGCCGCATACCCCACAGGAACGGTGACGCTCACCGATGCGCTGACCGGAAGCACCTACCCGGCTACACTGCCCGGAAACACCGACACAATCTTCATCCCGTTGAGCGGGCTCACGGTGGGAACGCACACCTTCACCGCGACCTATTCGGGCGACAGTAACTACGCGCCACCCAGCGGCGCAGCCTACTACACGTCCGCGGGACCGTACACGATCACGGTGAATGCGGGCAGCCTGGGATCGAGTTCGACCACGATTTCACTTGGGTCTGCTTCGGGCGCATACGGCACAGCGGTCACGGCAAAGGCCACCGTTACCGGCACCAATCCCACCGGAACCGTGCAGTTTGTGGTGAGCGGGGGCGGACTTGCGGGCAGCTACACTTACGCTACCGTCGCGCTGACAGCGGCCAGCAGCAGCACTGCAACCGCTTCCACCAGTCTGAATCTGCCCATGAGCGCGACGGCTTACAGCGTGGTTGCGATCTATAGCGGTGATGGCGCCAACTCCGGCTCGACTTCGGTCGGATCGCCTCTGACGGTTGGCGCGGCGCTGAGCACAACGGCGCTTTCCGTCAATTCCACGACAGTGACTCTCGGCACTCCGGCGCTTGTCACTGTCACGGTCAGCTCGGCCGGCGGAGTTCCGCTGGGAACGGTTTCGCTCAGTTACACCACTGCCGCGAGCAGCACGCCGGTTCCGCTTGGATCGGTGGCGCTGATCAACGGCTCGGCGTCTTTCTCTGCCGAGCTTCCCGCAGGCAGCGACTCTCTGACTGCTTCCTATGCGGGCTCAGGCAGTTTTGCCGCCTCGAGTTCCGCGCCGATGACGGTTACCGTCAACGGCTTCACCCCGGCCGCGCTGCCAGTCCGCCCCATGGCGCTCGCCAACACCATGACGACGCTCGTAGGCGGCGCCAGCTCCAACTGCGCCGGGACGGCGGATGCCTACGGTGATGGCTGCCTGGGAACCGCCATCGCGCTGTCGCCGGGTGACGATCTGCGAGGCATCGCAGCCGACCCGTTCGGTAATGTCTACTTCACCGACAGCAAGGCCAAGCTGATCCGGCGCGTTGCGCCGAATGGAATGGTCGCCAACTTTGCCGGCCGCGTTGCGGGCTCAGCCTGCATTGCTCCTGCCTCGACCTCAGCCAACGGGGCCGGTTGCACGCCCACGCTCGTCAGCCTGAACGAGGCGCGCGGCGTTTCCTCGGATGCGGCAGGGAACATCTTCATCGCTGGCTACAACGACAACAAAGTGTATGAGGTGCGCGCGGCCGACGGGCTGATGTACACCGTCGCCGGCACAGGCACGGGAACTTCAACCGGCGACGGAGGACTGGCGGCTTCGGCCACGGTGGCTTCGCCGCGCAGCGCATGGGCCGACTCGCTGGGCAACATTTATATTGCCGATACCGGAGGCAACCGCATCCGGGTGGTCGACAGCTCCGGCTACATCCATGCCTTCGCCGGCAACGGAACCGCGGGATCCACGGGCGATGGAGGGCCTGCCCTTGCGGCCGAGATCAACAATCCGCAGGGCGTGATGGTCGACAACAACCTCAACGTCTATATCGCCGACAATGCAACCGTCCGCGTGGTGTGTGTCACCTGCGGTACCAGTTCGCCGCTCGACAATCTCCTCGGCAAGCTGGGTATCGCCTCGCCGGTCAACGGTGATATCTACACCATCGCTGGCGGAGGCGTCACGACGGCAGCCAAAGCTTTGCAGCCCGTGTCGCCGACCAGTGTCACCATGCAGCCGCAGAAGCTTGGTATTGACCGGAACGGAAACATCTATATCTCCGACGGCTACGGAGCGATCTGGTTCCTGGATGCACAGTCGGGTTCCATCCGCGCGCTTGCAGCCAGCGCCACCACGGTCTGCACAGGTTCGACCGACTCTGTCGGCGACGGCTGTCCAGCGACGCAGGCAAGCTTCGGCGATGCAGGCAACGGCATTGGCGTGGCGGTGGATCCGCTCGGAAACGTCTATATCGGTGACACACTCAACCTGCGTATCCGCGAGGCCGCAACCAATCTGGCCTCTGCCGGCGGCGCGACTGGAAGCAAGACAACCGAGCCGGTCGAGCTGCATTTCATCCCTGGCGACAACCTGGCCACAACAAACGGCCTGGTTTCCTCCTCGGGCGAGTGGTCGCTGTCGACACCCTCCTGCACCACCAATGCCGACGCAACTGCCGACTGTATGTTCACGTCGAGTTTCACGCCAGCAGTTCCCGGCGCGCGTTCGACGCCGATCACCGTGACAAGCTCCAAGGGCAATATCGCGAATCTTGCGCTCACGGGCATGGGCCTGGGCGCTGGAGCCACGGTCGATCCGGCGAGCCAAATCAGCTTCGGCGCCGGCCTTGCGGTTGCGGGCCTCGCCACGGATGATGCCGGAAACATCTACGTCTCCGATTCCAACAGCAAGCAGCTCTTCCGCTTTAACCCGAAGTCGGCCTCGCAGGGATCGAGCGCCACCGGAACCGCGCTGGCCACGCTCGGTGCGCCGGGAGCGATTGCACTGGATGCGCGCGGCTACGTGTATGTCGCCGACACCGCGGCTGGAACCATCACCCGAATCTCGCCCACGGGAAGCGCCGTTGCGCTGCCTTATACCTTCACCAAACCGGCAGGTCTCGCCGTGGATAGCGTGAACAATCTCTACGTGTCGGACTCCGCCGCCAAGGCTGTTTATCTCATCAATCCAGCGGCCGGCGCAAAGACAACCCTCGCGCTGGGAACTCTGGTTGCGCCTTCCGGTCTGGCCGTCGATCCCAATGGCAACCTGCTGGTTGCCGATCCGGGCGCGCCGGCAATCTACCGCTTTAACCTGCTCACCGGCGCCAGGAGCACGGTGAAAACATCGGCGACGGCTCCGTCTCAGATCGTCACCGATGCTGCCGGAAACCTGCTGATCGCCGACGCGGCGGCAATCCTCGCCGTACCGGCCAGCAGCAACAGCAACGCATTTACGGTGGCCGGCATTGCGCCTGCCGCGCTGGCGATCGACGCGGCCGGCAATCTCTACACCGGTTCCTCGGGTGGTGTGCTCAAGCTCGCGCGTACGCTGGGCGCGGTGCAATTCGCGGCCGCCGGCGCCTCGCAAAATGTCTATCTGCTTGCATCCGGCAACCAGACTTACACCGCGACGGCCTGGACCCAGACCGACACAACGGACTATGGCCTGGCTCCCACTGCTTCGACGGATTGCTCCCTGAGTTCGACCGGGGCCGGCACTCTGGCCGTCGGCGGACTTTGCGCGCTCACAGCCACTTACCCGACCGCAACCACCGCCGCAACCACCGACGCGGTCACGTTCAACGGCAATCTCACCAATGCCGCGTTGTCCACGCCGTCCTCAGTGCAGTTGACGCTTACCGGGCAGCCGGCGATTCCTCCACCTGCCCCCGGAGCGCCGGCGATTTCCGCTATCTCTCCGGGGTTTGTTTCGGCCGGAACTGCGGCCTTTACGCTGACCGTTAATGGTTCTGGTTTTGTCTCCAATTCCACGATCAATTGGGGTTCCACCGCGCTCGCCACGACTTTCGTCAGCAGCACGGAACTGACGGCGCAGGTTCCTTCGTCCGCCGTTTCGACCTCAGGCATTTACACCATCGCAGTGCAAACACCGGCGCCAGGCGGAGGCACATCGAACGCCATGCAATTCGAGGTGGATTCGCCGGGAAGCGGCGGCGGACCAGTGTTCACCACTCTCACGGCTACGGTGACTCCGGGCTCAACGGTCACCTATGCTCTCACCTTGCCTTCTGGCGCCACGAATGTCAGCGTACAGTGCTTGAATCTTCCTGCCGGCGCGGCGTGCAGCTATTCGAGCACCAGCAGCATGTTGACAATTTCAACCACGTCGTCGACGCCGTCCGGTACTTACCAGATCACCGTCGTCATTACGGAGACGCTGCCGGGCAGCGCCACCGCGCTGATCTTCCTTCCGTTCCTGCTGCTGCCGCTGGCAGCCTTCAGGACCAGATGGGCCAAACAACGCGTGTGGCTGACGATCGTTCTGACGATCGCAGTCGCTGCGGGCGCCACCATGATGGGCTGCGGAGGAAGCTCGCAGACTCACACCGTCACCCGATCCGCTACGGTCACCCTGGTCGTCAAGTAGCAACATCGCCGGATGTTAACCGGCGGTGGAATCAGTTCAACACAATCTGCGGGGAGCCCGAGCCAGTCTTCGGCTCCCCGTTTCTTTGGGTTCAACGGCCTTCCCGTTGGACGGCGGTGACGGGCACCCCCGCATCTGTCACCATTGCCGGTCAATCGACGCTTAACAGCTCGCGCATAAATAAGCTGTGCGAACGAGAGGTCATTGGGGAAGAAGAGAACAGTTCGTCGATCCTGAAAAGTGATTTTTCAAGATCGACTACACTACGCAGAAAAATTGGAGGGGCTCTAACGGCCGTCACATATCCGCGTGACAAGAGCGCCATCGCTCGGTGCCGGGCGCGCATCGAGAAGCGACGAGACGAGAGCCAGCGGCAGGCCCACCACATTGAAGTAACAGCCCTCGACGCGGGGAATCCACCGGGCGGCGCGCCCCTGGATGGCGTAGGCGCCGGCCTTGTCCATGGGCTCGCCGGTGGCGATGTAGTCGGCAATCTCCGCCTCGGAGAGGGTCAGGAAACGCACCGCGGTGACCTCGGCCGCCACTTCGGTCCCCTTTGCGGCCGCCAGGGCCACGCCAGTGACGACGCGATGCGTACGTCCCGAAAGCAGGCGCAACATGCGAGCGGCATCGGTTGCGTCTTCCGGCTTGCCCAGAACGGCATTGTCGAGCGTAACCGTGGTGTCGGCGCCCACCACTACCAGAGAGGACCGGCCGTCGAGGCAAACTTTTCCAGGAGCCGCGCTGCTTGATAGCTCGCGATACACAGCCTCCGCCTTCTCGCGCGCCAGCCGCGTCACGTAGACGATCGGATCCTCGCCGGGCAGCGGATCTTCTGGAATGTGCGCGGGATGCACCTCAAAACGGAACCCCGCCTGCAAAAGCAGGTCGCGGCGGCGCGGTGAAGCGGAGGCAAGAACCAGCATGTTTGCATTATGGCAGGAGCGGCAGATTGTCCTTGCGCATTTAGACTAAAAAGAGGGCTGGCGCCTGGATGATGACCGCGCCCGGATAAGGTTCCAATGCACTTCAACTTTGATTTCAGCTCGGCACAGATTCTTTGGACGTTGACGTTCGCGGCGCTGCTGGTTCTTCTGGTGGTGCTGCTGGGGCGCGATCGCGTGCGCCGTTTCCCCTGGTTCACAACCGCAATGGCGCTGACGGCTCTGCGCATGTTGGCCAGCCGCCTGCTATACCACCGTGTTTCCCTTGCATTTTCCGAATCGCTCTTTCTCTCACTGGCCGATCTGGCCGCCATTATCACCGTGCTGATGGTGATTGAAATCGCGCGGCGGGCCTTTGCCGGCGCGGGGCGCAGAGCATGGATTGCCGGAACGCTGGTGCTGGTGGCCGTGGCCGGAACCACAACGGCCTTGTGGGGCCCATGGCCGTCTTTGAAGACACTCTTCGCCACTTCGCAGCTCGCGGCCTTTCGCTTCATGGAGCTCTTTGCACAAAAGGCCGACATGTTCGGCGATGTGCTTATCGTCCTGCTCGCACTGCTCATTTTGATCTTCGGCCGCCAGTTCAAGGCGGGCTGGCACAGTCACGCGCAGCAGCTCGTCATCGGCCTCGCCATGGCCTCCATTTCGCAGTTGACGATTCGCGGCATCTTGCAGCACGTCGCCACGCATGTCACGATTCACAGCCAGAACGACTACAAGCGCGTGATGAACCTGATGAACTCGCTGAACACAGCGAACAGCGTGATCTTTCTTGCAGCGGTGGTGTGGTGGATCATCTGCTTATGGATTGATGAGCCTGGAGCATCCGCATCCGCGGGCAGCGCTGAGTCTGAAGCGCACAACGGCTAGCAGCTTGTGGCGAAGATTGAACCTGGGAAAATACAGAATGATCCGTTGCTGAAAAACCCAGTGGAGAGCGCTGCCTGATGGTTTTCGGCGGCAGTTTTCAAAATCCTTGCAAAAAAGGCTGCGTCGTCCTCTGAGAGTGAGGTTTCACTGAAACCTCACCTTATTGGGACAACGCAGTCTTTTTTCGAGCTTCAACCTTCAGGGTTCTTCAGGTTGAGCGAGCACCAGCGTCTCAGAAAATAAACCGCATCAACAGATAGGCGGTATTGTTGTCGCTGGCGTTGCGGCCGCTGCCGTCATAGTTGATGTTACCGCCATTGAAGCGCGTGTAGCCTGTGTACTGGAAGGCCAGGTCGAGGTTTTGCAGCGGCCAGTAGGAGAAGTTGGCTGAATAGCCTTCGCTTCTCGGACTGCCGTTCGCGCTGCCGGAGATCGCCGCGGGGGCATACAGCGTGGTATCGGCAGTGCCCGAAGTGAGGAACCAGCCGAAGGCGCCGGAGAGCCGGTTGCCGTAGTGATATTCGACGTTGGCATTGCCGGTGTTGAGGTGATGATTGCCCGGCGACGCCGTCCCGGCAGCGGAACTCGCGTTGTAGATTTCGTTCTCGCGCAGGTAGGTGCCGCGGACGGAGAGCACATCGCGGCCGATGGTACGGTCGTACTCGAAGTCCGGGCCAAAGTCTGTGTAGTTATCCGTGGGGCCGGTAAAACTCGTGCTGGTCGCGCCTCCTGGAAATGACGCTACGTGCATCCCATAGAATCCGGCTTCGATGACGTTGGTTCTTCCGGTTTCCTGGTACGCAACTCGCCAGTACGGGGCCAGGCCGCTGATGTTATAGGAAGCGCCCACGCCGGTATTGGGCTGTGGCGATCCCATATGGTCCGAGCGGTAGAAGGTTGCAGCTCCGTACAGGTGGTTGTTCCACATGGTATAGCCGCCGAAGCCTGCCACATCCTGCGCAAGCGCGCCCTGAATAATGGCCGAGGCCGCCGGCGTGGGAGCCGAGTCTGACGCGATGAAAGGATAGCCCCAGTTCGGCAGGGTCATATAGACATCTTCAACGGTCGGATTGTTGTTGAACATCAGGCCCCAGATCAGATCCTTGCCGTTCACTTTGGCCTTTTTGGCGTACCGGATATCCGTGTTATCCATGCTGAAATGGTCGTCCTGCGCGTTGTAGGTGACCTGGAGAAAGCTTCCCAGGTGATCGGCCCATGCGCCAGCGAGGAACAGGGAGATGTCCTGCGGAAATTCAAAGTTGCCGTTCTGCGTGCCGGGCTGAGCCTTCTTTGTGCTGGTCGAAGAGGCCTCGAACCATGCGCCCAGAGGCAGCGTCTGGAGCATTTTGAGAGCGGGACGCCGACTGTCGGATGGAGCCGCAGGCACCGTGCTGTTAGCTGTCCTGTCCGTGAAGGCAAGAAGCTTGAACAGGCGTCCGGCGGGATTCAACTCCGGCGGAGTATAGTGGCAGCCGCTGCACGGCAGCCCTGTTTGGCGCGCGTAGCTCGGCAGAGCTTTCGCATTGGGAGTGGATGTACAGATCAGGAACGAAAACGCCACAACCGATAGCGCGGCGCTGGTCCCCAAAGGCAAGAATTTCATAAGTCCTCCTTAAATTTGAATGAATGAATGAAACCCAAATTCTGAAATTCCCCTGCGTCGTTGCGCGGCATGATCGAAACCGGCCGGAGACAGCGGCGCAGATGGAGCTTGTGAACCGGGAGCGCGGAAAATGCACCCCCCACCCAGCGCTCCCCTAAGGAGCGCCGGTCCCGAGTTCAATGTTTTCCATACACAACCCCAGGCACCACATAGGGAGGATCGGAGACCAGCCGAATGTAAGCAATCACGGCCTGCATTTCGGCTTTGTCGAGCGTCCAGCCATAAGGCGGCATCAGGGAAGAGCGGTTCATGGCCGGGCCGCCGTGCGAGATGACGGTCGCCAGATCGGCATCGGAAAACTTGTTATAGACCTCGCCGCTGGAAAACGAGTGAGGCTTCACGGCGAGATTGTCGTAGTTGGAAACCTGCTCGGTTGTCGAGTCGGGATTGTGGCAGCGAGAGCAGTATTTTTGATTCACCTCGTAACCAACTTCCTGCTGGTAGCCGGCGGCAAATTCAGCAACCGTGAGGGTGAAAGTCTTTCCGTGAGCATCCTGCGATGATGCCGTCAATTCGTATCGGCCCGAGATTCCGCCGAGGGTTACCTTGAACGTAGCTTGCCCATTGTCGTCGGTGAGAACCTGCGCCGGGTCGAAGACGACGCCCCGCGGGCCGGAAATCTGCACCTTGGCCCCGGTCACGGTGTTGCCCTGGTCGTCATTTACCTGGAGCACCAGCGGTTGCGGAAGCTGAGAGCCGGGAGATCCCAATTGCTTGTCGCCGCTGGCCACGACGATGGCCGTGCCGGCCGCCTTTGCCTGCAGTGCAGGAGCAGACGCTTTCCGATGCCCACATCCGGCGCACGCTGCGGCAACGAGCATTGCGGAGATCCATAGATTCGCTTTCATCACTTTGCCCCCTGCCCGGCGCCGGTCTTCTGCGCCATGAGGAATGCCGTCAGCGCGCGAGCGTCGTCGTCGCTCATGTGCTGGTTGGGCTCGATGGTTCCGGGACGCAGCGCCTGAGGATCTTTCAGATAGTGGAAGATCCACGCAGCGTTCAGGCGCGCGCCGACCTTCGTCAATGTAGGCCCGATGTATCCCTTGTCCTGGTTGGGATTCACCATGTGGCAAGACTGGCAGTCGTACTTGGAATAAAAGAGCTGGCGCCCCTTTTCGACGAGATCGGGCGAGTAGCCGCTGAGCGGCATCTCGTCGCGTACGAACGCGGGTGTCTGGTAGACGGTCATGATGTAGTTGGTCAGCACAGTGCGCTCGGCATCCGTAAGGTTGAACTTCGGCATGCGCCGAATCAGGGCCGGACGCAACGTGTTGGGATCCTTCAGGAAGCCATCGAGCCACTGGCTCTGGACCGAGGATCCTTCCCAGCTCAGGTCGGGAGCCATGGTGCCTCCGTGGCCGTTGATGCGGTGGCAACTCAGGCAGTTGAGGTTCGCCATCAGTTGACCTGCCTGGCCCGCAGGCTGGTAGTTCGTCTCGCGCGCCGCGGGAACCTGCAGGCTGGAGGGCAGGGCGAAACTGCGATCGGTAAGTGAAAGCAGCGCGGTGGTAACGTCCGCCACCTGGCTGGAGGTGAAGTTGTAGCGAGGCATGTGGAGCGAGGGTCCAAAGGACCGCGGCTGCCGGATCTTCTCCGAGAGGTAAGCAGGCAGGCTGTGCTCCATGCCCGGCAGGAAGACAAGCTGAACCAGCGGCTTGCTGCCGATGCGGCTCAGGTCCGGTCCGAAGTTGTCCGGCTTGGGAACGCCTGTGATGGCATGGCAGGAGGCGCAGCCATACTCGATGACCAGCTTCTTGCCGTGCTCAATCTGCGCCTTTGTCGCCGGCTGCAGATGGACGTTGGCGAGAAGGTCGGAATCGGTTTTGCTGGCGACGTAGGCAGTGATCGTCTTGAGCTGCTGATCGGTCCAGCGGTATTGCGGCATCAGCGTGCTCGGATCGTACTTTTGCGGATCGCGCATCCAGGCCATGAGCCAGTCGGGCTTGACCTTGGTGCCTACGTTGGTCAGCTCCGGTCCCAGGTCTCCGCCGACCAGATTGCCGGCTTCATTCTGGGTTGCGTGGCAGGAGGCGCAGAAGGACTCGCCATAGAGGCTGGCTCCGGCCGTAGGATCGGGCGCCGGCCCATGCGATGCGGCCGAAGACGCCATCGTGTCGCCGGGCTGAGGTGTGCTGTTGGCGATGAGGAACGCCGAGATGTCGCTGGCGTCCGCGTCGCTCAACTGGAAGTTTGGCATTGTGGCCGAGGCTGAATAGCTCGTTGGATCCTTGAGCCATGCATAGATCCACTCGCGGCTGGTTTTGTCGGCGATGTGGGTCAACGGCGGCGGATTGTCGGTGGCCTGCATCGTGCTGCCATCGGGAAGTGTGACGGTATGGCAGTTCACGCAGCCGTAGCGGGCAAGCATCACGCGGCCATTGTTCAGCTTGGGCGTGCCTTCGAGCGGCTCGTGGTGGCACTGCCCGCAGGAAGATTCGACATAGCGCGCGGGCAGGATTGGCTCTTCGCCTGCCATCTTGCTATGGTGTGCCTCTTCGACGGTGGTCGCCGCGCCCTGGCCGCGATGGCACATCACGCAGCCGAACTGGGTAAGCTTGTGCGGAATCGGCGGATGGGCGCGAAACGGCTGCTCCTTGATATTGGAAAGGCTGGCCTCGGTCAGGCCGACATGGCAGGTCTGGCAGCGATCGACAACGCCCAGTTCGGGAATCCAGATTTGCTGGATCCCACCCTGAAAGTGGCGGCGCAGCGTGACCGCATCGCCACGATTGCGGATGAGGTTCAGATACTGCTTCTGGTAGCCGTGCCACTGGCTGAAGTAATCCTTCGCCGGCGCCACAGTCAGCAGAAGAAGCAGAACCACGCTGACAATTCCAAACATGCGGAACGGATCGCGGATGAAAGCCTTGATTGAGGAGATAAAGCCAGTATTATGCGTTTGCATTTAGCTCCTCCATGGCCATACCCACGACCAGCCGGGGCCGCGGAAGAACGTGCCCACCGCCGTGAGGACAATAAGTTCGAAAAGAAACCACGTCATGATCCACCAGAAAATGGGTCTTAATGCTAGATATCGCCGCAAACGGCCCGGCGATTGCGGAGAACTGAAGGCGGCCAGCAGCATGAGCGCGGCAATGATCACCGTCGGCGCCAGCGCCACATATACATCGAAGAACCAGAGGAAAATGCTCAGCGATCCCGCCACGATCATCGACAGCATCAGGCGTTGCTGGCGATTCTTGAGAAAGAAGCCCTCGGCCTCAATGTTGATGTCGAAATAAGGAATAACGATAAGTGCAATGATCAGCAAGCCAGGGATCAAGACCCCGGCGACGACCGGCGGGAAATAATGCAGCATCTCCTGCAGGCCGAGGAAGTACCAAGGCGCCTTGGCCGGATTGGGCGTGTTGGTAGGGTTGGCAATGCCCTCAAGCGGAGCATTGAAAAAGAGCGACATGAGCACCAGGCCGATGAGCAGGCACTCGACCGCCAGCAGAGCCCTGATCAAAACCTCGGAAAAGGTCTGCACTCTCTCCTCGTCGTAGACCTTTACCTGCGGAGAGGTGCGCCGTGTCACGAAAAGCACACGCCTTTGCGAAGCGCGCATGTCCGATCCGACTGCAGCCGTGAAGTCTTTGGGAGGTGTCATCGTGTTTTTTGCTCCTCGTTGGATGACTGCTGCTCATGGCTTGCCGCGCCGGGTTCACTTTCCCGCACGTACAGGCCGCCGTCCTTGCGAATCCGCCAGAAATGCACGGCCAGAAACACAACCGCGGTGAGGGGCAGAATCACGCAGTGCAGCACGTAGAAGCGAAGCAGCGCATTGGCGTTCACCAGATGGCCGCCCAGCAGAAGAAAGCGGATCTTGTCGCCGATGAGCGGCACAGCGGAGGAGATGTTCGTTCCGACCGTGATCGCCCAGTAGGCGAGCTGATCCCAGGGCAACAGGTAGCCCGTGTAGCTGAGCAGAAGCGTCACCAGCAGCAGGAAGACGCCGACCACCCAGTTGAACTCCCGCGGGGCGCGGTACGCGCCACGATAGAAGACGCGAAACATGTGCGCAAAGGCGAGAAAGACCATCGCGTGCGCCGACCAGCGATGAAGATTGCGCAGAAAAAGACCCGATGAAACGGCAAACTGAAGATCCTTGACATCGGAATAGGCGCGCGGCACGGAAGGATGGTAGTAAAGCATCAGCAGAATGCCGGTGACGACCAGAACAATGAATGTACCGAGCGTGAGCGTTCCCAGATACCAGGTAGCGCCCAGGCCAAGCATTCGCTTGCGAACTTTGGTGGGGAACAGGTGCAGGAACACGTTCTGCTGAATCGCCAGCGCGTTGTGAAGCGTGCTCGTGCCCTTCCCGCTGCGGAAGATCGATCGCCAGACCCGCGTGCGCTCGAGCTTGTCGAAGTAGGTTTCGATGGTACCCGGCATCTCTTATACCCTCAGAAACTGGAACTGTGGAATGGTTACGGAGCGATCGACCATGAGTTCTCCATCGTCGCTCATCCAGGTTTTCAGCCAGGGAAGCGGCCTGGGCGCCGGACCGGCCAGCTTTTGCCCCTCTTCGCTGAAGCGGCTGCCGTGACATGGACATGCGATCATGTTCAATTCGGGCTTCCAGGCCGTCATGCATCCCAGGTGGGTGCAAATCGCACTCAGCGAGAAGTAGCCCTCGGCAAGGTGCACCAGATAGATCGCGGAGTTTACATCGAGCGTGACGGATCCGAGCGGATAGCGATCCAGCGCGCCCGCATTCACAATGGGGGAGGGCTCGAACAGAACATTGGGAGAAAGATACTGGTAGTAAAAAGCCAGGGTTCCCGCTGTCGCCACCCCCAGCGAGCCGAGGCCGAGTTTGGTGAAGAACTCCCTGCGATCCAGCTCGGAGCCTTCGCGAACAAGATGGGTTTCCGTTGTCGTGGTCATTGTCGGCATCACTTCCTGTCTGCCACCGGCACGCGCAAAGGCGCTTCGATGGATTCAATGGAGATGAGCCCGGTCGGTTCGGCCGGGATCAGGTTGTAGGCTTCCATGGTGATCGTGCCCGCCGGGCATCGCGCTGCGCAAAGACCGCAGCGAATGCATCGCGTTTCGTCCTTCAGCATCACCGAACCGGCAATCGTACCCAGTTCTTCTGCCCGCACATCGTCCAGTTCCACGTTGAGGAGTTGCTCGTTCTCGACAAGCTGCTCTACAACTCCCGGATCGAAATCGAAACGATCGAGACTTACCAGCTCAAGGCAGTTCTCCGGGCAGACATCGACGCAGCCGCCGCAGAGGATACATTGGCTGCCGTCCTGCGCGTTGCCCTCGAAGATGGTGTTGACCCAGCAGTGCAGGCATCGCTGCGCCTCTGCCCGGGCTGTCTCCTCGTCGTAAACTACCTCGACTTCGGTGACTCCCGTACGGCGGTCGAGCGGCAGTACCTGTGGATCCTTGCGGACAAGGTCAAGCAGATTGAGCGGCATGGTGTGGCGATTCAGAATCTCCACCTCAATCGTTGCCTCGGGATGGCTGGTGCCGCGCAAATACTCGTCAATCCCCATCGCCGCGCGTTTGCCGTCGGCAACACTGTCGATAATCAACCGCGGTCCAAATGCGCAGTCTCCGCCGGCGAAAATACCGGGGGCCGAGGTCATCAGAGTGCGCGGCTCGACCGCGATCAGTCCCCGGCGCGAGATCTCCACGCCGTCTTCCGGCTTCAGGAAGTCCAGCCTGGGGGCCTGACCGATGGCCATGATGATCGTGTCGCATTCGAGCTGGAATTCGCTGCCCTCGTAAAACGAGGGATTGAACCGGCCGTTGGCGTCGAATACCTGCTTGGTCTTGAGCACTTCGAGCGCGGTGACGCCATCGGGACCGCCTATGATGCATTTTGGTCCGAGACCGGGATGCAGGATGACGCCTTCCTCCTCGGCCTCGACGATCTCTTCCTGCGCCGCCGGCATCTGTGCCCGGGGTTCGAGGCAGACCAGGTGGACCTCCTGGGCGCCGAGGCGCAGCGCGGACAGCGAGATGTCCATCATCTCCTTGCCGGCGACTGCGTCCACGTTCTCCTGAAGCGGCTCCTGCTCCTGAACCCCCGAGACATGCTGGCGCACCACCTCGCGCGCCGCCGAGCGGGCCACATCCATGGCCACGTTGCCGCCGCCGATGACAATGACCTTTTTGCCGATCGTGAATTGGTAGCCCAGGTTGACGTTGAGAAGAAAATCAATTCCCTTGTAAACCCCATCCAGATCCACGCCGGGAATAGAGAGATCGCGGCTGCGATGCGCCCCGACCGCAATCAGGACCGCGTCGAAACCCTGGCTGCGCAATTCGGAGACTTCGAAGTCGCGCCCCGCCGCATAGTTCAGCTTCAGGGTAATGTCTCCAGTCGCAAGAATCTCCCGCACCTGCGCCTGAATGACGCTGCGCGGCAGCCGGTACTCCGGCACGCCAAGATGGAGCATTCCGCCTGCAACCGGGGCGGCCTCGAAGATCGTGACCGAATAGCCCATCAGAGCCAGGTCGTGAGCCGCCGAGAGTCCAACCGGCCCGGCGCCCACAATGGCAATCTTGAAAGGCAGCTTCTTCTGGCTGCATCCCGCATTCACATCAACAGGCCGTCTCGACTCGGGCCCGTGGCGCTCGGTCAAAAACCGTTTGAGCGCCCGAATCGAGATAGGACGGTCAATTGCGCCGCGGCGGCAAGCCGTCTCGCAAGGATGCGCGCAAACCCGGCCGCAGATGCTGGCCAGCGGGTTCGGACCGCGCGCATAGCGGTAGGCCTCTTCGTACTCTCCTTCCGCGATGAGCGCAACATATCTGCCCGCATTGGTATGCGCGGGACAAGCCATCATGCATGGGAAGTTGCTGTTCAACCACCCTGCGTCGACCGCTTTGTTCTCAAATCGCTTCAACATGCCGCCCGCTTCCCTGCCCAGACGCTTTACTCTCGGCTGTGCCGTGGGCGCACGCGCCCACGGCTGGTTGCTCGCCAATTACTTCATCGGGATATTCGCGGTGGCGTCGCCCGAAACCGTAATCTGCACGGTGTGGGTGCGCATCTTGTCCCGCTCGTTCCAGGCCGTCAGCTTATACGTCCCGTTGGGAACATTCGCGATCGTGAAAGCACCCGTCTTGTCGGTCGTTGCGAAATAGGGCGTCGGTGAAACTACAATGTAGCCCGCCATATCCGGATGCACGTTGCACAAAAGCGGCACAATTCCGGTGGCGTCGAACTTGAAGCTGCGTTGCTGTCCGCGCGGCCAGGTGCCCATGTTGTGGCCAAGGCTCTTGTTGCCGCTGATCGAGGGCCAGAACACGTTGTGCTCCACGCTGTCCTCGTTCTTGAAGTCCACCGTGGTTCCCTTCTGGACCACCAGAAGGTGCGGCATGAACATCAAGCCCTTCTGATTCACCTCCGCATGTTGTGCAGGCGCGGGGAAAGTTTTGCCGGCAATTGCGTCGACGTAAACAACGGACTGCCCCTTGGCGCCCGTAACTTTGCCATGGATGGTTCCTGCCTGTGCAGCAACCGCCGCTATCAGCAATACGAAAACTGCTGGAACAATGTGCTTCATAGTTCCTCCTTGCATGGATTGTTGTTTGGTGGGGACCAAGTATTGCACGGCACCCTGCATCTTAAACGCCCCGAATACACTCCTCTACCCGCGAGCTCCTTGCAAGCTCACATGCAGTTGAAGCACACCGGATCGTCTTAGTGTCGTTCATTAGAATCAGATCAAGCCGCAGTCAAAACTGTATGTGATTGCGGTCACATTATCACTCAATTAGAAGATTCTATTGTGATCTATCTCACATTCTCACCCCCGAATCGACCTGCTTGTGAGTGATCCGCGTCACGCCATTCTACTAAACAATGACTGCATAAGTCATCGGCGTAAGAATCCGGAAATGCGGCAAAAGTAAAAGTGACGGCCGTCATCGTGCTGCGGCAGATGTTTTCGCCATGTCTGGTGCGTACTCAACTCCGTAGTATTGCAATTCCCAGCACGGCGCATATCCCCTTTGATGCGCCATTTTGAGTACCACTGGAGCGTTCTGAGAAAAAATGCCCGCCTTTAAGACCGGCAGCTCTCTTTGAGCGGTACCGTCATTGGCGCATTTGAAGATGTTCGAATAAAGAAAGCCCTGTCGACGCATAAGGCAGGTGGCCTATCAGGTCAAGTTCTTTCACGCTCGGTTCTCCCTCGATAGACTGCGCCCCACTCAAAACGCGCTCTTTGCGTTTTGAGTGGGAGAGCACGATCCCCACCCGCCGCGCTCATTCCGCCACCCCGTCCATCGCCTGCGCGCAATCCATGCGCAGCGTCCCGTTGTCGTTGAACACCAGCCCATAGAAGCGGACCACGTTGCGATTCCGATCCTCTTCAAAATCAAACTGAGGGTGCCACCGGCCGCTCGCCTTTGGCGACCGGTGAGGAACACGATTCCCACCCTTTGCTGAGAATTTCTCCCAATCCGCTACCCTGATTCCAGGCGCAATCACGAGCGCCGGGGGCACGCGCCTCGGCCTTCGCGCTTCCGGCGCGGGCCAAGGTACGCGTAACTCCTTTGCCACCACGATTCTGGCCGCAGATCATTGAAACAAAGGAACTTGTCTCACTTTGTACTTGCCAGGCGTTTGAAAACAAAGAAGATCTTTACAGAGACCGTAGAGGGGGGCCCCCACGGCGAAAGTGATACGGACCGGTCACATCTCTGACAGATTCAACCGGGGACATTCCTGACACTGCAACTGGGGGCATGAGGGCGTACAACGTGCTTATGCCCTGGAAAACGAGCAGTGTAACGGATGAGAAGTTGCGGTTCATCTTTGACGATGAGCGCGGCGAGCTGACGATGAGAGAACTGTGTATGCGGCAGGGAATCTCGCGCGGGCCTGCTGGTTTGACCCGGCGAGCGCCAGTGCCTATGGTGTAGAGGGGCGGTAAGCCGCTCCTTGAAGGATCTTCCATGTCCGAATCCGTTTCCGCTGCGCCCCTCAAGAAAACCTCCCTCAACGAAACGCACCGGGCCCTCAAGGCCAAAATGGTCGACTTTGGCGGCTGGGATATGCCGGTCGAGTATCCTTGTTTCCCACCCCAGCGACAAGGACCCGTCGCCGGGGGCCCCGGTTCCGGCGGCGGTTTAATCGCCGAACACATGGCCGTGCGCACCGGCGTCGGCCTCTTCGACGTGAGCCACATGGGCGAGATTCAGTTCCGCGGTCCCGGCGCGCTCGCCGCCGTGCAGCGCATCTCCATGAACGACGCCGCCCGGCTCGCCGACGGCCAGGCGCACTACTCCGCGCTGCTCACGCCCTCGGGCACGTTCGTCGATGACATTCTGGTGCACCGTCTCGGCGCCAACGATTATCTTCTGGTGGTCAACGCCGGCACCACGGAAAAGGACTTTGCCTGGATCAAACAGCAGGTGGGCGGCTGGCCCGGCATTCACCTGAGCAACTACTCGAGCTACTACTCGCAGCTCGCCCTGCAGGGGCCACGCTCGCTCGAAACCCTTGCCAAACTCACCAAAGTTGATCTCGCCGCGATCAAGAATTACTGGTTCACCTGGGGAACAGTCGCTGACATTCCCAACGTGATGATCGCGCGCACCGGCTACTCGGGTGAAGACGGCTTCGAGGTCTACATTCCCTCCGACGAGCCTACGACCGTCAAGATGTGGAACGCGCTGCTTGATGCCGGGGCCGAGTTCGGCATCCGCCCCTGCGGACTGGGCGCGCGCAACACCTTGCGCCTCGAAGCCGGCATGAGCCTCTACGGCCACGAGATCTCCGAAGAGATCAATGTGCTGGAAGCCGGCCTCACGCGCTGGCTCAAACTCGACAAAGGCGACTTTGTTGGCCGGGATGCCTTGCTCGCAGCGCAGGCAGCCGGCGGGCCGAAGCGCAGGATTATTGGCCTGGAAATGGTCGAGCGCGGCATCGCTCGCGATGGGTATGCTGTATTTTCGCTCTCGGGAGAACCGGCAGGCACGATCACATCGGGCAGTCCCGCGCCGTTCCTTAAAACCAACATTGCCATGGCGCTTGTGCCGGCTGCCGTTGCCGATTCCGGCAGCGACGTTCTGGTCGACGTGCGCGGCAACCGCGTCCGCGCCAAACAGGTTCCAATACCCTTCTACAAACGGCCGAAAAAGGCTTGATGCCGCGCTCTTACGGCGCGAGCGTTTGTTTTTTGTTTTCGCATTGGAGTCCAGCAGAGTGTGTGTCGTGAAACCCACGCTTTGCTGGTCAGGAGAATGGCGCTGCCGGGATCGCTCCGTTACGCCTCGGCTCCTCAGACCTGCATCACTTCAGCTTCCTTCTTCTGCGAAAGCTCTTCCATGCGGCGGATCTCGACGTCGGTTATCTTCTGCACCTCTTCGAGAGCGCGCTTCTCGTCGTCTTCGCTGATCTTCTTGTCTTTGGCGAGCTTCTTGAGGGCCTCGTTGCCGTCGCGGCGCACATTTCTCACTGCCGTCCGGTGCTCTTCGAGCACCTTGTTCAGGTGCTTGCAGACATCGCGGCGGCGCTCTTCGGTCATGGCCGGCACGGGAACGCGGATGACCTTGCCGTCGGACATGGGGTTGAAGCCGAGATCGGCGGATTGGATTGCCTTCTCGATCTCCTTGATAATGCTGGGGTCCCAGGGAGAAATCGTGATGAGCTGCGGCTCGGGCGCCGATACCTGCGCCATCTGGCTGATGGGTGTCGGCGTGCCATAATAGTCCACCTTCACCTGGTCGAGCATGTGGACGCTGGCGCGGCCGGTGCGCGTGGCCGCCAGGTTGGCCTGGAAGTCTGCCACGGCGCTGTCCATGCGCCGCTTGAGGTCGTTGTAAAGGTCTTTGAGCGCCGGATTCCCGGCCATAAAGGCTGTCATCGTGATTCGTCCTCGCTCTGGCGAACTTGCCAACCGCTATTCTACAACCCCGCAGGGCCGGTCCGGAGCTTGCATCGCCTCATGCCATGGCGATTGCGCCCGTGGCCGCCGCCTGCTCGTGGGCGTGGTAACTCGACCGCACCAGAGGTCCCGATTCTACGTGCCGAAAGCCTATCTTGAGCGCCTCAATCTTCAGCTCGGCAAACTCACGCGGCGTGTAGAGGCGCTTCATGGGCAGGTGGTCGCGCGAGGGGCGCAGGTACTGGCCGATGGTCAGAATGTCGCAGCCCGTAGCGGCGAGATCGCGGAAGACTTCGAGCAGTTCGCAGGTCTCTTCGCCGAGGCCGACCATCACGCCGGACTTCGTCGCCCCTTCAGGCCGCAGTTCCTTGGCGTAGCGCAACAACTCAAGGCTGCGCTCGTAGCGTGCGCCCGAGCGCGCCACGCGATAGAGGCGCGGCACCGTTTCGGTGTTGTGATTCAGCACTTCAGGCTGCGCTTCGACTACCGTGCGGATCGCCTCGTGATCGCCCTGGAAGTCGGGGATAAGGACTTCGACGCGGCAGCCGGGTGCCTGGCGGCGAATCTCATCGATCACCATGGCGAAGACGCGCGCTCCGCCCATGAGGTCGTCGTCGCGATTGACGCTTGTGATCACGGCGAATTCGAGCCCGAGCGCGGAAACGGCCTGCGCCACGCGGCGCGGCTCGTCAAAGTCGATCGGCTCGGGCCGTCCCTTGGGCACGGCGCAGAATCCACAGCGCCGTGTGCACAGGTTGCCGAGCAGCATGAAGGTCGCGGTCTTGTGGTGCCAGCACTCGCCGATGTTGGGGCATTGCGCGCTTTCGCACACCGTATGCAAATCAAGTGAGCGGGCCAGACGCTTGAGTGAGTGATAGTTCTCGCCCACCGGCGCGCGGGCCTTCAGCCACTCCGGCTTGGGCGCGGGCAGGCGGCGCATAGGCTCAATCTGCACCAGATCCATCACGTCTTTATTGTAGAAGCCAGGGCCGGCAAAGACAGGAAACGAGGGAGCAAGAAGCCAAATGAGCAAAGAGGCCGGCGTGGACGAACTTAGCGCAGATTCCGGCGTACCTCGCCGCGCACCAGGTAGAGGAACAAGACCAGATTGATCAGGCCATGCACGAGGTAATAGGGGAGATGCTGCGCCACGCTGATCCAGAAGAACAGGCCTGAGAGGATCGCGACCGCGGCCAGCGTTAGCGCCCATGCCCAGCGCAGTAGCATCATCAGGCCCAGTCCGCCGGCGATGAACATTGCAGAGAAGACAAGAAAGAAGGGCCCCACCCAGCCTCGCACGACGTAGACCACGACCACCCCGGCGAGCAGGAACATATATAAGCCGATAGCGACAACGCCGGGGTGTCTGACGAGCTTTGTCCGCGCTTCTTTCGGCACAGATGATGAGCCAGGAAGGTCCATCGAGGGAGGTTTCGAGTTGGATTCGTCTGTCATAGCGTGTGCAGATAGGCGAGCAGATCGTTCAGTTGATCGTCGCTGAGAGAGGTAGCGGGCATCATCTGTCGTCCGTGCAGAATGACTTCTGTGATGCGCTCATCGGTCGGCGGCGCGCCGGAAGGCATGGCCTTCAGCTTCGTGAGCGCCTGCAAACCGGGTCCGTGAAGCGGACGCGTCGACGTGGGATAGTGACAGCGCGCGCACTTGGCCTCAAAAACAGCCGCGCCGCGCGCTTCCTGCGGCGTCCACTCCGAAGACGGCTTGGATGGAGGCAGCGAGCGGCAACCAGCGAAGCCGAGCGCGAACAGGGAAACGGCTGAAATCAAAAGAAAACCGCGCGAGTGCATGTGCCCCCATGATACAGCGCACGGTCCCGCGCATCGAATCGCAGGTCGCGCGCGTTCACTCGTTGATTTGACCGGCAGCAAGCGGCATCATCGTTCCCTGGATCGGAAGGATTTCCTTGAGCTGGAACACGGCATGACGTTCCTTGCCTCGCCTTCGATAACAGACATCGAACCGTGCGCCGGCCTTCGCGTCAAACACGCTATCCAGTCGATCCTGAAAAAGTAGATTTCAGGCATCTGCAGACTGCGTTTGGAGGAGGAGTCGCTCTTGTAGGGCCTGAATCCAGCCCCAGGTGCATCCCAGGCAGAGCAGAAAAATGCGCCAAAAAGCTCCCTGGAGCTTCTGGAAGTTCATCGCCTCAGCGCTCAGGATGGCATTGAGCGCATCGCCGGCAACGCCCTTCAAGCGGTTGCGCTCCAACCCATGTTCCATCTTGAGATGTCCGATGCTGGGTTCGACTGCGGCGCGGCGTTTCATCCATTGCCAGAGCGCTCGCGGTGTACGGCCTCTTCTTCGTTTGCCCACATGCACCGTTGCTCGGCCCGTGTCATCGTGGCCGCGATAGCTCGGCAAGAGTGCTCACTTTTCAGCAGCATAATGCGGATATGCTTCGCATCCGAGTGACCATGTCGATACGTTTATTTATTTACGAATTCTTAGGACGCAAGCTCTGCGACATCCCAGTACCAAAAGGTCTATTCAAGCGTGAGGTATACCTCACGCTCGGACGTTCTATGCGCAAGCGTGTCCAAATGGACGGCCGTAGTCTCGAAGAGCGCGAAGTTTCCGATCGGCTGTTGCTTTCATATTGATCGCTCAGCCGGCTTGAGCATGTCGATAGCAGAGGGTGCGTGTTCAGGCGCTTGTCCTACGGCGCACTTTCAATCTGCCGCGAGATCCAGCGGCTCAGACTCACGCCTTCGGCTGCCGCGCGCAGAGCCGCCTTGCGATGCAACTCTGGCTCGGTGCGCAGCAGAATCTTGCCGTTGGCTATTCAATTCTGCACTGCTCCTCACGCCCTTCCCATCACCACCGTGTGCGGGCTCATCGGAATCGGATGCGCCTTCACATCGCAAAACCCCGCCGCCGCGTACATCTCGCTTAGATCGCTAAAGGTGTAGGCGTCGCCGGCGGGCGTCGCCGCCAGCATCGTCATGGCGAAGGCTGCCGGCGTGGGTGGCGAGACGCGGTCCTCGTTGGGCACGAACTCGAGCGTCGCCGCGCGGCCGCCGGGCTTGAGCGCGGCGCGCACCTTCTTGAGCAAACCCGTGCAGGTAGGCTTGTCGAAGTGGTGGAGGAAATTTGTGAGCAGCACTGCGTCGTAGGGCCCGCCGAACTCTACTTCAAAGGCGCTGCCGGGCAGCATGTCGTAGCGGCCGTGCACGCCGGCCCGTTCAGCGTTCCTGAGCGCCACACGCAGTACCGGCGCCCAGTCGAGGCCCGTCACGTGCGCCTGCGGATTCTGCTTGGCGATCTCGATGCCGAAGAGACCGTGGCCGGCGGCAATATCGAGCACCCGCATCGGTCCGTTATGGCCATCGAGCACCACTTTGCCCAAGGGCGCGGCCATGGGCGCCATCATGGGCGCCATGGTCTCAGCAAATTGCACCCAGATGGGATTCTCCGGCTCCACGCTACCCTCGCCATCGAGGATCGTACGTCCCGTGCGCACCACGTCGGCCAGCCGGTCAAAGGGTACGTGGTTGGCCGGATTGCCCAGGAATTGCGCAACTGAAGCCAGGCACGCGGGCGAACGCGGATCGAGGAACGCCGCGCTTGAAGGCGTGTGCTTGTAGTGACCATCGTCTTTCGCCAGCACGCCATTGATAACGAGGAAGTCGCAGAGGATGCGGATGCCTCGCTCAGAAGCCGCGCAGTGTCGCGCGATCGACGCCACATCCCCCGGCCCTTCGCCAACGGCCCGAAACACATCAAGTTCAATCGCGGCCTTCAATGCCGCCGTGCGCTGGTACGCATGGAGCATTTCAAAGACAATCCCTGGATTCAGGGGAGCCTGCGCGGAATCTTCTGCTTGCATTGTCAACCTCCTGACATGCCTATTGGGAATTTGAATTGCCCGGGGGAAGTGGGGAAATAGGCTCACCGAGTATATCGCACGCCGCGACCTGTTGTGCTGGCCAACTCTTTCGGTCACGTGCTGGCGGGCGTCAGCCGCTTGTCGGCAGGGCACTGCGCTTCTCCCGCGCCGCCGCGATACAGTGAAAGGTTGTGCGGCTTCGCTCCAACATCTTCCGTTTACGGCAACGATCGCTGGCGCGCGCCACTCTCCTTTCGCTCGGCGCCTTTGCCGCCAGCCTGCGCCTGGCCGGCTTTCCACACATCGAGAATCTGCATGGCTCGGATTGGCAGTTTCTTGCGCTTCTGGTTGCGGGATTGGGCATGGCGGAGACGGCCCGCTGCCTGCAGCGCAAATGGAACCTTTACCATGCCGGCGTCCTCATTCTGCTTTACACCGATCTCCTGATCCTCGCCGGGATCGTGGTTCTGCTTGCCGTTCCGTAGCTGTTTGGCGCGCCCGCACTGGAGAGCCGTCGATCGCTCTCAAAAATCCCGCTGCCAACTGCGTCTTCTCTCGTGTAGCATGGGGCGAAGTGCAGATCAGCCCTGGATTCCTGCTGTGGAGGGTTCACAACTTTCTGTGGCGCAGGGCAAAAATGGAATGCACTGGAGGAAGCGATGTTGAAGGGATTTCGTGATTTCATCCTGCGCGGGAACGTCATGGACCTGGCGGTCGCTGTCATTATCGGCGGCGCGTTTGGCAAGATCGTGAGTTCACTGGTGGCCGACATCATCAACCCGCTGATCGGCGCTACATTGGGCAAACCAAACTTCGGCTATATCGTTCTGCACATCGGCAGCGGCGCAATCACCATCGGCAACTTCATCAACGCCGTGATTGAATTCCTGATGGTTGCGTCGGTCATTTATTTCGTATTTGTGCTGCCCATGAACCACTTGATGGCGCGCATGAAGAAGCCCGATGCTCCTGCCGCGCCCGCCACCAAGACCTGCCCGGAGTGCCTCAGCGAGATTCCGCTGGCTGCCAGGCGTTGCGCCCACTGCGCTCAGCCAGTTGCCTGAGTTCAGTTCAATTGAGTTGCAAGGATTCCATTGATGAAGGTCCGTACTGCGCTTGTCTTTTTCTTTTTGCCGGCTCTTGTCCTCGTCATTTTTTCTTCCAGCCGGCTTGCAGCGCAAGCCATCGAGCAGCAACAACATTCGTTTGGCTATGCAGATTTCGGCGCCGAAGCCCGGCTCGAAGAGACGTTTCTGGCAGTTCCCAGCGCGAAACTCGCGGGCAAAGAGCTGAAAATCCTCACAGCCGAGCCGCATCTTGCCGCGACGCCTGAGGATCACAAGACTGCGGAGTACGTGGCCGAGCAATTCCGAGCGGCCGGGCTTGAGACCCAGATCGTTCCCTACCGCGTGCTGCTCAATCGGCCCAGGATGGAGCGCGTGGAAGCCTGGGACGCCCACGGCCACCTTCTGATGAGCGGTCCCACGCGCGAGCATGTCGACGGCGACCCGGCCCCGGACAATCCCCGCGTCGTCATGCCCTTCAACGGATCCTCCGCGTCGGGAGATGTGACCGCCGAAGTTGTCTACGCGAACTACGGCCGGCTTGAAGACTTCAACGAACTGGCGGATCGCCATATCGACCTGCACGGCAAGATCGTCATCTGCCGTTACGGCTCGAACTTTCGCGGCGTCAAAGTTTACCTGGCCGAGCAGCGCGGCGCAGCCGGCGTAATTCTCTACTCCGATCCGCAAGACGACGGATTCGCCAAAGGCAATGTTTGGCCCGGCGGACCCTGGCGGCCTGATACCGCGGTGCAAAGCGGCTCGGTGCAATATCTCTTCAAGTATCCCGGCGATCCCGAGACGCCTGGCGTCGCTTCCACTCCCAACCTGCCCGATTCCGCGCGCACCGCGCACCCCGACGGCCCCGACGGAAACGAGCCGCACATCGTCTCGATCCCGCTCAGTTACCACGACGCCGCGCCGATTCTCGAGGCGCTCAAAGGCCCCCGGGCACCCGAAAGCTGGCAGGGCGCGCTGCCTTTCCACTATCGCATGGGTCCCGGCGGAGTCAGAGTTCATCTTGTCTCCAGACAGGATTACCAGCGCCGAATCATCTGGGACGTAATCGGAAAGATTGAAGGCTCGCAGGATCCCGGCTCATGGGTCATTGTTGGCAATCACCGCGACGCCTGGGTCTACGGCGCCGTGGATCCCTCCAGCGGTACGGCTGCCATGCTCGAAGCGGTTCACGGCGTCGGCGCGCTGCTGCACCAGGGATGGCGGCCCAAGCGCACGATTCTCTTTTGCAGTTGGGACGCCGAAGAGGAGGGCCTGATAGGCTCGACCGAGTGGGTCGAGCAGCAGGGCCGCGCCCTCGATCGCGCTGTTGCCTACTTCAACGTCGACGTGGCTGTCTCCGGCCCGGACTTTTCGGCTTCCGCCGTTCCCTCGCTCAAGAAGTTCATTCGCGGCATCGCGCGTTCGGTTCCCAGCCCGCTCGGCGGCACGGTGTACATGTCGTGGCGCAGCGAGTCGCTGGACAAAACGAAACATCGCCAGGCGAATGTGCCGCTTGCCGCAGGAGAAGAAGTACGCGTCGGTGATCTCGGCTCCGGGTCGGATTTCACGCCTTTCCTGCAGCACGCAGGCGTGCCCTCCACCGACATTGGATCCAGCGGACCTTATGGGGTCTATCATTCGGCGTTCGACGATTTTGCGTGGTTTGTGCACAACGCCGATGGACAATTTCTCTACTTGCAGGAGATGGCGCGCGTGCTGGGCCTTGAGGCGGTCCGCATGGCCGATGCCGACGTGCTGCCCTACGACTATGTCGCCTACGCACGCGAGATTTCAGCCTATCTTGAAACCGCCAAACACCGCGCCTCCGATGCCGGGCTCGGGGAGATAGATTTCGCTCCGGCTGAGGCGGCAGCCGCGCGCTTTGCCGCAGCCGCGCAACACGCCTATACGCTGGAATCCTCGCCCGCAGGGGATCTGGCCCACCTGAACTTGGCCTTACGGCAGACCGAAACGGCGTTTCTTTCCGATTCGGGACTTCCCAATCGACCGTGGTACCGGCACACGATCTTCGCTCCCGGTGAGGTGACAGGCTACGCGGCAGTTGTGATTCCCGGCGTCAATGAGGCGATCGACGCCCAGGATCGAAACCTGGTGGCGCAGCAACTCAAAGTTCTGACCGACGCGATCAACCGGGCGGCCAGTGTCCTCGAATCCGCTCATTGAATGGCTCTTACAGCTACCGATACTTACTTAAGTAACCACCATTCATCGAGCTGCGGCATCCGAGCCAATCGTGTATTCACCCTTTAGTTGTAGGAGATTTGACGCTATTTTCCCTTGAAATCCGCTGAATTCGGTTGCAGTTTTCTCTGCATCGACACTAAGATCGGTAACAGACCTGAGTTACTTTGGAACGATTTTGGAGTTACTCTTGCTTCGGCTTCGATCCTGATCTGATCTTCAGGAGCCGATCGGCCAACGGATCGGATGGTGCGTGTCCATGATGGAACTGCTCATCGCTCTCGTGTTTGTTGCATTTGTGGCCTCCCCGGCCATTGTGGCGATGTTGCCTGCAGCCGGGCGCAAGGAACGCCCTGTGAGCCCGGCGAAGAGCCTGAACGTCCCTGTTCGGCCTCTTTCGGTCAGCCGCTGACGGCGCGCCGAAGCCGATAGAAGTCTCCGTCACAAGCGCTGCCGAATCCCCCCTGTGCCTCCAACGGATCAGGCCCGATCCCACTCCGGGGTGATTCCCTTTCATGCCTCGATCAGCTAATGTCCGATCTCAGAAATGCACGCCTGTCAGGGTGCGGGGTGAAAATTCAATGACTGACTTTCTGATTGGCCTCGCCTTCGTCGCCATGATCATGGCGCCGGTGATTGTTGCCACCATCGAGCGGGCGCACGACGAACAAGACCAATAGGACACGTTCAAACGGAGGCTCTCATGAGTGATCTCGTGATCGAACTGATCCTGATTGCGATGTTTGTTGTTCCGCTGGTTGCAAGTACGCCCGTGCCCGCCAGGAGCATAGATCGCAATCGTAACGAGGCTTTGCGCAGGCTGTGGCGAAGCCACTGATGTGGCGAGAGGGCGCGGGAATCAGCCTTCAACTTTACCTTGCGGCAAGGTAACATCTGCGCCCGGCAGACGCATTTCCCCGCACGAAGCTCTCTCGCCTCCCTGATTGCCCAATCGCAGGCTCCCAACCCTCTTGTTCCCTTGTTGCCTGCTTTCTTGTATCGTTAAAGAAGGCGTCATGAAGTCTTCTCCCCAATCTCTGCGTATTGGGATCGCGGTTGTCGTGATCCTTGGCACTGTCGGTTGGCTGGCCTACACGGGCTATGCCTCGAACAAGAGTTACTTTGTCAAGGTTCCGGAACTGCTCTCGATGGGCAACAAAGCTTACACACGCAATCTACGCGTGGATGGCTTTGTTGTGCCCGGCTCCATTGTGCGCGACGGGCCGCACGTAGACTTCAAGCTCAACGAGTACGAGAGCCACATGGCGAGCGCCGCAAGCGGGCGCACAATCGAGGTCAGCTACAAGGGATCGGAGCCGCCGCCAGATACCTTCAAGGACGATTCCGAGGCAGTAGCCTCGGGAACCTACGGCCGCGACGGCGTCTTCCACGCGACCGAACTGCAGGCAAAGTGCGCCAGCAAGTATGCACCGGCCCAGCCCGGCGCACAACCGCAGGCTCCAGATGCGTCCAAGCCGGCCAACACAGCCAACGCCGCGCCTGCACCGTCCTCAACCCGCTCCACCGCCAACTGAGTGCATGACCGTGAACGCTAGCGGCGCCGAACCCGCAAGGCATTGCGCCCAGCTTCTCCAAGTGTCGAAGCTCTTCGGCAGCTTTGCCGCGTTGCGTCAAGTCACCGTCGATCTCGAACCCGGCCGCTGCTACGTGCTGCTGGGCGAGAACGGCGCGGGCAAGTCGACGCTGCTGCGCATTCTGGCCGGCCTGTTGCGTCCGACCTACGGCAAGGTACGCGTCTTTGGCGCGGCCGAGCCGCACCAGGAGCGCGCCCGCATCGGCTACATGAGCCACGCGCCGATGCTTTACGACGAGCTGACCGCGCAAGAGAACCTGCGCTACTTTGCCAGTCTCTATCCAGGCCGCAACTGTCTGACGCCGGCCGACGCACTGCGCCAGGTGGGCCTCGACCCGAACCTCAACCGCCCCTTCGGTCACTACTCGCAGGGCATGCGCCAGCGCACCTCGCTGGCCCGCGTGCTGATTGCCTCGCCGGATCTGCTGCTACTCGACGAGCCCTTCTCGAACATGGACGTGGAGAGCGCGCGGCAGATGGTGGACCTGCTGGCCCGTTTTCGCCAGAGCGACCGCACCATCGTCCTGACCACGCATCAGCGGGAGCTGGCCGCGCCCATCGCCGACTGGGTGCTCACGCTGCACGCCGGCCGCGTGGCATCGTTTGAGCCGGGGTCCCCACGGACAGGTCCTGGTCCGTGGGGCACTGAGCCGGGGAGTCCTACACGATGAAGACCAACGGTGCACGCTTCCTCGAATCGATCGGCATCGCCTTCGAGCTGCGCGAGTACGAGGTCGACCCCAACGACCTGACCGCGATTACGGTGGCGAAAAAGATCGGGATGCCGCCCGAGCAGGTCTTCAAGACGTTGCTCACCACCGACGGTCATGCCAGTTATGCCTTTGCCGTGATTCCCGGCGACGGCGAGCTGGACTTCAAGAAACTGGCGCGCGCCACCGGCTGGCGCAAGGCCGAGATGTCGCCACTCAAGGACGTGCAGCCGCTTACGGGCTACATTCGCGGCGGCGTTACCATCTTTGGCGCAAAGAAGCCGTACCCGGTCTTCGTCGATGAGACTGTGATTCTCTTTGAGAAGATCAGCGTTTCGGCTGGCACACGAGGGACGCAGCTGATCCTCGCTCCGGACGATTATCTTCGCGCCGCCGGCGCAATCGGCGAGCCGGTGGAGACCGTCGACCTGACGAAGGACGCAAAAACCGGCAGCCCGGAGGGACACGCAAGACCACCGGAGGAACAGAATTGACTCGCGCTCTCTGGACGCATCTCATGAAGGATCTGCGCATCGAGTGGCGCACGCTCGATGCCATGATCTCCATGCTGTTCTTCTCGGGCCTGGTGGTCGTGCTCTTCTCGATCGCCTTCGATCCCCAGGGGCAGTTCGCGCAGCAGATCGCGGGCGGCGTGCTCTGCGTGGCCACCATGTTCGCCTCAGTGAGCGCGCTCAATCAGGCGTGGTCGCGCGAGATTCGCCATCAGGTGATGGACGCGCAACGCACGGCGCCCTCGCCCGGCGCCGAGCTTTATCTGGCCAAGGCCATCGCCAACTTTCTCTTTGTCACGATCGTGCAGGTGATCCTGGCGCCATTCTTCTTTATCTTCTACAACCTGCACGTGGCGGGGAATGCCTGGCTGCTGGCGCTGGTGCTGCCGCTGGGCACATGGGCGCTGGTGGGGAACGGCGTTTTCTTCGCCGCGCTGGCCATGAGCAGCCGCAACCGGGAACTGTTGCTCTCGCTCATTCTGTTTCCGATCTTCATTCCCGCGCTTCTCGCGATGGTGCAGGCAACCACGGGCATCTTCACCGGAGAGAGCGACCCTACTCTGTGGATCAAGATGCTCTTCGGCTACGACATCATCTTCACGACAGCCAGCCTGCTGCTCTTCGATGTCGTGTTTCACGCGGAGTAGCTCACCCGCCACGTGCACCCTGCTACATCTCGGGCGGTTGCCCCTGTTGCACTGGTCTTTGCTTGAGCGTGGGCTCTTGAGGCGTGCCTGTCGCCTGATCCGGGTGCACAATGTCGCCATCGCTTTGGCCCGAGTTTGCCGCCTGCGTCTGAGTGGAGGCTCCGTTTGCTCCGCCGCCATTGGCCATCGCCGCCAGTTCCGACTTTTTGTACCTGGGCGCGCTCACGTAGCCGTGAATGTGATTCTTTGAGATTTCGTTGATCACGATTTCGATGGGCTGTGGACTGTCGGGCTGATAAAACATCGCCGGCTGGTAGAGATTCACGTGCTTCTGCTGCAGGCTGCGGTCGTCGACCATCAACATCAAGTCAGCATATTGATGTTTGACGTTGGCTTTGCGCAGGCTGACGCCAAGCGGTCCTTCGCGCTTGAATTGTTTGGCTTTGGTGAGGTCGAATTCAAAGTAGCTGCGCTGGCCGCGCTTCTCCAGAACCACCAGTTCGTTGTGCGTTTTGGCGATCGACCCACCCAATTCAGTGCGGGTGTTCACCAGGTCGCTGCGTGTCTGGTCGATCTCCTTGCCCTGCGCGTTCACCTGCGATTCAAGTTTTCTGTAGCGCGAATCCTGGACGCTGCCATGACGAGTCACCCGGCGGGGACGGACCGCTGTTGCAGCAGGCGCCGCCGTCTTCTCGACCGGCATATTCGACGGGCTGGGTTTGGCTTCCTCAGAGAGCGTATTGACTTTTGCCGTCAATGCTTCGACCTGGGTACGCGTGACAGCGAGCTGACCCGTCATCTGTTCATTTTTAGCCGCCAGAAGTTGCGCGCTGTGGTGTGCCCGCACGCCATAGCCAATGCCCGCGACGGCGATCAGGGCGGCGACAAGGAACGGGCCCACGCGCTTTGCGATCGGCGAAAGCTCGGGGAATTGGGAACCTTCCATTTGCATAAAGAACCTCCACGGGCCTGTCTCAATGTGTCGACAGATCCCATTCGAGGGTCATGCAGGTTCGCTTCCAAAGGAGGGAAAGCCGTATCTTGCTGACAGCTCATAGGTTCCATGCTGAACAATTCTGTGTTTGCAGGCAAAAATTTCACGGCGATGGTAATTTTTACCGTGTAAATCGAGCATTCCTACTTTGAATTCCGCTTGAAATCGCCGCTTTTGCCGCCGGTTTTGGATTCCAGACGGATCTCGCGGATGACGATGGCTTTGTCGAGGGCTTTGGTCATGTCGTAGACGGTGAGGGCTGCTGCTGCGGCGGCGGTGAGGGCTTCCATCTCAACGCCCGTGGGGCCAACGGTGGCGGCCGTGGCCCTGATTCGGACTCCGCTGCGCACGCCGCCGGCGGCGATCTCGGTCTCGACATCGACGTGCGTGAGCGCGAGCGGGTGGCACATGGGAATCAGCTCATAGGTGCGCTTGGCGGCCTGGATGCCGGCGATGCGTGCGACTTCGAGGGGATTACCTTTGGGGTTCGAGGGCAGCGCGGCGAGGACCTCACGCGAAAGCTCGACGAAAGCCGAGGCGGTTGCGGTGCGGCGGGTGAGCCGCTTTGCGCTGACGTCGACCATGGAGGCCTGGCCGGCTGCGTCGAAATGCGAGAGTTGCGTGGGCTTGGGCATGGGATTCCTCACGGGAGCAGAATGCGGACCGTCGAGCCCGCTTCGAGATGGTCGCAGTCTTCCGGCACAACCAGATAGCAGTTCGACCGCGCCATGGCGGCGATGTCGCCCGAACTCTGCCAGGGAACACGGTCGACTTCAGGGATGGGCAAGGCGAAGGTACAGGCCGCGGGCAGAAAGCGCGTGAGGCCGGGCTTCAATTTAACATCGGAGCCGAGGCGCGCAAGTGCGAAGCGCGGGCCGCGATCGATGCGGCCTGAAAGCGCGGCGAGAACCGGCGCGGCAAAGAGCAGAAAGGTGACGGCGGATGAGACAGGATTCCCCGGCAGCCCGAAGCACTTCGTGCCGTTCCGGTTTAGGGCGTGTTTTGTGGAACCACGGGGCCGCTCGCCAAAGACCAGTGGCTTGCCGGGCTGGATGCGCACACCGGTGAAGTGAAAGCGGACGCCGGCGCGGGCCAGCGCGGGCTCAACCAGATCGAACTTGCCTGCCGAGACGCCGCCGGTGATGAGCAGCAGATCGGCCGAGGCGGCGCGGGCCAGCGCGGCGTCGAGAGATTTGGCGGTATCGCGAGCGATAGGCAAGGTCCAGGGCTCGCCGCCGGCCGCGGAGACCATCGCGGCAAGCATGGCGTTGCTGGAGTTGCGAATCTGGCCAGGCTTTGGGGTGGAGGTGATGGGCACAAGTTCGTCGCCGGTCGAAAGAATGGCGACACGAGGCTTCTTGAAGACCTTGAGTTTTGCGCACCCGCAGGCGGCGGCAAGGGCAATCTGCGCAGCGTGAAGCGGCGTTCCCGCAGGAAGCAGCAGAGCGCCTTTGCGAGCCTGTGCGCCGCGCAGCACGACATTGTCGCCGGCTTTGATCGTACGTGGAGGCAGGAGGCGGATGGTCGGCGCGGTGGGCGTTCCGGCGGATTCGACGTACTCCAGCATCACAACGGCGTCGGCGCCGCGAGGGACCGGAGCACCGGTCATGATCTCCCACACGGCGCCGCGCGCCAGCGATCCCGCTGGAGGGTCGCCCGCGCGAATTGCGCCTGTGACTCTGAGCGGCCTGTGCGTGGAGGCTTCCGCCGCGCGGCAGGCATAGCCGTCGCGCGTGGAGCGGGCAAAGGGCGGCTGGTCGGCGTCGGCGCGAAGGGTTTCGGCAAGCACGCGCCCTGCCGCCTCGGCCAATGCGATGCTCTCCGTTGCGGGCTTGTTGCGCGCCAAGCTCTGGGCGTAGTTGGCCACCAGGGCTGCCGCCTCGTGAAAGCTGAGCAATTCGCCGGAAGATCGATCGACCATGGAATGGATTGTAGATGGCGGAGCCATGAGCGATCCCGCCCTTTGGCCTAACTGCTAAAATCGAGCTTTAGTCCCCATGAGAGAGAAAAGCCTGTGTCCGCTGCCCAAGCCGCACCACATGTGAAGCCTACCTCGCTCACCTTTCAGGATTTGCTGTTTCGCCTGCAACGTTTCTGGGCGGAGCGCGGCTGCGTGATCCAGCAGCCTTACGACGTGGAGGTGGGCGCGGGAACGATGTCTCCCGAGACGTTTTTGCGCGTGCTGGGGCCGAAGCCCTGCCGTGTGGGCTACGCGCAGCCTTCGCGGCGGCCGGCTGACGGACGCTACGGCGAGAATCCCAACCGGCTCTTCAAGCATACCCAGTTCCAACTGATTCTGAAGCCGCCGCCGGTGAATGTGCAGGAGATGTATCTCGAATCGCTGGAAGCGATGGGCATTGACCTGAAGCATCACGATCTGAAGTTCGAAGAAGACAACTGGGAGTGGCCGGCGGGCGGAGCGTGGGGCGTGGGCTGGCAGGTGATGCTGGACGGACTGGAGATTACGCAGTTCACGTATTTCCAGCAGTGCGGAGGGCTCGATCTTGACCCCATCTGCGCCGAGCTGACTTACGGCATGGAGCGCATCGCCGCGTTTTTACAAGATGTCGACTCGATCTACGACATTGTTTGGGCGCGCGATCCCGAGACGGGGGCGCCCACGACCTACGGCGAGGTGCGGCTGGCCGAGGAGTTGCAGCTCTCGGTCTACAACTTTGAGGCGGCCGAGGTGCCGCGGCTATGGGAGCACTTCAACAGCTACGAGGCCGAGGCGCAGGCTTTGCTCGCGAAGGCCGGCGCCGTGCTGGCGGACGAAAAGGCGAGTACGGTGGAGAAACAGCGATTCCCGCTGCTCGCGACCTACGATCTGGCGCTGAAGTGTTCGCACCTGTTTAATCTGCTCGATGCGCGCGGCGCCATCAGCGTAACGGAGCGCGTGGGCGTGATCGGGAGAATTCGCAACCTGGCCGTGGGCGTGGCCAAAGCGTACGCGTTGCAGCAAGAGGCGAGTTAGCAAGCCAGCAAGTCAGCGGGCCGAATCGTGCCGTCGCAAACTGTGTACTACGAACTGTGAACTGAGAACTACAGAAATGGCAGACTTTCTGATTGAAATCGGTCTCGAAGAGGTTCCCGCGCGGATGATCGCCGGGGCCGAGGCCGAACTGGGCCGGCGGGTGAGCGAGCTGCTCACGCGCGAGCGGCTCCTTGCTGCAGACGCGAAGATCGCAACCTTCTCCACGCCGCGCCGGCTCGCCGTGCTCGCCTCGGGTGTGCTTGAAAAACAGGCCGACACCGAGGAGCAGTTGACGGGGCCTTCGTGGAAGGTGGCCTTCAAGGACGGTGAACCGACTCCGGCGGCGCAGGCCTTCGCGAAGAAGGCTGGCGTGGCTGTCGCCGAGCTCAAGAAGGTGGAAACGCCGAAGGGCGAGTACGTGGGCGCGCGGGTGTTGCGCGCCGGCCACACCGCGGAGGAGATTCTTGCCGCAGGGCTGCCGAAGGAAGTTCTCGCGATCTACTGGGCCAAGAACATGTACTGGCGCGCAGGCAAGCCCGAGCGATTTGTGCGCCCGGTGCGCTGGGTTGCCGCGCTCATGGATGCGAGCATTGTGCCGCTTGAAATCGCCGGCATTGCAGCGGGTAACGTGAGCCGCGGCCATCGCGTGCTGCACGGGGAAGCGCCCGTGACCATTGCTTCGGCCGCTGCGTACAAAGAGACATTGCGCAAGGCGTTTGTTGCTGTCGATGCTGCCGAGCGCCGGCAAGCGATTCGCAAGGCGCTCGACGCGGCCACGCGCACCGTTGCAGGCGCGCGCTGGCGCGAGGATGAGCCGCTGGTCGAAACCGTCGTGCATCTGACCGAGTGGCCCACGGTGATCCTGGGCAACTTCGAGCCGGAATACCTGGCGCTACCCGAGGAAGTTCTGGTCACGGTGATGCGCGATCACCAGAAGTATTTCGCGGTTGAAGATGCGCAGGGAAATCTTGCGCCGCACTTCCTCGCTGTGCTGAATACAGTGGCCGACCAGGATGGCGCGGCCATTATTCGTCATGGCAACGCGCGCGTGTTGCGGGCGCGGTTCAAGGATGCGCGGTTCTTCTGGGATGTGGATCAGAAGACGACGCTTGCAGAGCGTGTCGAAAGCCTGAAATACGTGACTTTTCAGAAGGAACTGGGCAGCTACGCCTGGAAGACCGAACAGAATCTGGCCGTGGCTCGCGCGCTGGCGGCCACAGTAACAAATCTCGATGTCGTCTTCAGCGAGCCTGCGCTCGTTAAAGCCGTGGAACTGGCCAAAACTGATTTGACGACCGAACTCGTGAAGGAGTTCACCGAACTGCAAGGCGTGATTGGCGGGTTGTATGCGCGGGCACAGGGGCTGGGTGAGCGCGTGGCGCTGGCCATCTACGAGCAGTACACGCCGGCGTCGATGGAAGACGAAATTCCGGTCTCGGTTGAAGGTCAGTTGCTCGGACTAGCCGACCGCATCCAGACGATTGTGGCAATGTTCGGCATCGGCAACGCGCCGACGGGTTCGAAGGATCCGTTCGCACTGCGCCGCGCGGCCAATGCCATCGTGAAGATCCTGGCCGAGTCGGAGTTGCCGCTGACATTGAGCGATGTGCTGAATGCGTCAGGCGCGGAAGGCGCAAACAAGACGCAGGTCGAGGCGTTTCTGCGCGAGCGGTTGCAGTTCTACCTCAAAGACGCGCGCGGCTTTGCTTACGACGTGGTGAATGCGGTGCTGGCGGCGGGCGCGGACGACGTACGCGACGCGATTGCGCGGGCTGAGGCGCTTACTGCGGCACGCGGTTCGGAGGATTTCCTTGCCGTTTCAGCGGCGTTCAAGCGCATCAAGAACATCCTGCGCCAGGCCGAAGAGAAGGGATTCGCGCTGGGCTCGCCCAGGAGCGTAAAGCTTGCCAGCGAGGCGCAGCGGCTTGCCGATGCGGCAGCGGTACTTGCGCCGCAGGTGGCCGCGCTCCGCGAGCAGCGGGCTTATGGTGAGGCGCTCGGCAGGATCGCGACGCTGCGGCCCGCGGTGGACGCCTTCTTCGACAAGGTGATGGTGCTCGATTCCGACGCGACGGTGCGCGGCGCGCACCTGGGCTTGATCGACGAGGTGCTGCGCAGCTTCTCCACGATCGCGGACTTCAGCGAGATTGTCGCGGGATAGCGCCGGACCGGTGCGGCGGACGGCCAGGCGGTGGCCGTTGAACTTCAGCCTGTCGGCGAACGCAGCTCTCTTGCGCCCCGACTACAATCGATAGAGATGTCCGACACGCTTTATCTGAGCCTGTGGTACCCGAATCTGCGTCTGGAGGCGCTCGGCGAGAAGCTGTGCGCGGTGCTGGGAGCGTTTGCTGCGCATGGCGGCGAGGCGCGCGTCTACTCCGCGACGGTGTGGCCGGTGAGCTGGAGCGAGACGCCGGTGTTTGAGCGCGTGTATGGCCGCATGGCCGGCGATCCGGGGGCGAATGCTGGAGCTGAGCCGCGTCATGCGGTGGAAGAGGCGCTTGAGCTGTTGCACGAGGATGATGCATACGAGTTTCAGATCGGGTGGAACTTGTGGGAACTGGAAGCGGGCGATGGCGGAACGCCAGGAGCAGGAAAAGCAACCGCGGGTTCTTCGACTGCGCAGGAGGCCCAAAGCGCGCCCCGCTCCGTTCAGGATGACAGGCCAAAGTTGGTCGCCCAGGATGACAATTCCAATTTGAGCGATCAAAGACTTGCCGGGCGATGGGTGCGTGGAACGCGGCTGGTGCGTGTCACCGGCTACGGACCGCTCTTTGGGGAGGGCGCCTACGAGCAGGATGGTCACATCCGCATCGACCTCGGATCGGACGTCCCGTTTCTCGAAGAAGGGGCCGATCTCGACCAGGTGGGTGCACGGCACGTGGAAGAGAACGTGCGGCAACTGATTGCACTGGCCGGCGGCGTGGAGAAAGCCTCGGGGGCCACGGCGCGCCTGCTGTGGAGCGAGTTGGGCGAGAGCCTTGCGCAGCGGCTCGCCGAGCGGCTGGGAATAAGGAACTGAGGCTGTGCGCTTCACCATCGAGCGAATCCGGACGCTGGTGCTGGTGGCGGCAGTGCTGCTGCTGGCGGCGCTGGTGATGTTTCTGGCGCACGCCAAGTGGAAGAACCGGTTTCACCGCAGCGACGTGCCTGCGCGGCTGCCCCTGAATATTACAGAAGAGTCGAACGGCTACAGCTACTCGCACAATCTCGGCGCTCATTCGAAGTTCAAGATTCATGCATCGAGAGCCGTGCAGCTCAAGAACGATCGGGTGGAGCTGCACGACGTTGAGATCGAGATCTATGGCGCGGAGGGAACCGAGGCCGACAAGATTGCGGGCAACAAGTTTGAGTACGACGAGAAAAGTGGCATTGCCTCGGCGCAGGGCGCGGTGGAGATGCTGCTGACGCGGCCAGCGGAATCCGGGAGCCAGGGCAAAAATGTAGCTCACCCGCGTACGGCGGCCGGCAAGGCTGCCGAAGCCAGCCAGATCGATGTAAAGACCAGCGGCGTGAAATTCGATCGCAACACGGGCGTGGTCACGACGGCGCAGGCGGTGAATTTTTCAATGACGCAGGGATCGGGGAGCGCGGTGGGCGCCACCTACGACTCCCAGCGCGGCAACCTGACCCTGGCGCAGTCGGTGGAGCTGACCACGCGGCGCGGCAAGGACGAGGTGCGGATTCGAGCACAGCACGCGGAGTTTGATCGCGATGAGCAGCTTTCCGTATTGCGCGCGGCCACGCTTCAGTTCAGAGACGGCGAGGCAAACGCAGGCCAGGCCAGCATCCAGTTTCGTGACGATGGATCGACGGAGCACATGGCCGCGACGGGCGGCTTTACGCTAGCCACGGCGGATGGCGGGCGATTGGCGGCGCCCACGGCGACGATGGATTTCGACGAGCAAAACCAGCCGCGGCACGCGCATCTCGAAGGCGGCGTGAAGATGGATTCGGCGCAGGCCGGCCGTACCGTGCAGGGCGCTTCGCCCACCGCGGATCTGGACTTCAATGCACAGGGCCAGTTGCGCCACGCGCACCTGGAACGTGGCGTTACGTTTGAGAGCCAGGAAACCAGGCGGCAGACCACCGGACCGTCCATCAAAGTGAAGCGGAGCTGGCGCTCGCCGGTCGCGGATGTGAATTTCCGCTCGGTGGAGGTTGCAGGCAAGACCGAGATCGAACCGGAGACAATTCGCGGCTCGGGCGGCGTGACGCTTGCGAGCGAGAGCCGGCAGGGCAATGCCGCTCCGGCGCCTGCGAAGATGAGCGCCGACCTGGTGACAGGAACGTTTGGTGCAAGTTCCGCACTGCACAGGCTGGTGGGCACGGGGCACGCAAAGATGGAGCAGACCACGACCACGGGAGCGCGGCAGACGGCGAGCGGGGACAGGCTGATTGTGGAGTTTGTTGCAGACAGGGGAAAAGAAGACAGGGAGCAGACGACAGGCAACAGCCAACCCGAAGGCCGAGGTGGAACGCAAACTGGGGGTGCGCCAGACGTGCAGTCCGCAGAGATTGAAGGGCATGTAGTCATCGTCGAGCAGCAGGCGCCGAAACCCGGAGCCGAGCCGCAGCCGCCCTTGCGTGCCACGGCAGGCAAGGCTGCGTATGAGGGCGCGGGGGAGTGGCTGCACCTCACCATCGAGCCGCGCATTGTGGATGGAGGGCTGGATTTGGCCGCGGAGAAGCTCGACGTTTCCCGGCGATCGGGTGACGCTTTTGCGCACGGCGACGTAAAAGCCACCTGGATTGGCGGAACAGAGACCAACGGCGCCCCGAACGGCAGCGAAACGCAGCACGGCACAGCGCTCGGCGGCAATGGACCTGCGCATGCAGTTGCCGATGAGGCGCAGCTGAACGAATCGACCGGCGAAGCCACATTTCGCGGCCATGCGCGGCTGTGGCAGCAGGCGAACTCCATTGACGCGCCGGAGATCGTCTTGAACCAGCACATCGAAACCATCACGGCGCGCACCACCGATGCCCGCAATCCGGTGCGTGCGGTGCTGCAAAATGCGAGTGCGCAGCGCACCGGCAGCGGAACGGCAGGCAGGCATCGACAAGCCGCGGCGGGCGCGACGAGGCCGGCTGCGTCTTCCGTGATTCGTATTCGTGGCGGGGACTTGTGGTACTCCGACCCCGAACACCGCGCCATCATGCACGGCGGTGTTGCGGGTGAGGTGGTTGCAGAGACGGCAAACGCAGCGTCGAGATCCGACACCGTGGAGTTGCAGATGATTCCGGCGGGGAGTCCGGACAACGGGACCGGTCAGGCGCAGGTGGATCGCATGATAGCAGCCGGGCACGTGGTGCTGACCTTCGGAGAGCGGCGCGGAACCGGAGCGCGACTGGTTTACTCGGGCGTGACGGGAGACTACGTGCTGACGGGCACGGACACGGCTCCGCCGCGGCTGACCGATCCCGACCGGGGCAGCGTGACCGGCAAAACTTTGATTTTCCATAGCCGCGATGATAGCGTCAGTATCGAAGGCGGCAGCGGCGAGACACGAACCGGAACGATCGCGCCGAAAGCGCACGGAAAATAGCGGCGGAAGCGAGCCATAGACTGAATGGAAACACTGATTGCCGAAGGAATCGGCAAGAGCTACAAGGGACGGCAGGTTGTCCGCAACGTCAACCTGAAGATCTCCCGCGGTGAGGTGGTGGGACTGCTGGGCCCAAACGGCGCCGGCAAGACGACCAGCTTTTACATCATCGTTGGCCTTGTGGTTCCCGAGACAGGCCGCGTGATGGTCGACGACAGCGACATCACGCGCCTGCCTATGTACCTGCGGGCGCGCAACTACGGCATCAGCTACCTTCCACAGGAGCCATCGGTCTTTCGCAAGCTTACAGTCGAGGAAAACATTCTGGCGGTGCTGGAGGCGCAGCCCATCGGCAACCAGGAACGGCGGACGCGCGCCGAGAAGCTGATTAGCCAGCTCAATCTGGGTCACATTCGTTTAACACGCGGCTACGCGCTCTCCGGCGGCGAGCGCCGGCGCGTGGAGATTGCGCGCGCGCTTTGCATCCAGCCGAATTTCATCCTGCTTGATGAGCCCTTCAGCGGCATCGACCCCATCGCCGTGCTGGAACTGCAGAAGATCATCTTCGATCTGAAGGCCAGCGGTATTGGCGTGCTCATCACCGACCACAACGTTCGGGAGACGCTGAGCGTCACCGACCGGGCGTACATTATCGCCGAGGGCCGCATCTTCCGCTCCGGAACGCCGCATGAGCTCGGCAATGACCTGGAAGTGCGACGGATCTACCTGGGCGAGGGATTTTCACTGGCCTGATTGCGGTTCATGATCGCTTCATGACGGGGGCAATGGACCCCGGATGTCGCCAAATCGCTGTGTAGGACGCGTCTGTTGACGCGTGGATGCGGCGCCAGACGATAAACTTCATACAGAGATTCCGGAAATGAGCCGTTACCCATTTTGGGACGGACGGCTCGAAAACGATCCGCTTTCTCCTTTAAGCTTTTTCTCACACGTTCGACTTATGGGTACACTCACATTGAGCCGAACAGGGATGGACAGCATCGATGGCGCTGCTCGAACCAAAACTGAATATCAAGGTCGCGCAACGCCAGATCCTGACGCCGGGTCTGATGCAGATGGTGAGCGTTCTCGCCCTGAACAAGCTCGAGTTGAAGGAGATGATCGATGCGGAGATGGTGGAGAACCCCGTCCTGGAGGAGATTAATGAGTCCGTTCCCATGCTGGATGAGGTGGCGGAACGCGAGGAGCGTCTGGAACGAAGTGCGGAAGAAGCGGCCGCGCCGCCCAAGGACGTCTTTAACGAGATCGATTTTGGCTCCTACTTTCAGGAGTATCTCGATCCTGGCTATCGCACGCAGCCGGAGTATGAGGAGAACGAAAAGCCCTCGTTTGAGAATTTTCTCTCTCAACCGACAACTTTGTCCGATCACCTGGCGTGGCAGTTGGGGTCTTTGATTGTCGATGCGAAGCTCGAAGAGGCAGCCGAGTTCGTAATCGGCAACCTCAATGAAGATGGCTACCTGACGGCAAGTGAAGAGGAGCTGGCCGCGTCTTTCCGTGCGGTTCCGGGCGATGCGCGGCCGGGAAACGGCCACGTTCCGGATGATTTCGCGCCGGACGAGATGGCGTCGCTCGATCTGATTCGGCGCGCCATTGAACTGGTACAGCGTCTTGACCCGGCAGGCGTAGGCGCACTGGATCTGCGCCAGTGCCTGGCCCTCCAGATCGCCGCCCAACGGCAAGAGTTTGACCAAATGTACGGCGGGCCCCTGGAGGCGACCGACGCGGACGCCCATGGCAGCTTTCGCGACGAGGCCGAGGCCCACATCGAGGAGCGGCGGCGCGCCATGGAGGTTGCGGCGCTGATTGTGGACCATCACTTGCCTCTGTTACAGAAGCGCGATCTTAAGGACCTGGCGCGTGCGGCGCAGGTGAAGCTCGAAGAGGCGCAGGCAGCAGTGGAGTTTATCCGCACGCTCGATCCCCGTCCGGGCCGCATGTATAACCGCGAACAGCCGCGGCTGATTGAGCCCGACGTCTACTTTGTGAAGCGCGGCGGCGAATGGGTGGTCAGCATGAACGAGGAGGATATGCCCAGCCTTCGCCTCAGCCGCCGCTACCGCAACATGCTGGTCTCGGAGAACACGGATAAGGAAGTGAAGGAGTACGTGAAGGAGCGGTTCCGCTCCGCGCTGCAGTTGATGCGCAACATCGCGCAGCGCAAGAGCACGATCCTGCGGACTTGTGAAGTAATTGTGCGCCGCCAGCAGGAGTTCCTCGATAAGGGTGTGGAGGCGCTGCGGCCGATGATGATCAAGGAAGTGGCGGAGGAGATCGGCGTTCACCCCTCCACGGTGAGCCGCGCCGTGGCCAACAAGTACGCGCACACGCCGCAGGGCGTGCTGGATCTGCGCTTTTTCTTTTCGGAGAGCGCCAACGGCCCTGAGGGCGCGGACACGCCGCTGCTGGTTCTCAGGCGCAAGGTGCGCAAGCTCATCGAGGACGAAGATCCCCGGAAGCCGGTCACTGACGAGCAGCTTGCGGCAATTCTGCAATCGCAGGGCATCCAGATCACGCGCCGCACGGTCGCCAAATACCGCGAGGACATGAACATCCCTTCCACGCACCAGCGGCGGAGGCGGGAGTAAAATCCGCTCTTACATTGCCTCCGGGCTTTCAATGCCAAGCAGAGCAAGGGCGCGGACGAGTTCGCGCAGAGCGACCGCTGCGCTGGCGAGCAGGAATGTCTTGCGCGCCGGGTCTTCTTCCGTGAGGATGTGGTGGCGGTGATAGAAGTTGGCGAACTCCTGCGCGAGCTGGAAGGCGTGCTTGGCGAGATAGGCCGGCTCAGAGGTGTTGATGCACTGCTCCAAAACCTGCGAGAAGCGGCCGGCGCGCAGCCAGAGCGACCAGATGTCTTCATTCTCCTCGCCGCTGAGGTAGGAGACGAGCGCAGATTCTTCAGGGGCTAAAGCCCCGTCATTTTTCTCTGCGTTTGCGGCACGACTCAAGTCGCGCCCTTTCAGAACCTCGGCAGCGGCAGCGGCATCTGGAACGCTTTCTTGCTGACTTGCCGGCTTGCCGACTTGCCGACTTGCTTGCTTGGCAAACTCCGCCAGTATGGCTTCCGGTGTCGTCCCGCCCTTGCGGAAGATATTGCGGATGCGCACGACGGCGTACTGGATGTAGGGGCCGGTTTCGCCCTCAAAGCTCAGCGCGTCTTTGAAGTCGAAGGCGATGACGGAGTTGCGCGTCACCTTGAGCATGAAGTAGCGCAGAGCGCCGATGGCGATCTGGCGGGCGATCTGGCGGCGGACGGGTTCGGGGCTTGCGGCCTGCTTTTCGTCAACCAGCGGCTGAACGGTGGCGATGAGCTTGTCAATCAGGTCGTCGGCCTTCACGCCAAAGCCCTTGCGGCCGCTCACTTCGATGTAGGCTTTCTTCTTGTCCTCATCGGAGACGCTGTATCCAAGCTCCTCGGCGCAACGCGGCGTGAGCGCGACCATCTCGTAGCTGAAGTGCGTGTAGTGCTCAGCCTGATCCGCGTGGCCCATGCCGCGCAGCGCCTGGATCACGTTTGCCTGCGGATCGGACTGGCGCGAATCGATGACGTTATAAATCGCCGTCGCCCCGCCGAAGTGGGGGTGGTCTGCTTCGCCGTGTTCGGCTGAGATCCAGCACTCATGATTCCGATAAGTGAAGAATCGCTTGTAACCGAAGTCGCGGCCCAGGAGGCCAAACTTCCAGAGGTGATAGGCGATGTCCTTGCCGACGTAGGTAACGGTGCCGTTGGAGCGGACGATGACCTTCGCGTCTTCATCAGTCTCACCGGATGCTTGCGATCCAGATAAATCTCCAGAAGCAGTTGAACCAGATCTACCACCGGAAGCAGTAGAAGCCAGCGTCCCGGGCCGCGTCATGACCCAGCAGCCTCTGTTCTTGCCTTCGTTCTCAAAATAAAGCACGCCCGTCTGCTTGAGCTTTTCGAAGGCCGCTTCCCAGAATTTGAGGTGCAGAATCTCGCTCTCGCGCGGGAGTAAGTCATATTCGATGCCGAGGCGCAGCATGGTTTCAAGATGGCGGCGCAGGACGGCGGTCGAGATCAGTTCGGCAACCTCGGCGGTTTCGTTGCCGCCGTGTTCAAGCAGGTGCAGCGTATCGAGGCGGATCTTCTTCCGCTCGGCCTGATCCTCGGTGGTCCCTTCGGCGTACCAGCTCGATGTGCGCGCGTAGAGATCCCAGCAGTAGTAATCGATACCCGCCGCGTGTCCGCCCACGCCCGCGCAGCGTTTTTCGCAGTCGGCGATGAGAGTGCGCACTTCGGCTAGCGATTTCTTTTCGAGATGCAGAAAGCCGACGACAACATCGGCAACCTGCACACCGGTGTTGTCGATGTAGTTCTGCACATCGACTTTGTATCCGGCCGCGCGGAGCAGGCGCACAAACGTGTCGCCAAGGATGGCGTTGCGCAGGTGGCCGATGTGGGCGGCCTTGTTGGGATTGATGCTGGTGTGCTCGACCATTGCATGGAGCGGCCCTTGGGACGGGCGCGACGACTGAGGAGCAGCCACCATCCGCGCCGCCGCAGCACGATCAAGGTACGCATTGATGTACCCCGCCCCGGCCACTTCGAACCGCGCAAAGCCTTCGACGGAACCAAGCGCGGCGACGATCTCCTGCGCGATGATTTTGGGCGCCTTGCGTAGCGTCCGCGCCAGTTGCAGAGCGATGGGCGTCGCGATCTCGCCCAGATGCAGGTCGGGCGGCGTCTCCAGAGGAACATTTGCCACGTCGAGCGAGTATTTTTCTTTCAGGACAGCACGCACGCGAGCGTCGAGCCGCTTTTCCAGTTCCAGAACCACGCGAAGGCCTCGAAAATCCTTGATTTACAAGCTGATTTTAGCATTTGCGGCGCGGCGGTCTGCCACTCCGCGGTGCGCTGAGGCCCTTCTTTGTGCGGTCGAAAGAGGCGCCGCGCGATACCGTAAGATGGAAATAGTTCGCTGTGCATGCAGATGCGAACAGAATGCACTTTCCATGACCGATTCAGGCTCGCAACCAAGCCGTTTCTACCTGACCACGCCGATCTACTACGTGAACGCGCGGCCGCACCTGGGCCACGCCTACTCGACCATTGTGTGCGACGCCATAGCGCGGCGCAAGCGGGCGCTGGGCGTCGAAACGTGGTTTCTGACCGGCACCGACGAGCATGGGCAGAAGATTGAGCGATCGGCGAAGCTGGCCGGCTGCTCGCCGCAGGAGTTCGCGGACAGGATTGCCGGCGAATTTCGCGGCCTGTGGGACCGGCTCGGCCTCACCTACGACGACTTCATCCGCACCACGGAAGAGCGGCACATCCGCCGCGTGCAGCACCTGTTTGCGACACTGCGCGACCGCGGCTACATTTACAAGGGCTCGTACACGGGGCAGTATTGCGTTTCGGACGAAGCATACGTAGACGGACCTCCGGGCACGATCTGCCCGGACTGCGGACGCGCGACCGAGACGGTGAGCGAAGAGAATTATTTCTTCAAGCTCTCGGCCTTCGAGCGCAAATTGCTGGAGTTTTACGAGGCGAACTCTGGGTTTATGGGGCCGGAGTCGACGCGGCGCGAGGTCATCAGCTTTGTGCGCAGCGGCCTCAAGGATCTCTCGGTGAGCCGCACCACATTCGACTGGGGCATTCCCGTGCCCGGCGACGAGAAGCACGTGGTCTACGTGTGGCTCGACGCGCTGGCCAACTACATTACCGCGCTTGGCTACGGCTCGGACGACGCGAAGGATCAGGAGAGATTCAAGAAGTTCTGGCCGGCGGACATTCACCTGATCGGCAAGGAGATCAGCCGCTTCCACTGCGTGTATTGGCCGGCATTTTTGATGGCGGCGGGAATTCCGCTGCCACGCTCGGTCAAGGCCAATGGCTGGCTGCTCTTTGACCAAGGCAAGATGTCGAAGTCGCGGGGAAACATCGTGCGCGCCGAGACGGTGCACGAGGTGCTGGGCGCGGACGCTCTTCGCTACTTCCTGCTCAGGGAGATTCCCTTCGGGCAGGACGGAAACTTCTCGTTCGACGCGCTGGTGCAGCGCTACAACGGCGATCTGGCCAACGGCTACGGCAATCTGGTCAGCCGCGTGGTGAACATGGTGCACAAGTACTTTGGCGGCGTTGTGCCGGAAGCAGGCGCTGCCACGCAGGCCGAGGCCGCGCTGCGAGCAAGCGCCGAGAATGCACTTGCATCGTTCGGGCCGGCATTCGACGATCTGAACTTCTCCGAAGCGTTAAAAGGACTGTGGCTCTTGGTCGCGGAGACCGACGGCTATCTGACCGCCAATGCACCGTGGAAGAAACCGCCAGAACGCAGCGATGCGGACCATGCGGCGCTGCAGGCACGCGTGCTTGCAACGGCTGCCGAAGCCATCCGCTTGATCACGGCGTTGGTGTATCCCATCCTGCCTGACGCGACCGCAAAGGTCTGGCGGCAGCTAGGACAGGGAGAGCTGGCGGATGCGGCAAGGAACGGATTCTTGAAAGATCTCGCATGGGGCGGATTGAAGCCGGGCACGAAGTTCGGCGAGCCAGCGCCGCTGTTTCCCCGCGCGGAGAAGGATGCAGTGGAACGTATGCAGAAGCTTGAAGAAGAGAACAATCGCACGGCTGTGGAAGCAGTCAGCGCGAACGACGCAAACGAAGCCAAGAGTGCGCCAGCCGCAACTCCAGCTGCCCCTGCGATAAAGTACGCCGCAGCTCCGGCCCCAGCGCCCGCAGTGGCTGCAAAGCCTGTTGCGCGGGCAGCCGCAAAAGCTCCAGCCGAAACAGCCGCACCACAGGCGACGGCCAGCGCGCCCGCAACTGCACCCGCGCCAGCCGCCGAAACGCCCGCAACTCCAACCCAGGAACGCTCGCACATCACGATCGACGACTTCACCAAGGTGGAGTTGCGCGTGGCGCAGATTCTGGTGGCTGAGCGCGTGCCGAAGGCCGACAAGCTGCTGCGCCTCGAAGTCGATCTGGGCTACGAGAAGCGGCAGATTCTGGCCGGTATTGCGCAGTACTACGAGCCGGAAAAGCTCATTGGTCGCAAGATCGTGATTGTGGCTAACCTCGCGCCGCGCAAGATGCGCGGACTGGAATCGAACGGCATGTTGCTGGCGGCTTCGCTCGAGGGAGGAGCGCCGGTGCTGGCCGGATTTCTGGAAGAGGTTCCGCTGGGCGCGCGGCTCAAGTAGCGGTCCATTTTTTAGACCAAAACGGTCCATTGCAACGCGGCGCGATTTTTGCTAGGATGACTTTGTTCATGGTTTGCCTACTGCAAATCTCCTCTTGTTGTCGCCTGTCGCACATTGCCGACGGGTGCGCACACTAGTCTCTTCTCCTTCAGAACAATCGAAAGAAGACACACCCGCAGTTGAACGCAGGGGCTGTCTCTCTGTCTCCAGCGCCTTCAGCGCCAACCCCGAATCCCCGAGGTCACGATGCCTGTTGTCGAAAGCGCAATCTCCAATGTCCACCGGGCCGCCAGCGCCATAGCGCCGCCACGCCCAAACCACCTGCGCCTGCTCGAAGCCGAGAGCATTCACATTCTGCGCGAGGTCGCCTCGGAGTTCGAGCGGCCAGTGATGCTCTACTCGATCGGCAAAGATTCTTCGGTAATGCTGCGACTGGCCGAGAAGGCATTCTATCCGGCGCCGATTCCTTTTCCATTGCTGCACATTGACACCGGCTTCAAATTTCGCGAGATGATTGCCTTCCGCGACGCGATGGCGCGGCAGGTGGGGGCAGAGTTACTGGTGTGGCGCAACGAGCCTGCGATCGCAGCAGGAACCAATCCCATTGCGCTCGACACCAGGCGCTGCTGCGGGTTGCTGAAGACACAGGCGCTGCTCGACGGCCTGCGCCACTACAACTTCGACGCGGCCTTCGGCGGCGCGCGCCGCGACGAGGAGAAATCGCGCGCCAAGGAGCGCATCTACTCCTTTCGTGACGCTGCCGGGCAGTGGGATCCGAAGAACCAGCGGCCAGAACTCTGGAACCTCTACAATGCGCGTGTTCATCCCGGCGAGAGCATTCGCGTCTTTCCGCTCTCGAACTGGACGGAGATGGACGTCTGGCAGTACATCCACGAAGAGAAAATTCCCGTGGTCGACCTCTACTTCGCAAAGGAGCGGCCAATGTACGTGCGCCGCACGCCCTCGGGCGAAGACGCGCTGCTGCCGATCGAGCAGGATTTTGTCGCGCGAACGGCCGAGAAGCCGCAAATGGTCAAGTGCCGGCTGCGCTCGCTCGGCTGCAGCCCGTGCACGGGCGCGATTCGCTCCGATGCCGACACGATTCCGGCCATCATTGCCGAGCTGATTTCCTTCCGTTCCTCCGAGCGCGCCAATCGCGCCATCGACCACGACCAGGAAGGCTCGATGGAGATCAAGAAGCGGGAAGGATACTTCTGAAAAGCAGGGAATAGGGAATAGAAAACAGGAACTGAACGGATAAGAAGAATCGGAGGCCACATTGGCAGTCGCAACAGAGTTAGAGAACAGACGATTTGAGATGGATGAGTTTCTCGCCGCGGAGCGCGAGAAGGATTTACTGCGTTTTTCGACGGCGGGGAGCGTGGACGACGGCAAGTCGACGCTGATTGGCCGGCTGCTCTACGACACGCAGTCGGTCTACGAGGACCAGGTGCGTTCGATCGAGGGCAAGGGCACGACGGCGCCGGGACAGATCGATTTCGCGCTGCTGACCGATGGGCTGCGCGCCGAGCGGGAACAGGGCATTACGATCGACGTGGCCTATCGCTACTTTTCGACGGCGAAGCGCAAGTTTATCGTGGCCGATACGCCCGGCCACGAGCAGTACACGCGCAACATGGCGACCGGCGCATCGACGGCGGACGCGGCGATCGTGCTGGTTGACGCAACGAAGGGCGCACAGATTCAGTCGCGCCGCCATGCGTACATCGCGTCGCTGTTGCGCGTCCGCCATGTGCTGATCGCCGTCAATAAGATGGACCTGATCGGCTACGACGAAACCCCCTTTCGCGCCATCGAGGCGGAGTTTCGCGCGATTCTCGATCGCATTGCCGGGGAGACCGGAGCCGCCGTCGAGGCGCACTTTGTTCCTGTCAGCGCGCTCAAGGGCGACAACGTGGTGCACCGCGCGGGAAAGACTTCGGGCTCGATGCCGTGGTACGGCGGGCCTTCGCTGCTCGAGTTGCTGGAGGCGCTGCCGGGGCAAGATCGCGCGCACGATGCATCCTTTCGCTTCCCCGTGCAGCGCGTATTGCGCCCCGACCACACCTTTCGCGGCTTCGCAGGGCAGATCGCTTCTGGCACGGTACACGTGGGCGATCGCCTCGCCGTCTTCCCTTCGCGCCGCGAGGCGAAGGTGGCGCGCATCGCCACCTTCGACGGCGATCTCGACGAGGCCGCCGCGCCGCTTTCCGTCGTGCTCGTGCTCGACCGCGAGATCGACATCAGCCGCGGTGATCTGATTGCCGCGATCGACGCGGCGCCCATCGTCGCGCGCCGCGTAAAGGCCTCACTGGTGTGGATGGATCGGCGGCCGCTCGATACGGCTCGCCGCTACCTGCTCAAGCACACCAGCCACACGGCGCCCGCCGTGGTTTCCACGGTCGAAGATCGCGTGGACCTTGGCGCGCTCGGCCGCGAAGCCGCGTCCACGCTGCACATGAATGAGATAGGAGCCGTCACGATCGATCTGCTGCGGCCCATCGCCGTCGATCTCTATCGCGAAAACCGCGCGACGGGCGCGCTGATCCTGATTGATCCCGAGACCAACGCGACCGTGGCCGCGGGCATGGTGACGGCCGCCGAGGGCCAGGCGGTTGACGGCGATCTCGACGAGGCCGCGGCGTGGGGCCGCGTGACCGACGGCGAGCGCGAGGCGCGGTGGGGGCATCGCGGCGGCGTGCTCGAATTGACCGGGTCTGCCGAGTCGATCGACGCAGTGGAGCGATCGCTCTTTGCCGTGGGCGCGGTGGCGATTCGCCTCGATGCCGGCGAGCCGGCATTTCGCCAGCATCCACAATTGCTGGCGGCGGCGACAAGCGCCCTGGCGCAGTCCGGATCGATCGCGCTGGTGGCGCGCGCCGGCGACGAAGTCACACTGACGGCACGCGCCGGTGAAGTTGAAGTCGCGCTCCCAGCCGGCGACGGTATGCACGTCGTGGCAGAGGTGCATCGGCTTCTTCGCCGCGCAGGAATCTTCATCTCAACCGAAGGAGCAAACTTGTAATGAGTCTTCAATCCATTTCCACCGAAGTCAATGCCAAGCTCGACGCCGTGCGAGCTGTGCTCGCCAGTGAAGTTACCGGAAAGGGCGACGTCTGCCTCACGTGCAGCTTTCAGGCCGAGGACGTGTTGCTGACGAAGCTCGCCATCGCGATCGATCCGCGCATCCCGATTCTTTTTCTCGACACCGGCTATCACTTTGCCGAGACCTGCGCCTATCGCGATCGCATGGCGCGCGAGTGGAACCTGAACCTGATCGAGTTGCTTCCGGAAAAGACCGTTGCCGAGCAGGAGGCTGAACACGGTTTGCTCTATCGCTCGGCGCCTGACCGCTGCTGCGGGTTGCGCAAGGTTGAGCCGCTCTTCAAGGCGGTGGCCGGGTACCGCGCCTGGCTCACCGGGTTGCGCCGCGAACAGGCTCGCAGCCGCACGGCGCTCGAGGAGCGAGCGATTTTCGCGCTGCCTGGCGGCAAGCAAGTCCTGAAGCTGGCGCCGCTCGCTGAATGGACCACGCGCGAGGTCTGGCACGCCTGCCAGCAACTTGACATTCCGCTGCTGCCGCTCTACGAGCGAGGCTACACCTCGATCGGCTGCGAACCATGCACGACGCTGCCGCTCGATCCCAACGATCCGCGATCCGGCCGCTGGGCCGGGCAGAAGGTGGAGTGCGGGATTCACATTCAGGCGGCGAGTTAGGGACCGCAAGGGATGAAAGATCTCAACTGTTCGAGTCTCGTTTCTGCATCGACGTAAAGGGCGCAGAGTGCTGCCTTCCGTCGGCGACCATTGATCGAACGGAAGGACCGGGAGCGAACAAATGCCGTATCTCGTCGGATTCTTGATTGCGATCTTCATCGCGCTGAGCGGCGTCGGCGCGGGCACCATCACCGTGCCCATGCTGGTGCTGTTTCTGGGAGTGCCGGCGCCGGTGGCTGTTGGCATCGGCCTCACGTTTTCCGCCGCAGTCAAGTTGATCCTGGCGCCGGCACAGATGGTCAAAGGCAACGTCGCTTGGCGGCAGCTCGGTTCGATGCTGCTGGGTGGAGTGCCCGGCGTGCTGCTGGGCTCGCTCTTCCTTGGCCATCTTGCAGGCACCGGCTCGGCAAACCTGCTTAACGCGATTCTGGGCGCCGTCCTGGTAGGCACGGCGGGCTGGCAGATTGTCTACTCCTTCCGGCCCATGCGGCGGAGCGGCCCAGCGCGCGATCGGAGCCGCCTGCTCGCGCTGCCGATGTTTTTCGTTGGCGCCGAGGTGGGATTTTCTTCTGCAGGAGCGGGCGCGCTGGGCAGTGCGGCTCTGCTCGGCCTCACGTCGCTCGAACCGGCGCAGGTGACCGGCACAGACATCGTCTTCGGCTTTCTGGTTTCGCTCATCGGCAGCGGCGCGCACGGGTTTGCGCACGCCGCGAATTCCGATCTGCTGCCGCGCATGATCGCCGGCGGCGCCGCGGGGGCGATCGCCGGAATGCTTTTGAGCGCGCATGTTCCTCGTCGCCCGTTGCGCATGGCGCTCTGGGTATGGCTGTTGATTCTCGGCGGGCAGTTTCTGCTTGGCAGCTACCTGGCATGGGCCAATGCAGGAGCGCGTAAGAACGCCAAGCCGGCCTTGAGCGGCCAAAATTCACGGCAGAGTTCCGCTCAGGCTACAGTTGCACCGCCTGCGCCATACAGCCGGGATGGCTGCGCGGCGCCAAGCCGGGAGAGTTCTGGTGCGGAAGGCGGGACTTGAACCCGCAAGCCTTTTGGGCGCCAGCTCCTAAGGCTGGTGTGTTTGCCATTTCACCACTTCCGCATGGACGCGGCGGACCTGCCTTCACAAGTCTAGTGGGAAATTGATGCGCGTGGCAATGGGTGAGGCCAGTTCCACCAGGGCAAACGCATTTGGATTTTTGCCGTCTTTACCGTGTCGCCGGATGGGCAAAGTGGTCACCAAAAGGTGGATTTCTACCGTCCCAGAGGCCAATTTCTACAGTCTGAACAGCGCTAACGGTGGAAAATTGGCCACGGTGCGCCCCATATACAAGGTTATTGAGACAATTCGTTGGTCAAGGAATTCCAAATGCGTTTG
>JAJYFA010000123.1 GCA_021790995.1 Acidobacteriota bacterium
GTTCGTACTGATCGATCTGCGCCTTGATTTTGCTCTGCTCTTCTTTGGTGGACGCAATGGCAAGCTGCACCGCTCTCAGTTGGGCTTTCGCCTGTTGCAGTTGCGGCGGATCGATCGTCACCTTCGAAGACGCAGTCTTGCCGGACGATGTGCGGGATGGAGATTTAGCGATCTCTGCCTGCAATTGAGCAATCTTGCGGTCAACCGCCTGCACATCCGGATAGTCCGGCGTGTACAGCGCATCCAGCGACTTCTTCTGCTCCTGCAAATCTCGGAGTTCCTTCAGCCTTTCGTCTACTGAAATCAATCCACCCGATCCGCTTTCTCGCGTCTCGCGCCGTAATTCAGCAATATTGGATTCGATGAAGGTCTGATTCTCCTGCAGGCGGTCGAGCGACTGCGTGGCCGCGTCCAGTTGCGTCGAAAGCGCCTGCAGCGTGCTCTCGTTCGACTTCTCCTGATCCGGCAGTCTGCCGAGATACTTGCCCTCGAAGGCTGCCAGTTTCGCATCCTGATCGTCCAGGTTCTTCTTGGCATCGTCCAACTGCTGCTTCAGAAATTCAGTAGTGCCCTCGGCGGATTCCTGGCGTGCCGCCAGATTCTCGCTGACAAACAGCGAAGTAATCTCGCCGCATACCTGCTGCGCTGTGCGCGGGTCCGGATACTCGAACGTGATGAAAAAGCCCGCCCGGGCGCCGGCGTTCACCGGCTTTACCTGAATCGCCTTCTGCGTCTCGGCAACGCGTGCGTCCATGGTGCCCCCGCCGCTTGCAAAAAGATTGAAACGCTGAATGATCGGTTCAAGCCGCGAGCGGCTCAAAATCTGTTCTCGCAATGAAGCCAGTCGCTCGCCCAGATCTTCGGTGAGAATCGGCGTCACGTAGTCGGTCGGAACCTGCTGCTGCTCGATCAGCACCAGCGTCTGCGACATATACCGCGGTGCAATCTCATAGGTGATTCCGAAAGCTACCCCGAAACAGACCAGAGCGCACAGGAGAATCAGCCAGTACCAGCGTTTGAGAATCGCAACGTAGTCCTGAACGGTTAATTCGCGGTGGCCGAGCATAAATCTCCTTTACAACTCAGTGCCTGAGATGAATCGGCCTGGGCGTATAGCCGATGCCAATACTGATCATCTGCCACAAGCTGGTGAGGGCATTGGAAGGAATCCCGGAAGTCTGGGGACCAAACGATTCATCCGTCGCCGTATAGTTCGCGTAAACGGAAACATAGCGTCCTAAGTTCCGGGTAGCCTGCGCAGAGCCATAAGTTCCATTGCTGTCTCCATTAAAGACCCCAGAGATGCTTGTCTGCGACCCCAGAGAAGAGTAGCGAAAGTAACCCGCGGAGAACTCCAGGTTCAGCTGACTTCCAATCTGGTGCCCGAACTCGTGGCCGAAGCTCCCCGTGGCCGTGTCCTCCTCACCGCTGTACAGGTATCCGCCGCCAGCCATCACGCCACGAAAGTAAGACAGGCTCGCAGAGCCATACCGGTTATTGTCCGTCAAGGATGCGCTGGCCGAAACCCCTGTTGTCGACGGAATTGGGGGAATGGGACCTGTGGCTGCACTGCCGCTTCCCGAACTGCTCATCCATTGGGGTCCAACAGAAATATTTGTGGTGATCGCGCGGGTCCACGTACGTTGCCATCCGGCCATGACCGAGCTAAGATCCGCAGTAAAGGAAGTGCCCGGGTAGGTAAACTCATAAAACATGTAATTCGCGTTCACCGAATTCCTGGCAGTGAGCATGTGCGTCACTCCGGCGGTAGCATCATACATGTCCGTATCGTATCCGCCACCATCGGGAAAGATGAGCCAGTACCCACCGCCACCAGCGCTCAGGCTGGTGCGTCCCGTCAACTTGTAGGTATAGGTGGCGTTGGCGTCCTGGTTCAGCATGCTCGTGTTCAGCGTGAAGATCGAAACATTCACCGAAGGCGACGAACCCGAACCGCTGATCGGCTGCCCCGTGCCAGGGACCCCCGAAAATCCCGTGATCGGCGTCCCACGAAAATAGCCTACGTTGTCGCTTAACTGAAGTGACGATTTTTTTCCGGCCATTCCCTGGCTAAGCAAAAGATTCTCGTACAGCCCGGAGTTGTAACCCGTTCCGGAGATCGTCCAGCCGTCGCCGCCGGCGAACTGAATCGAGGTGGGATAACGCTCGCTGGTGGTTGAATACCCAAAATTGCCGGAAATATAATCCATCTGCCCGGTCGTGCCGCCGTAATCCTCGAACATATACGCGTTATACGCTGAATAGGTCACAGTCCCGCTAATCCCGAGCTTGCTCGGACTGGTCCCTTCCGGGGCAACCTGAGCCTCCGCGGCGACAGTTGCGCCCAGAACAATCAAGATGGCGATAACAGCTTTCATTGGGGAACCTTATGGAACAACGATGGTGTCGCCTGCCTCAAGAGGCAAATCGTAGGTCTGGTTTCCTTCAAGCGCCTCCTTGTAATGCAACCGAATCTTTTGGCGTTTGCCACCCACGTCGCGCAGCAGATACATCTTCTTTTTGTTTGCGAATTCCGTCAGCCCACCCGCGCTGCTGATTGCCTCCAGCAACGTCATATCGGGAGTCATCTCCACTGGGCCGGTCTTTGTCACTTCGCCAATCATGTAGATCATCTTGCTGTGAATTGCCGTCACCACAACAGACACATTCGGATCCTGAATGTACTTCATCAGCCGTGCGGTGACCTCGTGGGCCAGCTGCGGGGGCGTCAGGCCGGCCGCCTGAACATCGCCGACCAGCGGAAGTGATACCATGCCGTCCGGACGAACCAGAAGCGAGCCGGAAAGACTCGGCTGCTTCCATACGGTAATCGAAAGCACATCGCTTCCGCCGATAATGTACGTGTCCTTTGCAGATGCAGACGCGGCAGGATGTGCCGGCGTTGCTGCCGGCGCTGGTGGCGTCGCGGGCCCCTTGCTCTGTGCGGAGCAGGAAAGTCCTGCGGCAAGAACTGTTGCGATAAAAAAGGTCCTCGATCTCATCTTTCAACTCCGTTACGGTTCAATGCAGGCGAAGCAGCTATTCCAGCCTGCTTCAGTTTGTAGAGCAGAGCCTTGTAGCTTATCCCAAGCTCATCGGCTGCACGCTTGCGATTGCCACCCGTCGCGGCCATCACTTCGGAGATCATACGGCGCTCAATCTGCGTGGATGCAACCCTCGCAGCCTGCTTCAACGGCGGGACGCGGCGATTGGCGTTCAGCTTCGTCGCCGCTGCCGCCGCTTTGAGTGCGGCCAGTGAGATGGATTGATCGTCGATGGCAGCCACGGTCTTCATGGCGGTTTGCAGTTCGGTTAGATTCTCGGGCCAGGTGTGCTCCATCAGAAAGCCAACAATCTCTTCCTGCAAACCAGGCTTGGGGCGGTCAAATTGCCGCGAATAGTGCGCCAGCAGCTCATCCGCAATGTTAAGGATCTCGGTCTTGCGATAACGCAGCGGCGAGACGCGAAGTGTCAGTGCCGAAATGAAGTAGTAGAAGTCCTCCCGCATGTGCCCGTCCCTGACCTCATCGAGAAGCTCCCGGCTGGTGCTGCAGACAAGCCGGCAGCTCTGCGACCAATCCCGATGAAGATAGGCATCGACAAGCCATCCCTGCAGATCCGCGCTCAGATCCCCAATCTCCGCCAGATACAGCGTCCCATTGGTTGACAGATGGGTCGAAAGCGCCTCCTCGCTCGCATCGGCGCTCTCCATCTCGGTATAGGCGCCGCGGCTGCGTCGCGACATGGCGTGGATCTGCCGGGCAATTGAACGCTTCCCAACACCGTGTTCTCCCGAAATAAGCACAGGACAGTCGCAATCCGCAATGCGGGCAATCCCAGCCTGAAGCTGGCCCGAAATGGGCGCAAACGACTTCATATGCCGCTTAAATCCCGGGATCAACGAACCGTCTGCCATAGAGATTACTGGAACTCCAGTCTTATCTCTAGCAATGCGAGTTCCAAACTTCGCCCCCATGCTGCATCATGAACTGCCATACTTTGCTGCTTTTCCTGCCCTCCAGGGAAGAAGATGCGCATAGAGATGGGAAAAGTTTTTCCCTACAGGACGACAAGTTTTTCCTATCCTACCCCAATAAAAGAGGAATATGATTTCCACTTTCACAGTCAAACCTCTTCCCAGAAAAGCCCTAGCAAGAAAAATGGCCTTGATTTGCTGCATTTGCCTTCGGTACTCAAATTGCTACAAAGTAACAGTCGGGCTAGACCCACGACGGTAGCGACCGCATTTCATGCACAGCAGGTCAGAAATCCGCGTTGGGCAATCAAGTAAAACGATTGGAAGGGTGTGTCTGGGGCCGCATGACAACAACTTTGGCTCATGATGCAAATGCGCGCGAAGGCGCTGGAGTTCCACGGCCCGCGCGCAACAGGAATCTCGTTTGGGGCGCATTGCTGATTGCTACGCTTTTGGCAGCGGCCTATCTCCGCGTTCTGCAGAAACTTGTCCTCGATTGGTGGCAGTTTCCTGATTTCTCCCACGGCTTCCTGGTGCCGCCTTTTGCCGCCTACGTCTTATGGAGGAAGAGAGAGCGGCTGCTTCGCACCTCGATCTCCCCTACCTGGGGTGGCGTTGTCTTGGTTGCCTTCGGGTTGTTGGTCCTCCTGGTTGGAATCTATGGCTCGGAACTGTTTCTCTCCAGAATCTCGCTGGTCCTTGTGCTGGCTGGCCTGGTGCTCGGCTTCGGCGGCAGCAAGCTGCTCGCCGAGACGCGCTTCGCTCTTCTCATCCTGCTGCTGGCGATTCCCATTCCCGCCATTGTCTACTCGCAGATCACTCTCCCGCTTCAGATGCTGGCCTCGAAACTGGCCAGTGCCCTGCTTCCACTCTTCGGAGTTCCGGTTCTGCGCGATGGGAACGTCATCCAGCTCCCCGTGATGACGCTGGAAGTCGCCGAGGCCTGCAGCGGTATTCGCTCCCTGATGAGCCTGCTCACTCTGTCCATCTTTTACGGCTATTTTCTGGACCGGTCGATGTGGCAACGGGCTGTGCTCGCCATCTTCAGCGTACCCATTGCCATTGCCGCCAACGCCGTGCGCATTCTCGGCACCGGCCTTTGCGTACAGTATTGGGATCCGGATAAGGCAACAGGATTTTTCCACGAGTTTTCCGGCTGGGTGATGTTTCTGGTATCGCTCGTCTGCCTGGTGGCCGTCGACCGCGCCCTTTGCTTTTTCCCCATCAAGAAGAGGCAGGCATGAACCGGCTCCGCTTCTGGTCAGTGGTAGCGCTGCTAGCCGGTTCGGTGGCCATCTTGTACGCACGGGCAGGTCACAATGTCATCCCCGTGAGCGAGCCTTTAGACCAGCTTCCGACGACGATCGCGGGCTGGACAAGCAGCGATCTCGTCATCGACCAGGAAACACGGGATGTCCTTGGCCAGGGAGATTTTCTTTCGCGCGATTATGTCCGGCCGGGCCAGCAGGCACCGATCGACTTGTTCATTGCCTATTTCCCTTCGCAGAGAACTGGAAGCACGATCCATTCGCCCAAGCACTGTCTGCCCGGAGCGGGATGGGCCTTCAATTCGTCGCGCTACGTCAACCTGAAGGACGCAAGCGGCAAATCGCACCGCGTAGGCGAGTACGTGATCAGCAACGGTCCGGCAAAAGATTTCGTGATCTACTGGTACGAGGCGCATGGACGCAGCGTAGCCAGTGAGTACTGGGCTAAAATCTACCTGGTCACCGACGCCATGCGCACAAATCGCACAGACGGAGCGCTGGTTCGCATCATCACGCCAATCACGTACGAGGAGAGCGTGTCGCAAGCCAAGGCCCGGGACGAGAACTTTGCCGCTCAGCTTGCCCCTATGCTTACGCGCTTTATTCCTAAATAGTTTCAGGCTCAGAGCCGGAGGTCGCAATTCGTTGGATGAAGGGAACTGAGGCTGCCACCGCCCGCAAGGCAGCCGAAAAGGATAGAAGACCATGAAGAAGACACTTGGAGCCTTGGAAACACATCGCAGCCAACCCTCAGGGGGGCTGCTCCGGCACGGCGTTTTTGCACTCACGACTCTCTGCGTTGCGCTTGCCCTCCTGAGCGGGTGCCACAGCGACCCCAATGTGGCGAAACAGAAGTATCTGGAGAGCGGCAAACGTTATAGCGCCGAGGGAAAGTGGCGCGAGGCCGCTATCCAGTTTGGCAACGCCCTGAAGATCGACAGAAACTATCCCGATGCGCACTACGCGCTGGCCCAGGTCTACCTGCGTACGGGGCAGTTAGGCGCGGCTTATTCCGAGTTCCAGCACACTGTCGACCTGGATCCGACAAACTTCGCCGCCCGCATCGAGCTGGCCAACCTTCTCCTGGCCGGCGGCAGAATCGACGACGCCCAGGCGCAAGCCAACATTGTGGCCAATGCGCGGCCAAACAGTCCCGATCTTCACGAGTTGCTCTCCGCGATTGCTTTCAAGCGCGGAGACACAGCCAAATCCATGGACGAGATGCGCCGTGCGCTGGCATTGGACCCCAACCGCGCAGCGTTCCACGATAATCTCGCCTTCCTGCTCTCTGCCGATCCAGCTAATGCCGCAGAGGCGGAGCAGGAGCTTAAGAAAGCGATCGCGCTCGATCCAAAAGCGGTAAACCCGAAGCTTCTCCTGATGGCCTTTTACGTCAAGAGCAATCGCCTGCAACAAGCTGAGCAGGCCGGCTGGTCGGCCGTCGCCACCGATCCCAAAAGCCTGCCGGCTCGCGAGGATCTGGCGCAGGTGATTCTCAAAGAAGGCGACCAGGCAAGGGCCGAGACCGTGATCCGACAGGCTTCGCAGGATCTTGCCGACGATCCCCAGGGGGTGCGCCTGCTGGCCGACTATTACACCTCCATCGGGCAATTCGATAAAGCCAAAGCCGAGTTTGCCCGTCTCGCCACCAAATACCCCAAGAACGAGTCTCTGCAGAAAGCCTATGTCCGCGCGCTCATTCAGGCCGATGATCCGCAGACGGCCCGCACGGTCCTCGCTCCGCTCATGAAGAAATACGGCAAGGATCCCGAGGTGGTTGCCCTGAACGGCATCCTGCTGATCGATGCCGGCAGGACTCTCGATGCGGTCAACGCCCTGGAGCTTGCCGTCAAGGATTCTCCCCAGGATCCCTTCCTGCAATATTGGCTTGGCAGGGCGGCACTGGCCAATGGCAATAGCGGTCTGGCAGAAAAAAGCTTCCTTGAAGCGCAGAGGCTGAATCCCTCCATGATTGCTGCCGAACAGGCTCTGGCGGCGATTGCCGCGCAGCTCGGAGATATGGACCTGATGTCGGATGTAGCCGCCAAGACCATCGCGGCGGCGCCGCGCTATGTGGGAGGATACATCTGGCGCGCCATGGTCGAACTCAGCCGCAACGATCCCACAAGGGCGGAAGCCGACTTAAAAACCTCCATCTCTGTCGCTCCGCAAAGCCCGCTCGGCTACATCCAGTTGGGCAAGCTCCGCATTGCGCAGAAACGATTCGCGGATGCCGTTCCGCTTCTCGAACAGGCATTGCAATACGACCCCAACTCCGTTGAAGCGCTCAGCCTTCTGGTGAGTTACGACATGTTCATGAAACAGCCCGATAAGGCCATGGCCCGCGTCAACGAGCAAATCGGGAAGCGCCCACAGAACAGTGGCTTCTACGACCTCCTCGCCCAGTTGCAGATGCAGAGCAAGAACCTCGATCAGGCCGCCGCTACGGCCGAGAAGGCCATGCAGATCAACCACGGCGACAACGACGCCGTGCTGCTTTATACGCAGATTGCGGCCTTGCGCGGGCAGACCGCGAACGCGATCATGGCCTGGCAGAAATGGCTCAATGAGCATCCCGGCGACGCCACCGCGGCCGCTCTGCTGGGAACCCTCGAAGAGTCGCGTGGAAACAAACGGCAGGCCGAGACCGACTACAGGAAGTCTCTCGCCATTGAACCTCATCAGCCTCTGGCGGCAAACAACCTCGCCTATCTCATGCTCGAAAACGGCGAGGACGCAGATGTAGCCCTGTCGCTTGCCGAGGTCGCACGGCAAAGTATGCCCAATTCGCCCAACACCGCGGATACTCTCGGCTGGGCCTACTACTACAAGGGTGTCTACGGCTTTGCCCGCGATCTGCTTGAGGATGCCGTCAAATCCCAACCCGGCGACGCCACCATGCAGTACCACCTTGGCATGGTCTACACCAAACTCAAGAACAAGAGCGACGCGGCGATACACCTGAAGAAGGCCATCGCCCTCGATCCCAATTCCCAGACTGCCAAAGATGCCCAGGCAGCCTTGAGAACATTGGGTTGATTGTCTCCAAACCACCGGGCCGGACGAGGGCCGCGCCGGCCCGATGCGATGCGTCTGGAAAATCGCGTCGAAGGCTTTCAGTTCCGTTGGCTCATTGAAGCCCGTTCCCAATCGATATGTCGAATACGAAAACGATCGCCAAGAACACGGGCTGGTACGGCGTTGAGCTGGCCATCGAAAACATCCTCACTCTCTTTACGTCCATCGCCATCGCCCGCTATCTGGGCCCGGAAAAGATGGGCTATATCATCTACGTCGCCTATCTGGCATCGATCGTGGGCAGCCTAGGAGCCGTAGGCATCCCGGCCACAGTCCAGAAGTACATGGCTGAGTATCTTGGGCAGGGAGACCGAGGCACAGCCCGTTATATCTTCCTGCGGACTTTGGTCTTGCAGACGATCCTGGCCTCGGTGGCCACCACCGGCGTTATCCTGTGGGTTCTCTCGGACGCCAGCGCCGAGAACCGGCTGGCGTCGATTCTGATCGCCCTGAGCATCTGGCCGCAGATGGTCAATGCCGTTCCGGCCATGGCGAATGCCGCCGCGGAAGATCTTTACCGGAATATGCCGGCCTCGGTGATTTCAATTCTGGTCTTCTTCTTTGGCATCGCGGCCACGGTCGTCTTCCACTGGGGCGTGATCGGGGTTGGCGCATCCATGCTCGCCACCCGCAGCGTGGATTTCCTGGTGCGCTTTATTCCCACGTTCCGCTGGATCTTCTCCTGGGAAACCACTCACGTTTATCCAGAGGGATTGCAGAAAAGGGCCGTCGACTTTGCCTGGAAGAGCCTCATCACCATGGGACTTGGCCTTGTCGTCTGGGATCGGTCCGAGTTCTTTCTGCTCAAATACCTTTGCTCCGACATCCGACAGATTGCCTTCTATTCCGTCGCCTTCAGCATGGCCGGCCGCCTCCTCGTAACCGCCAATGTCTTCGGCTCCGCTGCCGGAGCCACCATCTTCGCCCAGTACGGAAGGGACGGGTCGAAGCTTCCACGCCTGGTTTCGTCCGCCTATCGCTATCTCGCAATCAGCTCGATCCCGATTCACACCATCTTTACAGCTCTTGCGGTCCCAACCCTTCTTCTGCTTTACGGCGGAAAATACAAAGGCGCGGAGGCAGTGGTTATTCTGGCGCCGCTGCTGGGCATGTCAAAGGCATTCTCCGGACCGGCGCAAACTCTGCTGCAAAGCTTCGAAAAGCAGCACTGGGTCATCGCGGCAACCTCCCTCGCCGGCATCGTCGATATGGGTGTGGCCTGGGTGCTAATTCCCCGCTACGGCGCCGTGGGCGCCTGCATCGCCAATGGCGTAGCCCAATTTGTCGCCGCCGGCCTGATGTGGGGCGTTGCCATCGTTCTGTTCAAGGTCCGGCTTCCCTGGATGCTGACGGCAAAGATCGCCTGCATCAGCATCGCAGCCGGTCTGGCAGGCCACTTCTGCGGCAAAAGCCTGGCTCCGCTTTGGGCCGTTTTAGTAGGCGGCGCCGTTTCGCTCACGGTCCTCTTTGCCCTTTTCTACCTCTTCCGGATTCTCCAGGAGGAAGACCGCTATCGCCTTACGCAAGCTGCTTCTATGCTTCCTGCGCCGCTCTCCGGTGTGGCGCGAGCCGCGGTTTTGGCCTTGATACGCACCAGGCGCACGCCATTGGCCGCCAGCAACGCCGAGTTACTTTAGCGAGCAGGGGACACGATGCCATGTGGGTCGAAGACTTCATCCTCCAGGTAAAACGCGCAGAAACGCCGTTCTATGCCCGGCTCAAACGGTTGGGTAAGCGCGTACTCACCTTCAGGCTCCCCATTCCTCGCGCGCTTGATTGGCTCTTCCTGTCGATCAGCTACCTCCAATGGCTGCGCTACGAAACCGACGAAAGAATCGCTGTCGCCCTCTTTCGCTATCCCCTGCTGCGCGCGCGCTGCGCGCAAGTCGGCAAGAGGCTCCAGATGGAGGTCGTACCAAGCATCAACGGCCCCATCAAGGTCTATCTCGGCGACGATGTGCGCCTCTCGGGACATCTGACGTTCTCCGGCGCCCGCATCTTCTCCGAGCCCGAAATCCGCATCGGGGACCGCACCTTCATCGGTCACAGAACGGCTTTTTCCGTGGCAAAATCCGTCACCGTCGGCAGCGACGTGCTCATCGCCAGCGGCTGCTGGATCCTGGATTACTCCGGCCACCCTTTGCACCCCGATCTGCGCATTGCTGGCGAACAAGTCAATCCAGAGGAAGTCCGCCCGGTTCGCATCGAAGACAAAGCGTGGCTGGGTAAAGATGTCATCGTGCTTCCCGGCGTCACCATCGGCGAAGGCGCGGTAATCGGCGCCTCCACCGTCGTCACCAAGGACGTGCCTCCGGGAGGAATCTGCGTCGGCAATCCCGGAAGGCTGCTTCCGCGAACCGTCTACGAACCGAGCATAAAAAGCAAGGACCGCCAATGACCTCGCCAGACCTCACCATCAGCGTCATCATTCCGGCCTACAATGCAGCGCATTTCCTGCCGCGCTCTCTCGGCTCTGTCTTCGCGCAGACGCTGCCCCCGCACGAAGTCATCGTCGTCGACGACGGCTCAACCGACGCGACCGCCCAGATCGCCGAACAACTCGGCGCCAAAGTCATCAGCCGCCCCAACGGAGGTCTGGGCGCGGCCAGAAACACCGGCATCCAGCACGCCTCCGGCGAGTGGATCGCGCTGCTTGACGCCGACGATTCCTGGGCGCCCGAAAAGCTCGCCCGCCAGGCTGCCGTCATCCAACCTGACATCGTTCTCGTCTACACCGGCTCCAGGCACTTCGACGATCGCGGCACACGCACTGTGCAACGCGCCATCGATCCGCTCACCGCGAAAGAGATGCTCCGCTATTGCAATCCAATTCTGCCCTCGTCCGTTCTCCTTCGTCGTCAGGCTGTCCTGTCCGCGGGAGGATTCATTGAGGGTGCTCCCTCTTGCGAGGACTGGGGAATGTGGGTGCGGCTCGTCCCTCTCGGAGCCTTCGCCGCCGTCGCCGAACCTCTGACCGACTACTATCTTCATCCTGCCAGCATGAGTGCTTCGCCGGAAAAGATGCTCGACGGCCTACGAATCATTCTGGAGCCGACGCTCTTGGCGCCATACCGGGGAATGGATCGCTGGATCTGGCGGCGGCGCATCTGGGCGAGACAGCTACTAAGCGCCGCGCTCATCGCCCGCGACAATCACCTCAAAGGCGAACTCCGCTATGCTCTCCGCTCGCTGCTCGTTTGGCCCTCCCCGTTCTGGGAATCGCGACGCTTCGCCGTGTTTCTAGTAAGCTTGAAAAATCAATTATTCACGAAGAAGGACTTATCGTGAACGAAAAACCGCGCATCGCATTGATTCCCGATCGCGCCTGGTGGATCATCGGCGAGATGGGCAAGCAAATCGCCGCGCGCTTCGGCGGCAAGTACGATTTCTATTTTCTGCCCGCCGGCATCCTGGCCAGGCGTCCTGATTTCCTCAACGCTGTCGTTGCCTCGGCTGACGTCATTCATTGCCTGAGCGACTACGACGGAATCGAGTTATTGCGCGATCATGACCGCAGCGAGCTGCCCCCCATCGTGACCTGGTTTCATCACGTGACCCAGTGGAACGCCAATCAGCAACTTGCCCTGGAGATGAGCTCCGCGCTGGTCGCCTGCACTCCCGACTGGAAGCAGCTTCTTGAGCAGCGCGTCGACGGCCGCATCCCCATCACCGTCGTCCCGCATGGCGTGGACGCCGATTTCTTCCACCGCCGAAAGGTCCGGCCGTCCCGGTTCGGTATCCCTCCCGGCCGCTTTGTGGCC
>JAJYFA010000124.1 GCA_021790995.1 Acidobacteriota bacterium
ACGCGGTAGGAATCGAACCTACAACCTGTCGGTTAAGAGCCGAATGCTCTGCCAGTTGAGCTACGCGTCCTTTAGGGCTGAATCGCCTAGAGTAGGAGTGCCGCACGAGAGACGTTCTGGCGCGGCCTGCACAGGGAGAAAATCCTGCCTGCACTTCAAAAATATATCACAAAAACAGGAGCGAACCCAAGCCGCGACAGTCTCCATGCGGCAGCCGCCTTTTCGGCCGAATCGCCGCTCGGGGCCACGCCTGCACGCTAATTTCGACCGTTGAACTCGTGCACCGCGTCGAGCATGGCCACGATATTTTCAACCGGGGTGTTGGCCTGCACGTTGTGAATGGTGTTGAAGACGAACCCGCCGCCGGGCGCGAAGATCTCGCAGCGACGAAGCACCTGTTCGCGCACCTCGGCGGGCGTGCCAAAAGGCAAAATCTTCTGCGTGTCCACACCTCCGCCCCAGAAGACGATGCGGTCGCCGAACTCGGCCTTCAGCTTCTCCGGTTCCATGCCGGTGGCCGAACATTGCACGGGGTTGAGAATGTCGAACCCGGCCTCGATGAACGACGGAATGAACTTTGAAACCGCGCCGCAACTGTGCTTGAAGGTTTTCCACGGCGTGTGCGTGTGGATCCAGTCGTTCACCTGCTTGTAGTAAGGGAAGTAGAGATTGCGCAGCGTGTTCACCGAGCAAAACGCCGAGGTCTGCGTACCGAAATCCGTGCCGCAGATAAAGACCGCCTGCACCAGGTCGCCCACGACAGCATGGATTTTTTCAAGATTTGCAATCGCCACATCGCACTGCCGCTCGAAAATCTTGTGAATGTAATCCTGGCGGCTGTGCGTCGAAACGTACCACTCGCTCACGTCGCGAATGCCCTTGGGGTGCTTGAGAAACGGCCCCGGCACCAGCGCGATATCGCCAAAGGCCGTTCCGCCAAAGCCGGCCAGCACGCCCGCGCCTGTTGCCGCAGCCTCATGCGCGGCGCGCGCCAGAAAATCGAGATCCGCCTGCGAGATCGGCTGGAACTCTTCCGTATTGTTCTCCGGATCGAGCTTCTCGTCGTCGATCGGATCCTGGCGGATGATGGCGTCGAAGAAGAAGCCGCCCTGCGGCATGCGCCCGCTCGGTGGCACGGTCATGTCGCCCTCGGGATAGATCAGGGTATCGCCCCTGGAGTCGGTCGTTACATTGAAGCCACTCGGCACCAGAACTTCAAGGCCGTTGAAGATCCAGCTCTTCCAGTCCTCGATGGGGAAACCGAACATCGACGGGCGCGAGTAGACGCCGACCACATCCACGCCCATCGCCGCGCGCAGATCTTCCTCGATGGTGGCCAGCATCTGGAAGGGCTCATGCACGCGCACCGGGCGTTTTTCAAGGCCGTAGTAGTCGCGCAGCGCCGCCACGCAACTGGCATGCACGCCAGTGACGGCCGAGCCGCCGAAGTCGATGGGGATGCGGTCCGGCTGCTGGTGGCTGAGCGTTCTCAGCAGACGCTCGCGGCTGGCGGCGTGGATTTGTACCTGGGTGGTATCGGTCATTGCTTGACGCTCCTTCCGCCGCTTCCACCACGAGGAACTGCGGCGAGATTCCGCCGCTTTCCACCGCGTGAAGTGGATCGCCATCGCTGGAGGATTGACCTGAGTATAAATTGGAGCGCGCGCCGCGTTGCAAAACGGCAGCGAGACCTGCTGCCTCAGCTCTTCAGCGCCACGCGAATGTGCAGCTCTTTCAACTGCTGCTCGCTCACTGGGGTGGGCGCTTCGGCCATCAGGTCGATGGCTTTGGCTGTTTTCGGGAAGGCGATCACCTCGCGCAAATTGGCAGCGCCGGCCAGCAGCATCACGATGCGGTCCAGGCCCAGCGCGATGCCGCCATGCGGCGGCGTGCCGTATTCGAGGGCGTCGAGGAAGAAGCCGAATCGCGCTTTGGCCTCCTGCTCCGTGATTCCCAGCGATGCGAAGATCTGCTGCTGCACGTCCTTGCGGTGAATACGGATAGAACCGGAGCCGAGTTCAAGCCCGTTCATGGCCAGGTCGTAGCAGTTGGCGCGCACGCTGGCCGGGTCGCTGACGAGGTTCGGCATGTCGGCCTCGATGGGCGCGGTGAAGGGATGGTGCGCCGGAACCCACTTGCCCGCGGCGAGATCGTACTCGAACATCGGGAAGTCGGTGAGCCACATGGGGTGAAACGCCTGGCTGCCGTCGATGAGCGCGGCGCTCCGCGCTCTTGCGTTTTGGACGACTTCATCGGTGATACGAAACGCGCCGTGTCTTTCGGCGTACTTTTTCGCCAGCTCGGCGCGGAAGTTGCCCGCCGCGGCATAGACGTTGATCTCGCGCTCCGAAAGGCGTCCCGGAAACTTGGTGTCGCTGGCCTTGATGTGGTGCGCCGGATCGCCAGCCACAATAATGACGAAGTCCTCATCGGCCGCGCCCGCAAGCTCGCGAACCTTCGCCGCGGCCTCGGGAAAGCTCTTGGCGAGGCGCTTGAAATCGTCGATGAACTTCGCGCCCTTCTTGAGGTCGAAGAGCGGATGGTTGTCTTCGCGCTCCTTGCGGCTCAGCTCGCCCACCTTGGGAATGCGCAGCGCGACAATCGGCAGTGCGGGGTCGACTTGCAGCGTGGCCAGCGCCTCGCTGGTAAAGGCCGAATGTACGTCGGTGAGGCCGGGCAGCCGAAGGTCGGGCTTGTCGGTGCCGAACTGGCGCATCGACTCGTCGTAGCTGATGCGCGGGAAGGGGACCGGCAGCTCGACGCCCGCCGCGGCAAAGGCCGCCTTCATGAACTGCTCGACCACGCCAAAGACCGTCTCCTGGCGCGGAAAGCTCATTTCAAGATCGACCTGCGTGAATTCGAGCTGGCGGTCGGCGCGCAAATCCTCGTCGCGGAAGCAGCGCGCGATTTGGAAGTAGCGATCGAAGCCCGAGATCATCAGAATCTGCTTGAAGATCTGCGGCGACTGCGGCAGCGCGTAGAACTCGCCGGGATGCACGCGGCTGGGCACCAGAAAATCGCGCGCGCCTTCGGGCGTGGACTTGGTGAGGATCGGCGTTTCGATCTCGAGGAACCCCTGCTGGCTGAGGTTGTCGCGGATGGCAAGCGTGATGTCGTGGCGCAGGCGGAAGTTCTGCTGCATCTCGGCCCGGCGCAGATCCACGTAGCGGTACTTGAGGCGCACTTCTTCGTTCTGGATCGCGTCATCGGAGGGTGAAAACGGCGCCAGGCGCGTGTCGTTGAGCACGCGCAGGTCGGTGGCCTCAATTTCGATCTCGCCGGTCGGCATTTTGGGATTGATGGCGTCCTTATCGCGCAGCCGTACCTTGCCCACCGCGGCGACGACGTACTCCGGGCGCACCTGCTCGCCCTTGCGGTGCCCTTCGGGGCAGAGTTCGGCGTCGAGCACGACTTGCGCGATTCCCGTGCGGTCGCGCAGATCGAGGAAGATCAGGTTGCCGTGGTCGCGGCGGCGGTTCACCCAGCCCATCAGAACCACATGTTTGCCCGCTTCCGCGGCGCGCAGCGTGCCGCAGAGATGCGTCCGTTCCAGATTGCCTAAAAAGTCGAGAGACATTACTTTTTCATTGTAATGGAAGGGAATTGCGATCCTGAAAACCGCCGTTTCGGCGCTCCTCTCGCCTCTATTCCCTCCCAATCCGTATCGCGCTATGATGTCTCATAAGGAGAGCGAGATGGCTGCCGCACCGGTTTTCGTGCCCGTTGAAGAATATCTCCGAACCTCCTATTCGCCTGACGCCGAGTACATCGACGGACAGTTGGTGGAGAGGGAGAGCACGATGGGAGAGAACGAGCACTCAGCGTGGCAGAAGGCACTTGTGGTCTGGTTTGAGATGCAGGCCGCGAAAGCAGGCATACGGGTCCGCCCTGAACTGCGTGTGCAGGTGGACGCTTACGCCTTTCTGATTCCCGACGTGACGCTGCTCGACCGTTCGCGGCCGGCTGAGCCGATCGCCACGCATCCACCGATTGCCGTGATTGAAGTTCTCTCGCCCGGCGACTCTCTCAAGCGGCTCATGAAGAAGGGCGAGCGCTACGAGAAGATGGGGATTCGCACGATTCTGGTTCTCGATCCCGACGGGCCGGCCTATCGTTTTCGCGAAGGCAAACTGGAGCCGCTCGCGGAACGCGCCTTCACCCTCGAAGGCAGCGAGGCGCGTTTCGATCTCGACGAGATCGCGAAGCTGGTGGATTAAGTAGAAACGCCGTCAGCGGGTTTCTGCAAGTATGCGCTCAGTTCTGCGCGAGGGACTTTCGCTTGTACCCCGCTTAGAAAGTCTTTTACCGTCAGAATGCCGGATTTTGCTTCGTCTTCTCCAAGGATGACGATTCTCCAGGCAAGTTTGTTCGCAATCTCGAACGATTTCTTTAATCGAAAAGATCCGTCGCCTATTTCAATCCGAAGATCGGACTTTCTGAGTTCTCGAGCCAGAGCCAATGCTGCTGCATTTTGGCCCTCGCCGAGCGGCGCTATGTAGGCATGACACGGTGTCTCGACACAAATCGTGTCCAGAGCGATCTTCGGTTGCCCCTGCAAAGTCAGCACCAGCCGGTCGAGTCCGATCGCAAAGCCGATTCCCGGCGCCTTCGGTCCGCCAATCGCCTCGCTCAGGCCGTCGTAGCGCCCGCCGCCAAGCAGCGCATTCTGCGCGCCCAGGCCGCCATGCGTGAACTCGAATGTTGTCCGCGTGTAGTAATCCAGACCGCGCACCAGCCGCGGATTCAATTTGTAAGGGACGCCCGCCGCATCCAAAGCAGCCGTGACAGCAGCAAAGTGGTCCTTCGACGCCTGATCGAGCGCATCGCCGATCTTGGGCAGAGCCTCAATGAAGGGCTGGTCCTCGTGCACCTTGCAGTCCAGCACGCGCAGCGGATTCGTCACCGCGCGCCGCTGGCAATCCGCGCACATTTTTGGCGCGACTTCAACGAGAGCGGTGCGAAGGACATTGTTATAGCGTTCGCGATCAGCGGAGGAGCCAACGGAATTCAGCTCCAGCGTCCAACCCTCGATGTGCAGCTCATCAAGCAGAGTGGCCAGCATCTCCAAAACTTCCGCGTCGCGCAGCGGGCTTTCGCTGCCTGCGGATGGTGGGCCAATGACCTCGGCGCCGATCTGCCAGAACTGCCGGTAGCGGCCCTTTTGCGGCCGCTCGCGCCGGAACTGCGGGCCGATGTAATAGAGCTTCTGCAACTGCCCTGTCTCGCCCAGCTTGTGCTCGATGTAGGCGCGGACGACGCCGGCCGTGTTCTCGGGACGCAGCGTCAGCGATTGCGACTTCTCACTCTGCGCCCGCGCACGGTCCTCCCACGTGTACATCTCCTTCGACACAATGTCTGTCTCTTCGCCCACGCCGCGGGCAAACAGGCCCGTATCCTCGAAGATCGGCGTGCGAATTTCGCCGAAGTGGTAGCGAGCAAAGACACGCCTTGCGATCGCCTCGATGCGGTTCCACAACTCCGTCTCCGGAGGCAGCAGATCTCGCGTCCCGCGCACAGCTTTCAAAGTGGCCATAACCTGTTTAGTCTAAATGGCGCCGCTCACGCCCTCTTCCTGATTGCCTCTCGCAACGCGCCATCGATCCGTGTCTGCCAACCCGGCCCGCCTGCCCTGAAATGGTCGATTACTTCCGGAGACAGACGCAAAGATACCAACTTCTTCGTCGGAGCCTTCTGCGGCCCGCGCTTGCCGCGCCGCACCACCCTACCGTGACGAATCAGATCGGCCTGCGCAAAGAAAGCACGCGTCGCCTCGGCGTCGTTCGGGTCGTAGGGACCATCTTCGGGCTCGTAGGGGATCGAATCGCCTTCACGGTAGGTCAGCACGCGATCACAATCAGTTCGACTTTGTGTCTTCTTCATATTGTTTGCGCTCCGTGCGTGAAGCATGCCGGAATGAGATCACGCGTACTTCATCGTCTTGCTCTGCATAAACCAAGGTCAGTAGCCTGCCTTTGACCAAGGCCAACGCCACATCCATCAAACGATATTCATCGCCGCGGCTGGCGTCATAGGTGCATTTGTCGGGATTCTCATAGACCAGGCAGGCATCCTTGAAATCAAGTCCGTGTTTCTTCAGGTTTGACTTCCGCTTGGCCTCATCCCAGACGTATATAATTTAATTGTAGATACAATTTGCTGGGAATGCAAACACGATTTCAATTACGGCCGCCCGAGTTCTTCCCGCAGAACCGAATCCACTCATGACGCGCGAAGAGATAGACGTTCCAAGACGGATTCGTCAGCTGGGCCATGTCCCGCGGACTTGCATTCCTTCCGCCGCCGTCCTCTAATTCCTTAACAGTGGACACCGCCAGCCAAATGGCCGCAAGTCGAGAGGCCCGAGGCCGGTTCACGGCCGCTCGCGTCGCGCTCGCCTTGTGCGGCTTCACCGCCGTTGTGGGCCAGATCGTGTTGATGCGCGAGCTGATCCAGGTCTTCAACGGCAACGAGATCGCGCTCGGCATTCTCCTTGCCACGTGGCTCCTCTGGACCGCCTCCGGCAGCGCGCTGGCAAGCACTCTTGTGCGTTCGCCCGTCGCGCAAAGCGGCCGCGCGCGGCTCGCCGTCGGCGCCCTTGAGGCCCTGCTCGCCGTGAGCCTTCCCGCAACCATCTGGGCGCTGCGATCCTCCAAGTCCGTGTTCCAGACCGTTCCTGGCGAGCTGGTTGGCCCCGTGCCCATGCTGCTTACCTCGCTCGTCTGCCTGAGCGTCTTCTGCGCCGCCGCGGGAGCGTCGTTTGTGGCCGCCGCGTGCATGGCCGCCGGGGAAGACAATCTCTCCGCCCACTCCGCCGCCAGTACGTCCTATCTGCTCGAAGCGGTAGGCGCCGCGTTCGGCGGAGTGCTGGCCAGCGTTCTCTTTGTCCGCTTTCTCGATGCTTTTCAGATTGCCGGCATTGTGGGTCTGCTCAATCTTGCCGTGGCCGCCGCGCTCCTCTTCCGGCTCAGGCGCGCGCAGGCCGCGCTTCTTGCGGCGGCTGCCGTGGCGGCCGCCATTCCCTTGCTGGTCTGGATCGCTCCCCGCTGCAATGCCGCTGCCAGCGCCCGCCTGTGGCGCGGCTTCCACGTTGTAGCCGCACGCGACTCCATTTACGGCAACCTGACCGTGACGCAAACCGGCGAAAGCGAGACAGGCGCGATCCGCAGCCTCTACGAAAACGGCTCCATCCTTGCCAATGCGCCCGACCCGGCAGCGGCCGAAGAGGCGGTCGACTATGCGCTCCTCGAACACTCCGCGCCGCGTCGCGTCCTGCTCATCGGCGGCGGCGTCAACGGCAGCGTGGCCGAGGCGCTGAAACACCCAACCGTCGAGAGCCTCGACTACGTCGAACTCGATCCCGCCCTCATTGCGATGGCGGAGCAGTACTTTCCGGCGCAAACCGCAACCTTCCGCCCCGGCTCGCGCAAACTCGATACGCGCGTACACCTGCATCTTCTGGACGGGCGGCGATTTCTCTCCGAAACCAGAGACAAATTCGACGTCATCATCGTCGACGTGCCCGACCCGCAGACCGCGCAACTGAACCGCTTCTACACGCTGGAGTTTTTCCGCCTGGCGCGCGCGCATCTTGCGCCCGGAGGGCTCGTCGCCGTGGAGCTGCGCTCGTCGGAAGAGATCATCAGCCCCGATCTTGCCGCGTTCCTGCGCTCCATCCGCGGCACGCTCGGCCGTGTCTTTCCATACCAGGCGGCAATTCCCGGCGAGACCATTCATTTCTTCGGCGCCGTCGAGCCCGGCGTGCTGACGCAGGATCCGCGGGTGCTGGTGGCGCGGCTGCGCGAGCGCCATCTTCACGCGCAGTACGTCAGTGAGTACATTCTTCCGTTCCGCATGACGCCGGACCGCATGGAACAGGTGGAGAGCGATCTGGCGCCACGCGCCACAACGCCCGTGAACCGCGATTTCACGCCCGTAGCCTACGCCTTCGACGTGGTTCTCTGGAGCGCGCAGTTCAAATCGAGCGTTGCCGCCAGGTTTGACACATGGTTTCGATGGGCCGAGCGCGTTCCCTTCGGCAAGATCGCCGTCGGACTAGGCCTGACGCTGCTGATTGCGGTGGCCTTGCTCGCGCTTCTTCCGGGCCGCGAGCGCCGTGAACGCGCCGCCGCCGGAGCCTGTGTCGCAGCGACCGGATTCACCCTCATGGCGTTGCAGATCTTCCTGCTCCTTGGCTTTCAGGCCGTCTACGGCTACGTGTACACCGAACTCGCCGTCCTGATCGGGCTTTTCATGGCGGGCATCGCGCTGGGTAGCTGGCTGGGGATGCGGCGCCACGGGCCGGGCGGCGGCTGGACGCTCACAGCCACGCAGCTCTTGATGGCGGTTGCCTGTCCCGCGCTGCTGCTGGCCGTGAGCGGAATCGGAGACGTCTCCTCGCACGCCGCCGCGTGGCTCGCTGCGCGGATCGTCTTTCCCGCGCTTGCCGCGCTTGCCGGGGCGCTCGGCGGCTTCCAGTTTGTCACCGCGGCGGGAATCTTTCTCGGCGGCAGCGGCAGAAGCGCGCGTCTCGGCCTGCTCTACGCCATCGACCTCCTCGGCGGATGCGCCGGCGCTCTGGCCCTGAGCACATTTCTGATTCCGGTCTTCGGCTTCTGGCGCACGGCGTGGCTCGCGGCGGGGGTGAATGCCGCCGCGATGCTCCTGGCGGCGTGGGGCGGGCACACTGCCCGTCGAAGACCCTGCTGCGAATTCATATAAAATGGACATCAAACGATGCTATGATAAGGCATTGAGAGGATGCGATGAGAACCACGCTTGCACTTGACGATCAGTTGCTTGCCACGGCCCAGGAACTGACAGGCGTGATCGAGAAAACAGCTTTGGTCCGCATGGCGCTGCGTGCGTTGATCGAGCGGGAAAGCGCGAGAAGGCTGGCCGCGCTGGGCGGCATCGCACCCAACTTTCCCGATATTCCCCGCCGGAAGGTGAACAGGAATGATTCTCGCGGACACAAGCGTATGGATTGATCATTTCCGGTCGCCGGACCCGGAACTGCAAAAGCATCTCGCCAACGGCGAGATCCTGATGCATCCTTTTGTGACCGGCGAATTGGCGCTGGGGCCGCTGCCGAGCCGGAAGAAGATTCTCACTTACCTCGATCTTCTTCCGCGCGTTCCGACGGCGCAGCAAAGCGAAGTGCGGCAGATGATCGAGGCGCGATCTCTGCACAATCGCGGCATCGGGCTGATCGATGCCCATTTGATCGCGTCCACGTTGATTCGTCCCGACACGCAGTTGTGGACCAGAGACAGATCATTGCGGAAGATCGCCAAAGGGCTTGGCATTCTTGCCAAGTTGCCGTAGCTGGCGCGCCGCGCCGCTACGAGCCATGCTTGCGGATGTCTTTCTCGTTGAACACCACAGCCGTGAACTTGAAGATGTCGGTGTTTTCATCCTTCCAGCAGTTCGTGTCCATGCCGGCCTTGCGGCAGGTCTGCTCCAGAAACGTCTCCCGGTCCCAGTGCTGCTCGACCGGAACCTGCGGCAGCAGCAGGCCTTCGTACTGGCCGTTCTTCATGATGAGCCCGTCGCGGCCCACCTCGATCTGGCTCACGTCGGTCACGCGGCGCAACGGCGAAAGCACGGAGATCTCATAGGCAAGTTTCGGCAGCTCCGTGACCGCTACCGGCGCAAAGCGTGGGTCGCGTAGCGCGGCCAGCGTCGCCGTATCCCGCACTGTCAGGTAGAGAGGCTTCGCCGGCGAGGTGTAGCCGATGCAGCCGCGCAGTTGCTTGTCCTCGGTCAGCGTCGTGAAGGCGCCATACTCGCGGTTAAGTGTTTCGTCGCTGGGTGGCGCGGGCGCGTAGGGCTCGTTGTGCTCGATCATGTACTCGACCGACCTTCGCGCCAGCGCGAGCAGCTCGGCCTTTTCCTCGCCGGTCAGCGTGAAGGGCGTTTCCGCCGCATCCGAGTGCGCGGACTTCACAAACACATCGGCGCTGTAGCCCACCACGCGCGACTTGTCGCCGGTAATGTCGCCGGAGTTTGCATACTTCAGCACCTCGGCCTTGTTCGCGCCCTGCCGTTCGGCGTAGATCATGGCCGCCACAATCGGCCCGCCGCCGCACGCCTCCCAGATTCCCGGCTCGCCCTGCCCGCGCCACTGGAAGTTGCGCGACATGCTGTAGTAGTCGTACTCCGCGAGCGCGTGCAGGGTCTTGTGGTCGATCGTCTCCGCTTCGGCGTAAGGATGGTAGTGCGAGAGATCGGAGCTGGCCAGCACCAGCGTGCCGGGATCGTCGCGCAGCAGTTTGGCCAGGGCCACGCCCAGCGCGCGGCTGGCCTCGTAGCCCTGATCGCCCATGACGATCGGCACCAGCTCAAAGTGGCCCAGAACCGTCTGCAGCCACGGCAGTTGCACCTCGACCGAGTGCTCCGGCGCGTCGGCCGTGGCCTGGTGGCCCTTGTCGGAGAGCTGCATGGTGGGGCTCATCTTCGCCAGCCGCCGCGCGAACTCCCTGTCCACGGGAACCTCGCCGAGCGGCGTGGTGTAGGCATCGCCGTCGTAGACGGATGTAAAGCCGAAGCCCACATAGTGCGAGGGTGCAATCAGCACTACGCGCGTGTACTTGTGGCCCGCCTTTACCTGGCGCGCGATCGCCGCATAGGTCCAGGCGGCCACCGGCCCGGAGTACTGGTAGCCGGCGTGCGGAGCCACCGCCGCAAGAATTGCGCCATCGACAGGCGGCGGCGTGGCCTTGGCCAGCATCTCATCGATCATCTGCGAAAGCGCCTTGGGATCGGCGGGATAAAACGCGCCGGCGACAGCGGCCGGCCTCACCTTTTGCCCCGTGGAGCCTTCCGCGGCCCGCACGTGCAGGATCGGCACGCTGAGCGCGAATGCGATACATTGCATCATGAACCAGGCCATTCTTGTGCTCCTTTGCATCTTCATCGTTCCAGACCTCCTGGGGGCAGGCATTAGACGCGCCAGATACCGGGAATGTGGTGATGGCAATACGGGCAGGTCGAGTCCTTGCGGATCAGAATCTGGCTGGCCGTGAACCCCACACGCTCTACCAGCATCTTGCTGCATTGCGGGCAATAGGTGTTTTGCGCGGGGTGGCCGGGCACGTTGCCGATGTAGACGTAGTGCAGCCCCTCGGCCATGGCGATCTGGCGCGCCCGCTCCAGCGTCGGGACCGGCGTGATGGGCAGGTTCTTGAGCAGATATTCGGGATGAAACTGCGTAAAGTGCAGCGGCACGTCCGGACCGAGGTTCGTTTTGATCCAGGCGGACAACCCGCGGAATTCCGCATCGTCGTCGTTGAGCGTGGGCACAACCAGATACACAATCTCGGTCCACTTGCCCATCTTGCGCAGAGTCACCAGCGAATCGAGCACTGGCTTCAGTTGCCCCGTCACAACCTTTGCATAGAAAGATTCCGTGAAGGCCTTCAGGTCGATCTTCACCGCATCCATCCTGCCGTAGGCCTCAACCAGCGAGTCGTGCTGCATGTAGCCATTTGAGATCACTACGCTGCGCACGCCCTCTGCGTGCCCTGCGTCGGCCGTGTCCATTACATACTCGGCAAAGACCACCGGCTCGCTGTAGGTGTAGGCGATGGTGGGGCAGCCGTAGCGGCGCGCCACTTCGGCCGCCTGGTGCGGCGAAAGGTATTGCGCGGGAATCTCCTCGGGCCGCGACTGCGAGATCTCCCAGTTCTGGCAGAACTTGCAGTTCACGTTGCACCCGGCCGTGGCGATCGAGAACGCCGTGGTGCCCGGCAGATAGTGGAACAGCGGCTTCTTCTCGATGGGATCGATGTGCGCCGCGCACACCCGCGAGTGAACCAGCGTGTAATACGTGCCCCCGCGATTCTCGCGCACGCCGCAGTAGCCGCGCTCCTTGTCGCCCACCACGCACTCGCGCGGGCAGAGCTTGCACTTGATCTTGCGGTTGTCGAGCTTCTGGTAGAACTTCGCTTCGTAAGTGAATTGCGCGTCGCTCTGCGGCTGCCCGTCCGCCGCCGCCGGCGGCGCGGCAAATTCTCCCGCA
>JAJYFA010000125.1 GCA_021790995.1 Acidobacteriota bacterium
AAGAACATTCTCGGCACCATGATGCAGAGCTTCGCCATGATGGGGCTGATTACCGTTCTGTGGGCGATTGTCGGCTACTCGCTCGCCTTCGGCCACGGCAACGCCTTCATCGGCGGATTCGAGCACCTGTTCCTGCGCGGCGTATCGCTGCATCCGGATCCCGACTACGCCGCCACAATCCCCGAGCAGACCTTCATGGTCTACCAACTGATGTTCGCCATCATCACGCCGGCGCTCATTACGGGCGCATTCGCCGAGCGCGTGAAGTTCAGCTCCGTGGCAGTGTTTCTTTGTCTCTGGTTTCTCGTGGTCTACTGCCCCATGGCGCACATGGTGTGGGGCGTGGGTGGGCTGCTCAATTTCAATACTCCCGGCGTACACTTCCCGGTTCTGGACTTCGCCGGTGGAACGGTAGTACACATTACCAGCGGAATCTCGGCGCTAGTATGCGCCCTCTACCTGGGCAAGCGCCTCGGCTACCCGCACACGGCCATGCCTCCGCACTCCATGGTTCTGAGCTTTATTGGCGCCTGCCTGCTCTGGGTGGGCTGGTTCGGCTTCAATGCCGGCAGCGCCTTGTCCTCGGGACCACTGGCGACGAGCGCCTTTATCAATACGCAGTTTGCTGCCGCGGCCGCCGCGCTCACCTGGACCATGGCGGAGTGGATCGCGAACGGCAAGCCGACGGCTCTGGGCGCGATCTCCGGCGCCGTGGCCGGCCTCGCGACGGTGACTCAGGCTTCCGGCTTTGTACAGCCCATGTCGGCGCTCGCTATCGGCGCCATCGCCGGACTGGTCTGCTGCTACATGGTCCTGAAGGCCAAGAAGGTATTCGGCTATGACGACTCGCTCGACGCCTTCGGCGTGCACGGAATGGGCGGCACGATCGGCGCGCTGCTCACCGGCCTGCTCGCCTCGGGCGCAATCAATGCGGTGTTTGGCAAGAATGCAGACGGACTGCCACGCGCTACGGGCGCCATCGACGGAAACTGGAGCCAGCTTCTGAACCAGGCGGTAGGCGTGGCCATCGGCTGGGCACTGGCCATTGTTGGCACGCTCGTGTTACTGTTCCTGGTCGATCGTGTCATGGGCCTGCGCCTGTCGCCTGCCGACGAGACAGCCGGATTGGATCTCTCGCAGCACGGCGAAGAGGGCTACGAGTTCAACGCATGACGCGAGAAACCGGCCGCGGACGAGTGGCGTGCGAGGCCGCGCAAATTGAGCCTCGAAGGATCTGCATATGTTGAAGATTGAAGCTGTCATCCAACCCATCAAACTGGACGCGGTGAAGGAAGCCCTGCTCGAAGCCGGCATCGAAGGCATCACGATTCTGGAGGCCCGCGGCCACGGCCGCCAGAAGGGCCACACCGAGTTCTATCGCGGCCGCGAGTACACCATCGACCTGATTCCCAAGATCAAGCTCGAAATCGTGACCACCGAGGCCCTGAAGGACAAAGTGGTGAACGCAATTCTGGGCGCAGCGCGCACCGGCCGGATCGGCGACGGCAAGATCTTCATCAGTCCGGTAGTCGAAGCCATCCGCATCCGCAACGACGAGCGCGGCGAGACCGCACTGTGAAGGCTGGCGTGCCGGATAGCCTGCCAGGACTGAGGCGTCCGTACAGGCTTCGGTTGGGCGGGAGAGCACAAACCCTAGCCAGAAGAATCTCTTGCCTCAAGGCCGCCTTTGGGGAGAGAATCTGGAAAGCCGATCCAGTGGGTTCAAAGGACACAATCCTGCCACGGTACCCGTCCGCCCGCAGGGATTCACCAAATTGACCGATGTTCGCTCCCACGTCGACGACAGTGCTGATTTCGCGGCTTTCAATGAAATCCATCAAGTCGCGGACCCGCCTTCGTCCAACATGAATGATTCCCAGACGTCTGTACACGGCTCTGACGGTTCGGTTAAATATCTGCATTGGAACGTACCTGTATCCCCATTCTAATTTCCGATCCCGAGACCGCCGCACTCTTTCCCACCCCAAAACCACAAGCCTCATAAGAAATCCAGAGAGTTTGTCATTTCTTCATGGCTTCCTTATGCCCCGCGTGAAATATTCATGCCAATCGCACCTTTTGAGAAGGTGGTGCAGGCTGCGCCTGGCTGCTCGATCGATCTCTGCTTCGTCGGCTCCTGCCGATACAACCTGGCACGCCGGCACACTCCCCGCATTCTCAACCGGATCGGCGGCCGGGGATTCGCCGCAGCGCTAGACATCTTCAAGCACGCGTCTCACAGGAGTAAGAAAACTTCATGTTCTGCCGCATTACTGGATGGTTCCTGCTTCTTCTGGTACTTGGATTCCCCGCCCTGGCTCTGGCTCAATCCGCAACGCCCCCCGATACGCAGATGCAGATTGCCACGCAGGAGCGGATCGCCGCCCTCGAACAGGCCCTGCATCAAGAGCAGGCGGCCACAGCCACTGCGCAATCGGCCGGCGATAACGCCTGGATGCTGACCTCGGCGGCCCTGGTGCTGCTGATGACAGGACCGGGCCTGGCGCTTTTCTATGGCGGCCTGGTGCGCAAGAAGAACATCCTCGGCACCATGATGCAGAGCTTCGCCATGATGGGCCTGGTGAGCGTTCTGTGGGCGCTGGTGGGCTATTCGCTGGCCTTCGGGCACGGGAACCTGTTCATCGGCGGCTTCGAGCACATCTTCCTGCGCGGCGTCTCGCTGAACCCCAATCCCGACTACGCGGCCACGATCCCCGAGCAGACCTACATGATTTATCAGTTGATGTTCGCCATCATCACGCCGGCGCTCATCACCGGAGCATTTGCCGAGCGCATGAAGTTCAGCTCGATGGCGGTGTTTCTGTCGCTGTGGTCGCTGGTGGTCTATTGCCCGATGGCGCATATGGTCTGGGGCGTGGGCGGGCTGCTGAACGCAACCGGCAGCCACATTCACAGCCTCGACTTCGCCGGCGGCACGGTGGTGCACATCACCAGCGGAATCTCGGCGCTTGTCTGCGCGCTCTACCTGGGCAAGCGCCTCGGCTACCCGCACACGGCCATGCCTCCGCACTCCATGGTTCTGAGCTTTATTGGCGCCTGCCTGCTCTGGGTGGGCTGGTTCGGCTTCAATGCCGGCAGCGCGCTGGCAGCCAGCCCCCTGGCCACTAGCGCCTTTGTCAACACGCACTTTGCCACGGCCGCCGCGGCCATCGGATGGACGATCTTCGAGTGGCTGCACAACGGCAAGCCGACGGCGCTGGGCGCCATCTCGGGCGCGGTGGCAGGGCTCGTAGCCATCACACCGGCCTCAGGCTTTGTGCAACCCATGTCGGCAATGGCCATCGGCCTCGCCGCGGGATTCTTCTGCTCCTTCATGGTGTTCAAGGTCAAGTCGTTCTTCGGCTACGACGACTCGCTCGACGCCTTCGGCGTGCACGGCGCGGGCGGCACGCTGGGCGCGATCCTGACCGGCGTGTTTGCCGCGAGCGCGATCAATCCGATCTACGGCAAAAACGTTCCCACTGGCGCCATCGAAGGGCACTGGAGCCAGATCCTCTACCAGTTCGCCGGCGTGGGCGTGGCCTGGGGAATCTCCATCGTGGGTACTGTGATTCTGCTCTTCGCTGTGGACAAGACCATGGGGCTGCGCGTGACGACTGAGCACGAAATTGCCGGCCTCGATCTTTCGCAACATGGAGAGGAAGGCTACGTGCTCGATTAACGTTCCCGAAGTTTGCCGGGAATCAAGACAGTTCAGGCCGGAGGCGGTCAAAGCGCCGTCCGGCCTGATAGGCTATCCAACGAGGAATCTCTGTTTATGTTGAAAATTGAAGCTGTGTTACAACCCTCCAAACTGGATGCCGTCAAGGATGCGCTACTGGAAGCAGGCATCGAGGGAATGACGATTCTTGAGGCCCGTGGCCACGGCCGCCAGAAGGGCCACACCGAGTTTTACCGCGGCCGCGAATACACCGTGGACCTTCTGCCCAAGGTGAAGATCGAGATGGTGGTTCACGACGATCTGAAGGAGAAGGCAATTCAGGCGATTGTGGGCGCGGCGCGGACCGGCCGCATCGGCGATGGCAAGATCTTTATCAGCAAGGTCGACGAGGCCATTCGCATCCGCAACGACGAGCGCGGCGAGAGCGCGCTGTAAGCCGAATACGCGGCTTTCCAGGCGCTGCAGAATCACGCAAAAGAGTACTGCCGGACGGATGCGCTGCATTCGTCCGGCAGTTGTTTTTCCTGAAGAGCGAAAACGCCATTCCCCAGGGCTGAAGTCCCTGGTTTTCCGCCGCCTGATCCAGGGAGTGCACAGGCGCTGTCTGCTTTTGATCCCTGCCGGTTTTCCCGCGCTCTTGTTCTGCGAGAGCGCGGTGCTTTAGTGTGGTGTTTTATGGAACTTCTGACAACCTGCAAAGGAATTTCGCTCATGATTCCCCGCTCCATCGCTCTAGCTGCCGCAATTTTCGGCGTAGCGTCGTGTCTGGCGGCGCAGGATACCCGCACCGTGATCGAACCCCTGCTTCCGACGGTCTGCGCCACGCTCAACGCGCGATTGACGCGTGTTGGGCACACACTCGCTCCAACCGACGAGCAGAAGCTCGACACCGCGCGCATTCAGAAGGCCATCGACAGGTGCGACAAGAGCATGGCCGTGATGCTGCATGTGGACGAGACAAGAGACGCATTCCTGGCAGGGCCGCTCCGGTTGAAGCCTGGTGTGACGCTGATCGTGGGGATGGGCGTAACCCTCTTCGCTTCGCGCGATCCTGCGCTCTATGCGGTTTCACCGGGCAGTTGCGGCATTGTGAGCCACGGTGGCATGCGTGGGTGCAAGCCACTGATCTCGGCCGATAACGCGCCCGGCGCGGGCGTCATGGGCGACGGCACAATCGACGGCCGCGGCGGCGAGAAGATGCTGGGGTCGCAGTATTCCTGGTGGGATCTGGCGCAGCAGGCCCGAGCCGGCGGCGGCCAGCAGGTGCCGCGGCTGATTGTCGTCGACCACTCCGATGACTTCACGCTCTACCGCATTACGCTCAAAAACTCGCCGAACTTTCACGTGACCTATAACCACGGCAATGGCTTCACGGCGTGGGGTGTGAAGATCGACACGCCCCACCGGGTGGCCGACTCCGCGCACCCACTGGCGCGCAACACGGACGGCATCGATCCCGGCGACGGCGCAAAGAACGTCACCATTACGCACTGCTCTATCCGCGACGGCGACGACAACGTGGCGATTAAGGGCGGACTGGGCGGCGCCACCAATATGACCATCAGCCACGATCACTTCTACTGGGGCCACGGCATGTCGATCGGGAGCGAAACCAATGGCGGCGTGAGCAAGATTCGCGTCTTCGATCTGTCGCTCGATGGGACCGATGCCGGCATCCGCATCAAGTCGAATGGTTCGCGCGGCGGCCTGACTCACGATGTGATCTACAACGACGTGTGCATTCGCAACTCGCCCAACCCGATCACGCTCGACACGGCCTATTCGGCGGCCGGAACGCTCAAAGGAAACTCACCGCCCTCGATGCGCGACGTCACGCTCGAAAACGTGCGCGTGAGCGGCGGCGGCAGGTTCACCTTCAACGGCTACTCGCACGATTACCGCATTGGGGCCACGCTCAACGGCGTGCAGATCACCGACGAGGCGAACTATACCTACAAGGTATCTCACGCCGACCTGACGCTCGGCCCCGAGCCGACCAACCTCGATCTGCCCAAGGGTACGGCTTTGACGAGCGCCGACTCGACGATCACGGGAACTCCGGCCGAAGGCAATCCGCCTTCGTGCGACGACAAGTTTGTGCCCTTCCCGCAATAGAGCAGGGAGCAGGGGAACGAGAGAACAAGGGAGCGAGGCGCGGGTCTGAGCTGGGCCAAAATTGCTTACCATACATTAACCCCCCGGGCTTATCGTTATCGCAGGAGACAATGACCATGTCCACTTCGCACGAACTCCGCACCCTTGGCAACTCTGACCTGCAATTGACCGCGATCGGCTTTGGCGCATGGGCTATCGGCGGTGGCGACTGGCAATACGCCTGGGGCCCTCAGGACGATAGCGACTCCATCGCAGCCATTCACCGTGCGCTCGATCTCGGAATCAACTGGATCGATACGGCCGCTGTCTACGGCCTCGGCCACTCGGAAGAGATTGTCGGCCGAGCGGTGAAATCATCTCCGCGCAAGCCCTACATCTTCACCAAGTGCTCCATGCGCTGGCACGCTGACCGGACCATCTACAACTCACTCAAGGCGGCGTCGATTGCCGAGGAGGTGGAGGCATCGTTGCGGCGGCTGCAGGTCGACGCTATCGATCTCTACCAGATTCACTGGCCCAATCCCGACGCCGATGTCGAGGAAGGCTGGGAGACGCTGTCCCGGCTGCGCGACCAGGGCAAGCTGCGCTGGATAGGGGTGTCGAATTTCAACGTGGAACAGATGATGCGCGCGCAGAAAATCGCTCCCATCACCAGCCTGCAGCCGCCTTATTCGATGCTGCGGCGCGCGATCGAGGCCGAGATTCTGCCCTTTGCGCAGGCAAGCCGTATTGGCGTGATCAATTACTCACCGATGCTCTCCGGCCTGCTTGCCGGCAAGATGACGCCGGAGCGCATTGCCGCGTTCCCGGCCAACGACTGGCGCCGCAAGAATGTGGAGTTCAACGAGCCGCGCCTCAGCCGCAACATGCGCCTGGTGGAACTACTGCGCGAGATTGGCAGCGGGCATGGCGTCACGCCCGGCGTTGTGGCCGTGGCCTGGGCGCTGCACCATCCCGCCATCACTGCGGCAATTGTAGGCGGGCGCAGCCCTCGACAGGTGGAAGAAACAGCCGCGGCTCTCAGCTTCAGGCTCACGGAAAGCGAGTATGCGAAGATCGGCGAGTTTCTCGCGAACAATCAGGCATAAGCTGCACTGCCTGAAATGAAGAACCCCGGCCTTGGCCGGGGTTCGGTGTTTAGAAACCGGAAATCCGGATTACATCGCTGCGACAAAGTCCGGAACCACAACGGCCGCGTGAACCTGCAGCAATTGTGTCATGCGGGCTGCCATGCCGGTGTACATTGCGGCAGCGCGATAGGCATTCACGCGAACACCTTCACCCGCCTGGGTAAATGCATATTGCGCCAGAGCCATCAGCACGCACACGCGAATCTGCATAGCGTCGCTGTGCAGAGTCTCAATTAGCAGCCGATCCACGCCTTTGCAGTTCTTCGCTGTGTAATCCGCTATCTCCAGCATGACACGCGCATTCTGGTACATCACCCACAGGCCGCGCGGACCTTCCATCCGCTCCCATGCGTCCTCAGGTGTAGCGCTCAGGCCCTCTTTCCAAAGAAACTGCTCACTCAACTCACGCGCACTCCACTCAGGACGCAGCCGGGCCAGCAGGCTTTCCCATGTCTGGGAATTTCGACGCCGTACGCCTTTATGCCAACGTACGAGATACCACGCGATCGCCATAACGGCCGCGATTTGTAGGCCAGTAACGAACATGAAGCGATCCCCAAAGTAAGTTATTGGACGGCCATCGTTCCGGCCGCTTTCCGGAGCCCTTTTGATTACATACAACTTGTAGCAGATAACAGGAGTTTTACAACCACTAAAACAATGTGCCCCTCTACACCTTTTGTGTTAGGCGGAACGAATCCAACGTCCGCATTTGAAGTGGACTACTGAGGGATGAGATCGCCAAAGATCACGCAAAATGAATAACTTAGCCGCCTTGAAAACCGATTTGAGCTTTCCCCCATTTGGTTCGGGAACGCTCAAGGGGAGTGTGGAAACCGAGCCGGAACATTGGTTTTGCGAAGCCTGGCCCTCCATCCCGCTCCGGCACCTACAATGAAACGAGAGAAAAATCCCATTCCAAGGAGTACATTCCGCTTGCTACAACGCACCTTCAGCATCATTAAACCTGACGCGGTCAGCAAGAATTTGACTGGCGCCATTCTGTCCGAGATTGAAAAGGCCGGCTTCCGCATCGTCGCCATCAAGAAAGAGTTCATCACCAAGCGCGAGGCCGAAGGATTCTACGCCGTCCATTGCGACAAGCCTTTCTTCAACGGGCTGACGGATTTCATGTCGTCCGGTCCGCTCTATTTGATGGTTCTCGAAAAGGAAAACGCCATCGCCGACCTGCGCAAGCTGATGGGCGCCACCAACCCTGCAAACGCCGAGGAGGGAACCATCCGCAAGAAGTTTGCGGCTTCGATCCAGGAGAACGCCATCCACGGCTCCGACGGCGAAGAGACGGCGGCCTTCGAGATCGGCTACTGGTTCGCGGGCTACGAACTGCTTTAGTTTTCCAGCCCGCGCAAGGCTCAACTGAAAATCGCGGGCGCCTCAGGGCCGCTTTTGGGCGCCAGGGAAGTCCGATCCACAACAAGGAGAGATCGCATGGCCACATCGAATCCGGAACTGGCTCGACTGTTTCTCGACTTCTCGCGCCAAAAGCTCTTCGGCCAGGAGTGGCCGCGCATGAAGGAATGCGTGGCGCCACTCACCCCAGAGCAGGTCTGGTGGCGGCCCAACGAAGCCTCGAACAGCATTGGCAATCTGCTGCTGCATCTCGAAGGCAATGTGCGCCAATGGCTGGTGGCCTCGTTTAGCCGCGCCGAGGATTCGCGCAACCGCCCGGCTGAGTTTGCGGCCAAGGAGGGCGCCACCGCCGCGGAGCTTCTGCACAAGCTGGGCGCCGCGCTCGACGAGGCAGCCGCATTGCTGGATCGGCTGACCGCCGAAGAACTGCTTGCCGTCTACCCGATCCGCGGCAACCATGTACGCGGCCTCGACGCTGTCTACACGGTGGTAGAACACTTCGGTCTGCACTACGGCCAGATTCTTTACATCGTCAAGCTACTCTCGGCAAAAGATCTTGGCTTCTATAAGGAACTGAACATGACGGGCCGCGCGAGATGAGTGGAAGGCTCATCCTTACGCGATCGGCCTCAAATCGATCGTGAGGCTGTACTTTTCTTTCGGTACGAGCAGGCGCTCGACAGCCTGGTCGACCTTCTGCATTGAAATCGCCGGATGTCCGCGGTGATGTTGTGCTGGCAGCGGGCCTGGTGTATCTCCTGTGTCTTCGGTTTGCGTCTCAATTGTACGGCGCATCTGCGTCGGCGTTTTCGCTCGGATTTGTCCACTCCGTGCCCATATTGTCATCGGTGATAAGGCGAGTGCCTTTGAGGCGATTGGATAGGCCCGCTCTGGATTCCAGGTTTCCGCCAGGCACATCGAGTTGATCGGCCAGGCGAAGCACATTCTCCATCGCCGAGCGCTGTTCCGGAACTTCGAGATCGAACACTGGACGACCGTCAATATGCCACGAGGCGAGCATTGTCCGCCAGCGGTCCTTGTCCAAATTCAGTGGAGCGTCGCTCAGCGCCAGAAAGCTTGAGACACGAAGAGCGTAGGGGAACATGGCAATGCCTGTGGCCAGCACCCGGCGTGACCAGGTGGTGTTGTAATACAACACACCGCCCGGCGCCAGGTGCTCTTGGGCCAGTTTCAAAAACTCCTCTGAGAGCAGGTTGGTGGAGTTGGCGCGCCAGTTGTACGTGGTATTCATCACGATCCAGTCAAAGCGGCGTTGGGGGTGCGCAACGAGCCAGCGCCGGCCATCGTCAATGATGATGCGAACCTTTGGATTATTGAGCTGGCTCGCTACTTCGGCGTGACTCCGAATGAGCGGCAGGTAGCCTGGATTGATCTCGACAACCGTGAAGTCTTCAACGCCTGGCGTGTTGGCGATGACCTGCGCCCACGAGCCGGTGGCAAGTCCGATCATCAGCACATGCTTTGGCGCTGGCCCCATGCCAGCGACGGCATAGGCGCGGAACAACCCGTTGCAGTCGTGTATCAAGGACGTGTTGAAGCGGCCGTCGTAGACTCCGCCACCGAAGACGGTCTCCGCTGGATAGCCGTATTCCGTCTCCCCGTTGTAAACCGAGATCACCCCACTGCGGTTCTCGATATTCGCAGAGAACTTCATGGAAGCGTTGTAACTCGTGTGAAAAAGGAGCCTCTCGTACATCCTTGAGAAAAGTGGCCGCGAAGAGAAGAGCAGAATCGCGCACGCGGCAACCTCGGCCGCGAAGAACGCCTTGCGCACTCTCTGCCGGGCAAATGTTGCGAAGGCCAGCGAAACCATGAGGCCCAGCACCAGCAGAAAGACCGAGGCAGCACGGGTTGACCAGTGGTCGAGCACCACAAAACCAATGAGAAAGCTGCCCAGCGTGGAGCCTGCGATGTTGCTCAAATAGAGCAGGCTCACGCCCCGGCCCACCTGCCTTCCGGGATCAATGGCGGCATGCGCAAGCAGTGGGAACGCCGCGCCGAGAAGGGCGGCAGGAATAAACAAGCCGACAACGGGAATGCCGGGAACATGCGAAACCCAAAGGGCGAGCACTGGGCCAACAACAAAGGCAGCAATGCCGCCCAGGACTACAACTTCCGCGCCGGCCGCCATGGTGCGGCGTATATCGTTGCTCAGTTTGCCCTGGCACGCGGAGCGCACGGCGCTCGCCCCGTAGGCGATGCCAAACAGATAGAAGGCAAGCACCTCCGCAAACGATCCGGCCGTCCCTCCCGAGGCAAACGAATACACGCGATACCAAAGAATTTCGTAGGCAAGGGCGATGAATCCAGTGGCGCACGCCAAAATCATGCCTGCCCGCAAGGGTATGGTTTGATGGCCCTCCGCAGGGAGCCTGATCTCCTTATGCTCCGACGCGGCTGGCGAGCGCCGCAATTGCAAAAGCAGCGCCGTGGACCCAACAAAAAGATTGAAGCAGACCGCGAGATAAACGGATCCCGATTCGCCCAGCCACCGCATCAGCCAGTGGGCCGCCAGCAGACAGGCAATTCCGGAACCGAGCGTGTTGACGCCATAGAGAAGACCTACGCTTTCGCCGACGTTGCCGGTGCGCCGTACAAAATACTCCGACAAAAGTGGCAGGGTGCTGCCCATCAGCAGCGTGGGTAAGAAAAGAAGGGCGAAGGCCACCATGCCGGTTGTGAGCAGGCTGGCGCCGGCAGTAAAAAGAGCTACGCCATGAAAGAGTCTGAGGGAGCAGGCGCCGAATGCGCCGATTGACAGTTCAACCGCGCCAAACGCGGCCAGCAGCCGCATGCCGGGTCGCGAAGAAAGCTCTCCGCCGGCAAGGCTGCCCAGGCCGAGGCCGAGCATGAAGACAGTGACAACGATCGTGACCGATTCGACGTTTACGCCAAACAGCGTGAAAAGCGTCCGTTGCCACACAATCTGATAAAGAAGAGCGGGAAATCCTGAAAGGAAGAAAAGCACATAGTAGATCCACATCCGCTCCTGCTCACTTTTGCGGCCGGAAACGAGGTCGGAGTTCTGGTCCGCTTGTGCAACTGTGGCGCACATGATTGCTCCCTTCGACGTAGGTTTGCAAATGCCGGCGCGCCGGCCTCAATGACTACCTGCTCACTCAGTCGTCTGCCGCCATGATTTCATCTCCCTGGCGTTGTATCCGGTAAATCCAATCAGGAGGAACAATCGGAGGAAATAGAACCTTTTTGTGGATGCGGACCGCCATTCCACTACCGTCGATCCTGCGAGAGTGTTTTGAGCAGCCTGGACAATTTGAGACCTACGGCCGCTGCGCCATGGCCACGCGGGGAATGCCCTGCAGATCACGGAAGAACTCGATCGCGGCAAAGCCTTCCTGCTCCAGCAGTGTTTGCATCTCCGCCCGCTGGCCGCAGCCGATTTCAAGCAGCAGAGTTCCACCGGCAACCAGCGCTTTGCGCGCGGCGGGAAGCAGGCGGCGGTAGATCTCCATGCCATCTTCGCCGGCGAAGAGCGCCTGCGCCGGCTCGTAGTCGCGCACTTCCACATCGAGGGTCGCGCGGTCGCTTTCAGACACGTATGGCGGGTTGCTGAGGACGAAATCGAACGATCCGCCACCGACGGCATCGAACAGATCGCCTTCGAGGAAACGGAT
>JAJYFA010000126.1 GCA_021790995.1 Acidobacteriota bacterium
ACTGCCGTAAGCCTGACGCAGGAAACCAACTATCCACTCGGCGAGAGCATCGCCTTGCGCGTCAATTGCTCCGCTCCGGTTGAATTTGCCATCAGGTTGCGAATTCCTGCTTGGATGCAAGCGTCGCCGCGGCTTCGCGTGAATGGAAAGCCAGTCCATGCAGACTCGCAACGGGGATTTGCCGTTGTACGCCGGCGCTGGGTTGACGGCGATGCGATCGCTTTTGAATTGCCGATGCAGTTTCGCGCCGAAGCGATCGACGAACTGCATCCGGAGTCGGTGGCGCTCATGCGCGGCGCGCTGGTTTATGTGGAGCAGAATCCGGCGGAGAGCGAAAGCGCGCACGTGAATCCCGAAGCCCTGCGGCCGACGGATGAAAAGCAGGGAGTTTTCTCGGCCCAGGACGGAAACCGCACACGCGCCTACACGCCGTTTTACTTTGTGCGCGACGAAGCCTACACAATGTATGCGCGGCGGGGTTAGAGAGCTGAAGTGACAAACAAGAGCAGCAGTATGGATCGCATTTTCGCGCGGTATTGGATTGAGACGGCGTTTCCGCTCGACGATGCGGCGGCCATCATGGCAGGCGAGCAGTCGACGGGAACGTTTGTGCGCGTTCCCGGCGAGACCGACGAACTTCGCGAGCACTATGCGGCACGCGTGGAGCGAATCGTCGAGCTGGGTACGGTCGATGCGCCGTCGCTCTCCGGTTCCGGACTGCCGAAGAAGCACGTGGGGCCCGTGGTGCGTCGCACGGCGGAGGTTACGCTTTCGTGGCCCATTGCAAACATGGGGCCATCGCTGCCCAATCTGCTCGCCACCGTCGCGGGAAATCTCTTTGAGTTAAAGCCGTTTTCCGGATTGAAGCTGCTCGACGTGACGCTGCCACCGGCGTTTTTGTCGGCATATCAGGGGCCGCAGTTTGGTGTCGATGGAACGCGGCTGCTCACGGGTGTCTACGGGCGCCCCGTGATCGGTACCATCATCAAGCCAAGCGTCGGCATGACGCCGGAGCAAACCGCGGCGCAGGTGAAGATGCTCGCCGAGGCCGGCGTGGACTTCATCAAGGACGACGAGTTGCAGGCCGACGGGCCGCACTGCCCGTTCGATCAGCGCGTTTCCGCTGTTCTCCGCGTGCTGAATGAGTACGCACAGAAGACCGGCCGGCGGCCGATGTATGCGGCCAACATCACGGGCGAGATCGACCAGATGCTGCGCCGTCACGATCTGGTGGTCGCCTTCGGCGGTACGTGCGTGATGGCGAGTGTGAACAGCGTGGGCCTGCCCGCGATGACCGCGCTGCGTAGCCATGCGCAGGTGGCGATTCACGGCCATCGCAATGGCTGGGGCATGTTCAGCCGCTCGCACGCCACCGGCATGAGCTTTATCGCTTTTCAGAAGTTCTGGCGGCTTGCAGGCATCGATCACATCCACGTGAACGGCCTGCGCAATAAATTCTGCGAAGACGATACGAGCGTCATCGCGTCGGCGCGCGAGTGTCTTACACCCATGTTCTCTGCCCCGCACAAAGGTTGCGAGATCGTGCCGGTGTTTTCGTCGGGTCAGTCGGCGCGCCAGGCCCCCGGCACTTACAAGGCGCTCGGCTCGATGGATCTGATCTTCGCCTGCGGCGGAGGAATTCTCGCCCATCCCGCGGGCCCGGCCGCGGGTGTGCGCAGCCTGCATCAGGCTTGGGAGGCAGCCGCCGCAGAGGTCGAGTTGGGCGAATATGCAAAGAGCCATGAGGAGTTGCGCGCGGCGCTGGAGGCGTTTGCCGCGTGAGCACACAAACCGCAGTGCGCCCTCTCTACGCCTGGTACGGTGACGACTTTACCGGATCGACCGACGTGCTGGAGGCGCTGGGCCTTCACGGTGTGAAGGCTGTTTTGTTTACGCGTGTGCCGGATGCGCGCGCCCTCGCGGCTTTCTCCGATTGCCGCGCGCTGGGCATCGCTGGCGAAAGCCGCAGCCGCAGCCCGCAGTGGATGAGCCGCAACCTGCCGGCAATCTTTCGTGCGATGCGGCGGCTCGGGGCACCGGTCAATCACTATAAGGTCTGCTCAACCTTCGACAGCTCGCCACGCGTGGGCAGCATCGGCCGCGCCATGGAGATCGGCCGCGCCGTGTTTCGCTCAGAGACGGTTCCGGTTGTTGTGGGAGCGCCGCACCTGGGCCGCGCCGTGGTTTTTGGCAATCTGTTCGCCGCGGCCGATGGCGCGATGTACCGCATCGATCGCCATCCAACCATGCGCCAGCATCCCGTGACGCCGATGACTGAGGCCGATCTCCTCCTGCACCTTGCGCGGCAGACGAAACTCACGATGGGCCTGGTCGATCTGACGGCCTTTCAGTCGCGCACTGCACAAAGGTGCTGGCAAAGCCATGTGGATGCACGCGCCGGAGCGGTGGTCTTCGATGGATTCTCCGACGCAATGGTCGACGAGACTGCGCACATCATTTGGCAAAGCGCGTTGGAGCGGACCGTCTTTGCCGTGGGCAGTTCCGGACTCACGCATGGGATCCTGCATCATTGGCGCAAGGCGGGATTGATCGATGCGGCGCGCGCGCTCGAACCGCCGCGGGCAGTCGATCGGCTTCTTGTGCTGAGTGGAAGCTGCTCGCCCGTGACGGCGCGGCAGATCCGCCGCGCGAAGCAGATGGGCTTTGCGGCGTGGCGGCTTACAGGCGCGGGACCGTGGAATGCCGCAGCCGAAAAGGCTCGCACAGCGCTTGCGAGCGGCCGCAGCGTCGTTCTCTACACGGCGCTGGGCCCGCAGGTTCAAGACGAGAAGCACGGCGAGAAGTTAGGTGCTGCTCTCGGCGTTTTGTTGCGCGACCTCGTTTTTGCCAGCGGCGTGCGCCGGATTCTGATTGCCGGCGGCGACACGGCCACCCATTCCGTGAAGCAGTTGGGACTTGATGCTCTGACGTTTGCCGCGCCGCTCGTTGCCGGCGTGCCGTTGTGCCGAGGCAACGCGAAATCAGAGCTCGACGGACTCGAATTTGCGCTCAAGGGCGGTCAGATGGGGCCCGACGACTTTTTCGCGAGCGTGCGCGATGGCCGCACTGCAAAATAGCGGCCCGAATCTGAGGGCGCTTTCATTCGCACCTCGGCATCTTGGTGTTCCGCACCCTAAAATCGCAACCCCGGGACACCCACTGGTTGGCGCCAGCCAAAGAATCGCTCTCTTGCGCGCCTACGCCGCATCGACGCACTGCGTGCAGTCGATGCGCGTAAAAATGATGGCGCTCGTAAATACCATGGCAGCGATGAACCACAGCGGAAGATTGTAGCTGCCGGTGGCGTGCACGATGTAGCCGAAGAGAACGGTGCAGAGAAATCCACCGGCCTGACCCGCTGTGTTCATCATGCCCGTTGCGGTCCCGCTCACGCGGCCGCCAATCGCCAGGCACAAGGCCCACGCCGAGGGTAGCATCAGGTCCATCGCGCCGAAGCCGAGGCTAGAAAGCACAACCACCGAAACCTTACCGTGAAAGATCGACATGGCGACGAGCAGCAGCGCCGTCACCACGAGACACACTGCGGGAATCCAGCGCAAAGCGCGGCGAGCGCCCCAGCGCAATGTCAGGCGGTCGCCGAGATGGCCCCCGGCAAGATTCGCAGCCAGGCCAACAAGAAATGGCAATGAAGCGAACAGTACACCGTTCAGCGAAAAGCCCGCCGCGTGCACCATCCACGTGGGAAACCAGGAGAAGTAAAACCAGCTTCCACATCCGTAGCAACCATAGGCAAGAACAATGAGCCAGAGCGCGCGCGAACGGAAAAGACTCCGCCATGGCACGGAAGAGTCATGATGCAGCGCGCGGGTTTCGCCGATTTCCTCCAGTTCTGCGGCTGTCACCGAAGGGTCGTCCTGCGGATAGTTACGAAAACGGAACCACCAGACCGCAGCCCACAAGAATCCTGCCAATGACAGCAAGCGAAAAGCGGCGCGCCAGCCGAAGAAATGAACAACTGGAACGATCAGCAGCGGCGCCAGCGCCCCACCCAGGCGGCTCGCGGCCCACACCAGGCCCTGGCACCGCGCGCGCTCGCGCGCCGGGAACCAGCGCGCAATGACTCCGGCAATGTTGGGATACGCGCCAGCCGCGCCCAGACCGAAGAAAAAGCGCGACGCGCACAACTGCCAGAACCCGTGGCACCAGCCTGTAAGTGCGTTGAAGCTGGACCACCATGTAACGATGCGCGTCATCTCGCCACGCTGACCGCGGCGGTCACCCATGGCGCCGGACGGCACCTCGAAGATTCCATTGGCGAGCACATAGGCGCTCAGAATCCAGCCCCAGTGCTGCGGCTGAATGTGCAAGTCGGCCTGAATCGCGGGACCCGCGACGGCAATGGCAAGACGGTCAAGAAATGTGAGAGCGGAAAGCAGGCCGAGCAGGCCGAGAACCCTGTGGCGCTGCTTCAAGCGCCGACCCTCGCCAATTGCGGCAGATTCAGAGCCTTGCGTGCGTTCAGCACTGCGAGTTCCGGACTCGAAATCACCGGTGCATGCACTGCGTCTGGCGCAAGCGTGGTCAGAACGCGCGCCATGGAGGCCTGCGCGAGCACGATCAGGTCCACCCCTTTCAAATCTTCCACGAGAGCCTTTGCCAGCAGGCGGTCGTGGGTTGCGGTGTCACCCGCGAGCACAGCGGGAAATGCATCCTCGCACAGACACTCTACGAGTTTCACTTTGCGGCCTGCTTTGGCAGCCTTTTCATGCAGCAGCGCCGCAGTGGGGTCGAGTGTGGTCCGCAGCGTAGCCAGTACGCCGATGGTTTGCGCCTGCCGCACTGCCTTTTCTGCCATCGCTTCGTCGATGCGCAGCACGGGAACGTCAAAAAGCTGCTGCGCCATGGTTGCGCCGGGGCCGATTGAAGAACATGTCACCAGAACCGCGTCCGCGCCAGCCGCTTCTGCCGACGCGACTTGCTCGACCAGCCGGCGGATGGTGATTCTTCGCAGGCTGCCGGCCTTGATTGTGTCCTGAATCAGGCTTTCATCCACCATATGAAAAACTTTGGCCTCAGGGATGTGGTGGTGGCAGAGCTTGGTAAATCCAGGCGCAAGCGTAGGACTGGTGTGAATAAGAGCAAGGGTCGGTGCGGTTGGAGTCGACAACGTCTTTACCTTTCCACGCGGCAGGCTCATCCTGGCAACAAGTCCCTAAAGGGAATCATAACGGGATCGCTGCCAGTACATCGAGCCGGAATTGGTGTGCTCTTCACCTTAGCGTATTTCCATCGGCGCCTGCGAACCACGACAAGGCGGTTGGGCTGAAATTCCGAAAGGCGGAACAAGATCGAGCGCCCACCAGGCTCGCTGGATTGCCTCCTGTGATACAAAAACCTCGAATGAGAAAACGAATCGCGAACGGTAGAGGAACTTCACAGCGCGGCAAGCGAGCAGCCTGGCTGGTGTTGGCTGCGCTCTGCTGCCTGCAGGGAGCGGCCTTTGCGCAAGGCAAGAAGGCAGCTACGCCGGCGTTGCTGATGGGCGCAGCGTGGTATCCGGAACAATGGCCGGAATCGCGCTGGAACGCTGACCTGCAACTCATGGAGGACGCGCATCTGCACGTAGTGCGTGTGGGTGAGTTTGCGTGGAGCACGATGGAGCCAGAGGAGGGCCATTACGATCTGGACTGGCTGGAGCGCGCAGTCCGGCTTGCGGAAAAGCACAACATCAAGGTTGTGATCGGCACGCCCACGGACGCCCCGCCGGCCTGGCTCACCGTGGCACATCCTGAAACTCTGCGTGTAGACGCCTCAGGCCGCACCGCGGAACACGGCAGCCGGCGCCAGTTCAACTACGCAAGCCCCGAATATCGCAAGTTCTGCTCGGGCGTAGCCGCGCAGCTTGCGCGCCGCTTCGGGCACGATCCTGACGTGATCGGCTGGCAGATCGGCAACGAGTACACCGATGAATCCTTCGACGCGGCAACACGCCGCCAGTTCCAGGAATGGCTCCAGCGGAAATACAAAACGCTCGATGCATTGAATCGTGACTGGGCAACCGCCTACTGGAGCCAGACCTACGATCGCTGGGACGAGATTCCTCTGCCCAGCGGAGCCGGCAACCCTGGACTGCTGCTCGATCACCGCCGCTTTGTCAGCGACACCTGGCGCGACTTCCAGCAGGTGCAGATCGACGTGATTCGCAAGTACGCCGACCCGCGCCAGTTCATCACCACCAACATTGGCGGACTGGGCTGGAGCGACAACTGGGACCATTACGAAATTACGCGCCCACTCGACCTCGCCTCATGGGACGACTACGTGGGCGAAGGGCATTTGGATGTAGCTCGCAATGCCGCCATGCACGACTTCGCGCGCGGCTGGAAGCGGAAAAACTTCTGGGTAATGGAGACTCAACCGGGGTCGGTGAACTGGGCGCCGGTGAACACCACGCTTGATCGTGGCGAGACGCGCGCGATGGCCTGGCAGGCCGTGGGCCACGGCGCCGATGCCGTTCTCTATTGGCAGTGGCGCGACGCGCTCAACGGCCAGGAGCAGTACCACGGCGCGATTGCCGGACCCGACGGCGCGCCTCTGCCGATCTACACGGAGATCAGCCGCATCGGCGGCGAATTCGACCGCGCGGCCACTGCGCTCAAGGGAACAACGCTCACTGCGCAGGTTGCGCTGCTTCTGACCTATGACAGCCGCTGGGCCATCGACTTCCAGCCTCACAACAGAAACTACGATCAGCTTAAGGTTCTGCTCGGCTACTATCGCCCGCTGCGCGACGAACAGTTGACGGTAGACATTGTGAGCGCTGGTGCGCCGCTCGACAGCTACAAGCTGGTTTTCGCGCCGAGCTTGAACGTCATCTCGAAAGACCTCGCCGCTCACCTGCTGGCCTACGTGCAACAGGGCGGCCATCTTGTGCTTGGACCGCGGTCCGGGATGAAAGACGAGCACAACGCTCTCAACACCCAGCGGCAGCCCGGCCCGCTGGTTGCGCCGCTTGGTGGGCGCGTGGAGCAGTATTACGCGCTCGATCGCGCTGTGCCAGTTAGCGGAACATTCGGTTCCGGAACCGCATCGCTCTGGGCCGAGCAACTCTCAACTAGCGCGCCGGACACAAGCGTTCTCCTGCGCTACGGCAAGTCCAACGGCTGGCTCGACGGTCAGCCGGCGATGATCACGCGCCGCGCGGGCAAAGGCGTCATCACGTATCTGGGCGCGGTTCTCGATCCAGGCCTGATGCGCAAGATGGTGGCGTGGGCGACGAGCGAAGCACACGTTCAGGCTGAGTTTCCTCAAGTGCCGGCGGGCGTGGAAGTTTGCCGCCGCACCACGGCCAGCCACACGGTTTTTGTGCTCATCAACCATGGCTCTGCTGAGGCTCACGTTGCTCTGCCATCCGCAATGAGCGACGTGCTGCACGATGGCGCCCGCGTGACGAGCGTCGATCTCAACCCGCAGGACGTGGCTGTGCTGCAAACCGAAGTAAACGGCGGCGATCGCTAAACACTTGAAGCGCGAGGACTCGTTGCATGTCGGAATCCATCACACGCCGAACGTTTGTCTCCGGTTTGGCCTCATCGTTTGCCGCCGGGCCGATCTTTCGTGGAAGTCATCTTTTCGCCGAAGGCTTCAGCAACGCCGAGATTGCCCCATTTCGCACGCCGTACAAGTATGGGAAGCTCGTACTTGCAGCCTCGAACAATTCCGGCGCATTCGACTCGAAGTCCGTCGACGATCCCTTTGTCTTTCTGCACGAGGGCGCGTTCCATATGCTTTACATCGGCTTCGACGGCACGGGCTACCAGACGGGGCTGGCCAGATCCACGGATCTCGTGAACTGGGAGCGCGTTGCCTGCGTGGCGCGCCGCGATCCCAACTCGAATTACACGCGTTATAACATCGCGCTCAGTTGTCTTCTGCGGGAAGACGGTCTGACGTCCAAGGGAAAGCTAAAAAGAATACACGGCCGCTACCTGGGCGCGTGGAATGCGTATCCGAACGCTGGTTATGAGGCAGGCGCCGCGGTGATCGGTCTCGCGTGGAGCAACGATCTGCTGCACTGGGAACTCACCGATCCGATTCTGTTTCCCAAGGACGGCGCGCCGTGGGAGCACGGCGGCCTTTATCGCCCCAACCTCATCGAAAAGAATGGCGTCTTTTACCTCTACTACAACGCCAAGACCGACACGCTGCCGAAGAGCAAAGGCGGCGGCTGGCACGAGCAGAGCGGAGTGGCTACTTCGCGCGATCTGAAGCAATGGACGCGCTACGCGGGCAATCCGATTCTGCCGAACGGCGGACCGGGCTCTTGGGACGCGCGCTTCGCCAGCAATCCATTTGTCGTGCAATACAAGAAACTCTGGGGGATGTACTACTTTGGCCTCGACCGCAGCGGCATTGCCCGCGAGCTACTGGCTCTGGGACGCGATCCCTATCACTTCGAGAAAGTCCACGAGATCATCATCGACCGGGGCGCACAGGGTACGGTCGATGAGGACTACGCACACAAGCCGTGCGTGATCTTTCACGAGGACGCGCTTTATCACTTCTACTGCGCCGTTTCGGGCAAATGGCCGCACGATGTTCGCGGCATCTCGGTGGCACGGTCCAAGCCATGGTGAAATGTTCGCGAGTCTCGCATTACCGTGCGGGACTCGCGGCGCGCACTTGGTATTTTCCTGAACCGACCGTCATCACGATCCCTGCGCCGTCGATATGCGCTTCAAGAACGCCTGCGGCCTGAGACGCTGGAGCGCCGTTCACCGTCGCCGTTCCAGCGGCCTCCGAATCGATCTCGATGGTCGCGGTCACGTTAGCCGGAACGGTGAAGTTGTAAATCGTTGCCGTTGCTCCGCGACGCCATTCGCTTGCAATGGGACCGAGTGCCGACAGGTATCTGGCGCGTGCCCATGCGATGTTTTCCACTACGTTCGGATGCAGGACCAGCCGGGATGCGCCCTTGTGCGCGAGATCGACGTTGATGCCAGCCAGCCCGCGATAAAACCACTCCTCCGCACTGCCCAGCATGAAATGGTCCTGCGAGTGGCCGCCGTCCCATGCCTCGGTGAGCGACGTGGCGCCCTGCGAGAGGATGAAGCCGTAGCTGGGCGCATCGGCGCGCTCGAGCATGTCGAGGAGAACATCGGAGCGTCCTCCCGCAAGCAACGCTTCGACCTCGTAGTGGAAGCCCACCTCGCCGCACGTCGTGTGATTCTGGTGCGCGCGAATGTCTTTGACCAGCGCGTCCAGCACAGCCGCCCGCTCGCCCTCGGGAACCATGCCTAATGCAAGCGGCATTGCCTGCGCCGTCTGGCTGCCTTTGTCGTAGAGGTGGTGCGTAGCATCGAAGAATCTTGCATTGAAGATTTCGCGGATGCGCGTCGCCTGCGCTGCATATTCCTGACGCTCTTCGTTTCGCCCCAGCACTGCGGCGGTATTTTCGAGAGCCGTCAAATCCTGATAGTAGATCGCGGTTCCCGTCACCCCCGCCGTCGTCAGCTTGGAGAATCCGGGATCGCCCGGCCCAATGTCGAACCAGTCGCCGAGACCGTAGTCGATAATGCCATTATGTGCGCGCGAGCCGAGATACGCCGCATACGCGCGCATCACGCCGTACTGCGCCGCCAGGAATCTGAGATCGCCAGTGCGCTCGTAGACCTGCCACGGCGCAAGTACCGCGGCGCTGCCCCATTCCGGCGAATCATTGAAGATAGCGAACTTCGGCGGAAAGACCACATACTGCGGCGCGATCGTCGGCACCATGCCCGCATCCGGACCGCTCTTGCGTTGCACGTCGGCGATGTTGCGCGCGGTGGCCGCATAGAGTCCCGCAAAGTCGAAGTCGTAGAGCAGCGATGGCGCCATCAGATGCGTCTGCTCCAGCCAGCCGAGTTTCTCGCGGTGCGGGCAGTCGGTAAAGAGACTCATCGAGTTGTTTTCAATGGCGTGGAGAATCAACACGTGAATGCGATTTAGCATTGTGTCCGCCGATGCAAACTCGCCAACCGGCTCGGAGGTTGAGTGCACCGCTTCGCCGCGCAAGCTCACGATGTGCAGGCTGTCTTCCGGCGTGCTTTCTACCTGCACGTAGCGGAATCCGTAGTAGCTGAAGCGTGGATGCCACGTTTCTGCGTTCTTGCCCGAGCTGCCGCGGAGCGTGTACGAAAACCACTGCGGGCTGCCCGAACTGCGCTGCCAGGCGAGTCCGTTTTTGTCGAGCAGTTCGCCGGGAATCAGCTTCACAGTGGCTCCGGCTTTTCCCGTTACGGTTATCTCCGGCCAGCCCGCGAAGTTCTGCCCCAGATCGTAGACCGTCACGCCCGGCTTCGGGTGCGTCGCCTTGACAGGCGCGTAGGTGCGCATCACGCGAATGGGCGGGGCAATCTCCGGCATGAGTGCGCCGCCGGGGCCGTCAACCACGGAAACGCCGCGCCAATGGCTGTCGTCAAAGCCCGCGCGGTCCCATCCCCGCGGATCAAGCCGCGCATCGAAATCCTCGCCACCGTACGTCGACGAAAACACAATCGGCCCAGGCGCAGTCTTCCAGGAGCCGTCGCTGAGGATATCTGCCGAGGTGCCGTCGGTGAATTCGATGTGGAGCTGCAAGGTGCACTTCAACTCGCCGAAACTGCCCACAAACTTCGTAAAGCGGTGAGGCGTCTTCAGCACGCGATACATGCCGTTGCCAAGCATAACGCCTATTGCGTTCGGCCCCGTGCGCAAAAGCGAAGTCACATCCCATGCGTCGTAGTAGATGGTTTTGCGATAGTCGCTCCAGCCCGGCGTGAGCTCGTCGTTGCCCACTTTGCGGCCGTTAAGTCTGAGTTCGTCCTGCCCGAGGCCGGATGCATAGAGCAATGCGCGCGCTACGGGATGCGGCAACGTAAAGGTTTTGCGGAAGAGTGGAAGCGGTTCGTTGTTGGCGGCATCGGCAGGATGCGCGGCGATCCATCCAGCGCTCCACACCGGAGCCTCGGTCCAATGGCTTGCATCGCTCCAGCCGCTCGCATGGCGCCGCTCGTCCCACACTTCGACGCGCCATGTGTACGCGCGGCCGGCCTCAAGCACGGGTCCGGCGTAGGCGACCCCAAACGTCGTGCCGTTTGAAACTTCGCCGCTGTCCCAGAGAATCTTGCTCGGCGAGCGAGCGCCACGAGAGTCCGCTGTCACCTGGATGCGATAGGCAGACTGGATTACGGAGTGAAGCGCCGGCGACGAAGCAGCCAGTTGCCAGGAAAACTCTGGATGCGCATCGGCGACGGCCAGTGGCTGGTTCATATCGTTGCAGCGCAAGTTGAATGGCCGCTGCAAATGCGAGGCAGTTGCATGCGCAGCGGCAGCAGCGAGCGAACCTGCAAGCCAGAGAACCGAGACGCAGAGGAATCCGCGCCCAAAGGCCAAAGAATGCTTTAGAAATTTTGTCGAAGAATCCATCAGCCCCGTGATACAGCACGCGGGCTCCAGAACGCAATCCTCAAACGGCGCTGCATCTGCTAGCTTGGATGGCATGAATCGCAATCGTCGCATCTGCCGCAGGGATCTTCTCATTGTGGCATCTCTTCTGGCCATGTTCGCCAACCCTGCGCGTACGCAGCAAACTCAGATGAAAGTTGAGCAACAGCTTGCGCGCGTGGCCGCCGGGACGCGCACCGGTTCCTTCCGCGCCAGTTGGGATTCGCTCGCCGGCTATCGCACGCCGGAGTGGTTTCGCGACGCAAAGTTCGGCATTTTCATTCACTGGGGCGTGTACTCCGTTCCGGCATTCGGAAACGAGTGGTACTCGCGCAACATGTACGTCCAGGGCAATGCGGCGTTCAAGCACCAAGTCGCGACCTACGGCCCACAG
>JAJYFA010000127.1 GCA_021790995.1 Acidobacteriota bacterium
TCCCTTCAACGACACTGGCATCAAGGTCGATACCGTGGGCGCCACGGTCGGCCATCAGTTGGAGTCGCAGGCAACGCGGGCTGTTGTCTGGTCGATGCTTGGCATGCTGGTCTATCTCTGGTTCCGCTTCCAGTTGATCTACGGTGTGGCCGCCGTCGTGGCCTGTTTCCACGACACGCTCATCACCGTGGGCGTATTCGCCTTGATGGGCAAGGAGATCAGCCTCACCGTCATCGCCGCCATTCTCACCCTGGTGGGCTACTCGATGAACGACACGATTGTCGTTTTCGATCGTATTCGCGAAAACCTGCGCCTGAGCCGCAAGGAGTCGCTGCCCGATGTCGTCAACCGCAGCATCAACCAGACCCTGAGCCGGACCGTGCTGACTTCGGGCTTGACCTTTCTTACGGTGTTGTCGCTGTATATCTTCGGCGGACAGGTGCTCAACGGCTTTTCGTTTGCCCTGGTCGTTGGCATTCTGATTGGAACCTACTCGTCGATTGCCGTGGCCTCACCGATGCTGGTCGCCTGGCAGCAGTTTCGGGCTGGCAAGGGCAAGGTGGCCTCGCTTCCCTCGGCGAAGAAGGTTCGGTAACGAGGCCTGGGTGGATGCGACGTATTTTCTTCGCGCCCACCCCAATTGATCGCTGTTTTTCGAGCGTCCATGACAGGGAAAATCGCGGAACCCGCCCAGCTTGAGAAATGATCCAAAAGGCGGCAACCGCAAGGGAGCGGGATTTGCACCAGTTTTGCAGCAACCTTTGCAGACGGTACTCAGTTTTGATAAGGTTGTCTCGCTCCGTTGCGAGGATTTTTTGAATCGGGAACAATTCCCCCTCCCGCGGTGTCTAAAATAGGAGTAACAAACCCGACCTCGAGGCTGGCTTATGTTTGAAGATTCCACTTTTGAATCCGGGAAAAGGATCAAGACCAAGAGTGGCCGCTGGATGTTGTTCACCGGCGGCATTAATGCAGGTGTTTTGGTTCTGCTGATTCTGATCCCGTTGATCTATCCTGAGGCGCTTCCAACCCAATTGATGGCGACTGTGTTGACGCTGCCTCCGCCGCCTCCACCACCGCCTCCACCGCCACCGCCGCCTGAGGTTCACATCGTCCACGTGCAGTCGGAGATGATGAACAATCAGCTTACGGCGCCCACCAAGATTCCGCACAACATTCAGATGGTGAGTGAGAAGGAAGCGCCGCCGTCAAGCTTCGGCGTGGCCGGCATGGAAGGCATGGGCGGCAGCGCTGGCGTCATGGGCAGCATGTTCGGTTCCGGCAACGCTCCCAAGGTGCAGGCAGCTCCTCCCAAGAAGATCAACATCTCGGCCGGAGTCGCCGTGGGTATGTTGCTCCAGAAGGTGATGCCGGTCTATCCGCCGATCGCCAAGGCAGCCCGCGTCTCTGGCACCGTGGTGTTGCAGGCCACGATCTCCAGGCAGGGCACGATTGAAAATCTCAAGGTGATCAGTGGCCCGGCCATGCTCCAGCAGGCTGCCATGGAAGCCGTCAGGCAGTGGCGCTATCGGCCCTACCTGCTGAACAACCAGCCCGTCGAGGTCGATACCACGGTCAACGTGATCTTCACCTTGGGTGGGTAGCAGCTTTTCCGGCTTCCTGCTGCTTCCTGGCAGGGGCATTGATTCTGACCCGAGTGCGGATTCCTGCTGGGACCGCACTCCCTACGGAATCCGCCATGGCGGGTTCAAAGCAGTCCATCAAGAATCTCCTGAGGAGGAACGATTCAGTGATTCACGCTCAGCTCGCACACTTCGCTTCGCATATGGCCAACAGCCTGGCATTCTTCCAGGAAGAGGGCCAGTCAGTTGGCTTCAGCCCCATCGAACTCTGGGGCCACATGGCATGGCTGGCCCGCACCGTGGCCATCGTCCTGTTCATTGAGTCGGTCTGGTCTTTGGCCGTTATGATCGACCGCTACCTGTACTTCTCGGCCGCCCGCAAACAGTCGCGCGAATTCGCGCCCAAGGTTGCCGGCGCTCTCAAGGACTCCAAGCTCGAGGAAGCCATCAAGATCGCAGACCGCAGCAAGAAGTCGCATCTTGCCGAAGTGGTGACCGCGGGTCTGCAGGAGTTCCGCGCTTCCTCCGGTCAGGCGACCGAGGAGACGATTGCCAGCGCAGGCCGCGCTCTGGACCGCGCTGAGGCGATCGTGCACGCCAAGCTGAAGAGAGGCCTCGGTGTCCTGGCTACGATCGGCGCCACCGCTCCGTTCGTCGGCCTGTTCGGCACTGTCGTTGGTATTCTTCACGCGTTCGACGCCATCGCCACCCAGAAGATCGCCGGTATCGGCGCCGTCGCTGGCGGTATCTCCGAAGCCCTCGTCACCACGGCGTTCGGCCTGCTCGTGGCCATCCCCGCCGTTATGGCGTTCAACTATTTCACGGGACGTGTCGAGTCATTCGACGTCGAGATGGACAACTCCTCGAGCGAATTGGTCGACTACTTCATCAAGCAGAGCCATAAACGCTAATCGGCGCGGCAGTTACCGGCTCGAGCGCGAATCGCGCCGGGCGGAAGATGTGAAGCTCTTTCGCCCGGCGGCTTCCTCCCTCGTGCAGGCTGCTTGATTCAAGTCCAGGCCGGAGGATATCCGGTAAGGAAATTTCAAACGCACGGAGCCCAACAATGGGAATTGCATCTGCGGCACGTAGAGCAAGTCATAACGTAAATGCCAACATCAACGTCACCCCCATGGTGGACGTGATGCTGGTGCTGCTCATCATCTTCATGGTCATCACGCCCATGTTGCAGAACAAGGTGGCTATCGACCTTGCTTCGGTAGTCAATGCCACCGCCATGCCCGATGCCGATAAGGAAGACGCGGTTGTGGTCGCCGTTACACGCGATGGCGCGGTGTACCTCGGCCAGAACAGGATCGACACATCGCAGCTTGGCAGCGCGGTACGCGACAAGCTCGCCGACAAGACCGACAAGACGATCTTTGTCCGGGCCGATCGTCGCGCCCAGTTCAAGGCGGTCGAAGACGCCATTGACGATGTGCGCACGGCAGGCGTGGACACGGTGAACCTGTTGACACAAAAGCGCGAAGGCAGTCAAGCCGGCGGCGAGTAATCCCGCGTGGCGATTGCCAGTTGAACGATATCGAGGAAACGAGGAGCTTTAGTCATGGCATTTTCAATGGGTGGCGGCGGCAACATGTCAGAGATCAATGTGACGCCCATGATTGACATTCTTCTGGTGCTGCTGATCATCTTCATGGTCATTGTGCCGGTTACCCCGAAGGGACTGGAAGCGCTGGTGCCTCAGCCGCCCAAGAACCCCCAGAAGCAGAATCAGCCGAACGACCGCACCATTGTCGTGCAGGTGATCTGTCCCTCCACTTCGTGCGCGTCGCCCCAGTACAAGATTAACGATACCGATGTGAACCGTTCCGAACTGCAGGCTAAGCTGACGGAGATTTACGCCAATCGCGCAGAGCGTGTCATGTTCGTGAGGGGAGACGACAATGTCGACTTTTCCTATATTGCGGATGTGATCGATATCGGCAAGGCGGCCAATGTAGACCATATCGGATTGATGACGCCCAAAATTCAAGCCGGCCAGTGAGGGCCGGCTGTCTTTGTTTGCAGCGCAACCACATGCAGACGAGGCACAATTTCCAGGCTGGCTCGGGAAGCCCCGTCTGCTGCCGGTTGCTTGAGATTCCAGGCCAGGCCCGTGGGGTGTGAGCCTGAAGGAGAAGGAAACGAACATGAATGGACCCGGACGTTTTTTGGCGCTCGCGGTGGTTTTCAGCGGCATGGCGATTGTCATGAGCGGGTGCAAACAGCTGCAAGCGCGCGACCAGTTGAACAAGGGATGCGAAGCCTACAAGAGCGGTCACTACGATGAGGCGATTGAGCATTTCCAGGAGGCAACGCAGCTCGATCCCAACCTCCCGATGGCCAAGACCTATCTGGCTACGGCACTGGCGCAGAATGTGGTCCCGGGCATGAACACGCCTGAAAACATGAAGACCGCCAATCAGGCCATGGATATCTTCAAGCAGGTTCTGGCGCAGAATCCAAACGATGTCAACAGCATCAAGCAGATCGCGGGCATTTACTTCAGCATCAAGGATCTGGACAACGCAGAAATATGGCAGAAGAAGGTGCTGGCAATCGACCCCAAGGATCCTGAGGCGGCCTATACCATCGGCGTTATTGACTGGACGAAGGCGCACATGAACAAGCTCAATGCGCTGCAGGCTGCCGGCTTGAACGACGATGGCAAGGGAAACGCGAAGGCGCCCAAGAAGATCATGGAACCGCTGGCGAAGGAGAATGCGCCGCTGGTCGACGAAGGTATGCAGTATCTTAATATGGCGATCGCCAACCGGCCCAACTACGACGACGCCATGCAATACATGAACCTCATCTATCGCAACAAGGCCGACGTCGACTTTGGCGACCCCACAGCCGTCGCGCAGGATCTGGCCCTGGCTGAGCAATGGACCCACAAGGCCATGGATACGCGCAAGGCCAACGAAGAGAAGAAGAATCAGGCGCCGGGCGGCATCCAGATGGACTCAAGCGGTCAGATGCACTGATCGCTCAGTGCCTGCTGAGATCACAGACGGCCTCCGCTTCTGCGGGGGCCGTTTTGCATGATCGTCCCAGCTACCTTCCTGGAGGTGTGCTTTGCCAAAGACCAACCGCCTTGTCAGCTTTCTCGTCTGCGCCGCATCGCTATCCTTCTGTGCTGCCCCTGTGCGGCCACAGGTTCCAGCAGGGGGCGTTCCGCATCCTTCTGCGATGCAGGCCGCACCCTCGCCCACTGGTTTCACTGCAAAGAACAATCGCGAAATGCTGGAAGTTGCGGTTTGCGGCGATGCAGTCCTTCACATTGCTTCGCAGCCCCTGGACGCTCCGCCGGTTGCCGAAGCGCAGCCCTGGATGCTCGCCAAAGCCGCAGCCTGCCCCGGCGCGCACTTCCAGTTCAGCCAGGCCGAAGGCATCTCCACGCTCACCACATCGCGCCTTGCGGTCACGCTCTCGCTTCGCGATGGCGCCCTGTCGGTCAAAGCTCTTGATGGCACGACTCTTGTGCGCGAAAGATCGGGCCTTCCCCGCACCTATCTGCCCTCGATGGCGCCGGGCCTTTATCACATCGAAGACCGCTTCAGCCCCGACTCCACGGAGGCCCTTTACGGCCTGGGGCAGCACCAGAACGGCATGTTCAACTACCGCGGCAGCGTGGTCGAACTGGGACAGAACAACACCGATATCGCCATTCCGCTGCTGGTTTCGAGCAAGGGTTATGCCCTCCTCTGGAATACCGCCTCTTTCAGCTACGTCGACAACCGCTTTCCCCTGGAGCTGAATCTGGAGTCGATGGCCGCGCCACGGATCGACTATTACGTCCTCTACGGGCCGCAACTCGACAGTATTGTGCATCTATACCGCTCCCTGACCGGCCACGTCCCGCTCTTTCCCGAGTGGGCCTACGGCTTCTTCCAGTCGAAGGACCGTTACAAAACCCAGGCTGAAATTCTCTCGATCGCCGCGGAGTACCGAGCCCGTCACATTCCCATCGACGCCATCGTGCAGGACTGGTTCTGGTGGAAGCCCGGCGGCAAGGGCGATCCCGTCTTCAACTCCGGATACACCGATCTCCCTGCCGAACTCAGGACTCTTCACGACGAGCACGTACACGCCATGATCTCGGCTTGGGCGATGATGGACACGACCGCGGAAAACTGGAAGCAGATCGTCCAAAAAGGCTTCGACATCCCCGCCACGCAGGTCTACGATCCATCGAACCCGGCAGCCGCCGATTTCTTCTGGAACCAGTTCGTCGGCAAGCTCTTTGCCCAGGGGTGGGACGCCTTCTGGCTCGATAGCTCCGAGCCTGAAGAAGCCTGGCCGCACGTGGGCGACGCCATTCTGCGCGACAAGCAACTGGCCATTGGTCCGGGGCTGGAGTACACCAACGTCTTTCCTCTGCTGCACACCGGCGGCGTGGCGCGGCACTGGCGGCAGACCAATCCTGCCAAGCGCGTCTTCCTGCTCACGCGCTCGGCCTTTCTGGGCCAGCAGCGCAACGGGGCCACCGTCTGGTCCGGCGACGTCTACTCAAGCTGGTGGGCTCTGCGCCGCCAGGTTCCTGCAGGCCTTAACTTCGCGCTCTCCGGCTACCCCTACTGGACCACCGACATTGGCGGCTACCATCCGCTGAACTACGCCGAGACTCTGCCGCCGGGCTATCAGGAACTCTACGCACGCTGGTTCGAGTACGGCGCCTTCTGCCCGATCTTCCGGACCCACGGCCATCGCGACGCCAACGAGCTCTGGACCTACGGCAAGGTCTTTCCGGCGCTTCTCGCCGTCGACCGTCTCCGCTACCGGCTGCTGCCCTACGTCTATTCGCTGGCCTGGAAGGTCACGAGCGAGGATTACACCATTCAGCGCCCGCTGGTGATGGACTTCCGCCAGGATCCGGCTACCTGGGACGTGGGCGACCAATTCATGTTTGGGCCCGATCTTCTGGTGAGCCCGGTCCTCGCCGAGCATGCAACCCAACGAACACTTTACCTTCCGGCCGGCACGCGCTGGTACGATTTCTGGACCGGCGCCCACGATGAAGGCGGCGCAGCGGTTGTTGCGCCAGCTCCCATTGGGCGGATTCCTTTGGATGTTCGCGCCGGCTCCATTCTGCCTCTTGGTCCGGTGATCGAGTACGCCGGCCAGGCCAACGATCCCATTGAGCTGCGCATTTATCCTGGCTCGGACGGCGACTTCACGCTTTACGAAGATGCAGGCGACAGCTACGCCTACGAGCGCGGAGCGCACGCGACCATCCCGATGCACTGGAACGAAGCAACGCGCACGCTCACGATCGGTGCGCGCCAGGGCAGCTTTCCCGGCATGACTCCGAGCCACACGTTCAATGTTGTGATTGTGTCCGTAGATCATGGCGTGGGCGGAGATGTGACCACGCAGCCCGACAAGACGATTCTCTACACAGGCGCGGCCCTGGAAGCGCGGTTCTGAGATTCTTTTCAAAGCGATTTACGCATGCAGCCAATAACCGCCGGGGCACTTCAACCATCCGCGATGAACGCGCACGAATGAAGTGCCCCGGCGGCTCAATTCTGTTATCAGCGATACGTGGCTTCTGGATCTGCGCCTATTGTCCGCCGCGCTTCAGGATCTCTTCGGCAAAGTAGTTGTGCACGCGGGCTTCGTCCTGCAGCGTCTCCAGGTAGGCGGTCTGCAGCAGTTGCTTCTGGCTGTCGTGTAGCGACTGATGAATCGCCTGCTGGACGCGGGGATCGTTGAGCTCGCGCTGGCCGGCCGGCTCGCGCTGAAGCAAACGGTAGATCGCGAAGTAGGCAACCTTGTGCGACGGATCGTAGACAGGAATCACGTCAGTGAATTGCCCGGGCTTAAGTTTGCTGATGGCATCGTAAGCCGCGGGATGAGCCTTGAGCTGCGATTCGGGCACGAAGCCCATGTCGCCGCCATTCGACGCGGTATTTGGATCCTCTGAGGCGCTGGCTGCGACCGCTGCGAAGTCCACGCCGCTCACCAGTTGCGAGTGCGCGGCATCGATGCGCCGTTTTGCTTCGGCCTCGCCGCCCGGTTTTCCGGGCTGGTTGCCATTCGGCTGTGTGGGCATGGTCGTTACCACAATTTGCGCCAGATGATAGGTCGGCTCGATCAGATCGAAGTCCGCTTTATGTGCTGCGTAAAAAGCGGAAATCTCCGCATCGGAGACGTTGATCTTCGACTCGATCTCTTTGTTGATGAGCTTGGTCTCAGTCAACTGCCGCCGGATGTCGCGCTTCAAGTCGTCGAGCGTCATGTTGCGCTGCTTGAGCAGATTGTTGAACTGTTCTTCGGTGTAGGGAGCCTTGATCTCGGTGAGCTTTGCGTTCACGTCCTCGTCGCTAGCGGTCAGGTTCAGCTTCGCGGCTCGCTGCTGCAGGATCTCGGATTGAATCATCTTCTGCAGCACGTTCAGCCGGAGAATATCGGCCTCCTGCTCGGAGGGTTTTTGGGGATTATCTCCCAACTGGATCTTGTAATTTCGTTCCAGCTCTGATCGCAGAATCTCCTTGCCGTTCACAGTGGCCACCACATCGGCCGAGGGTGAACGATGGCATCCGGCAACGCCGGCCAACAAGGCGCCGCTAAAGACCAACGCCGCAATAACAGGAATACGCGCAGGAAAACCAAATGAGACTGACAAACTAACCTCTCCTCTGGGACTGTCCAGCAACTTGAAAAGCCCCAACCCCAGCCTTTAAGGATAAACCTTCAACCGTCCCGGCGGCAGCCCATTCTGCGTCACGACCGGCTCTAAAAACGCGGGCGCTACCAGACAGCATGCGCCCATCCCGTTGTACGTTCTTTGAACGACAAGCATAAAGAGCGCGAATCTCTACCCGCGTCACCTGGACCCGCTTCACCTGGCCAACCGCAAATCTCACTGTCCGGCGGTCCCTGCCGCGGCATGGCTCCCCGCAGGCGCCGTGGGCGGCGCAGGCGGCGGTTCCTCGCCCTCCGCGCGCAGGGCCCGGTCGATCACTATCCAGAGCTCACTCGTGGGGACGGCGCCGCCGCTGACTCTTTCACCATTGACGAAGATCGCCGGTGTTCCATCAATCTGCAAAGACTCGGCTAGCTTCATGGAATCTTTGATCTGCGTCTCGTCTTGCTTGGCGATGCAGGCATTGAGCGCATTCTGGTCCAGCTTGCCTACCGTGGCTTCCTGCCGGGCGATGCGGTCCAGAGCGGCAAAACTCTTGAGCAGGTTGCGATCCTCACCGCTGACTTCCTCTCCATGGGTGTGCACGTAGTCCACGTATGCCCAGTAGACTGGACCGCTCTGTGCGGCCAGGCAGTTGGCATCCACGGCGGCGTGCATGGCCCAGGGATGAATCTCGGTGAGCGGATCGTCTTTATAAACAAAGCGCACCAGATTCTTGTAGTGGTCCATCGTAAGGGGGAACAACTCCTCGTGCATCCGTCCGCAGAATGGGCACTCCAGGTCGTCGAAGTTGACCACGGTGACCTTGGCGTTGGGATTCCCGCGGATGGGACGCCCCGTAATGGGGATGGAGTCAGCGGGATCCTTGGTTAGATCGATCGTGTCCATGTGCACCAGCTTGGTGCCGTCGTCTGAAATCAGGAAGTCGATCTGCTGCGACCTGTTGCTTCGTGTAATCACGACCGGAAGAGTCTTGTAGCCTGTGAACTGGCTTGGCTTGGGCGTACCGATACTCATCGATACATCGGGGGGTAAACCGTATCGCGAGCGAACCAGCACCTCGATGCGGCGATCGATCGCGGAGCCAGGCACGGCGGGCGACGTGCTTTGCGCTTTGCATCCTACAGTCAAAACAAGAAGCAGCAATCCAGCGAGAAGACGAGCGTTTCCCAAAATCAATTCCTCTCAGGAAAGGATACCTTAGCGGAGCGGCTTAAGGCACAGGCGATAATCGCCAGTGCTCAGGCGTCAGGCTCAGTCCGCCGCGGCGGACTGAAGCGATCGGACGGCTATTTCCCCGATCCCTGTTCTCAGTACGCCGGCGGCAGCGAGCGGTCGCGGAAGACAGAGTTGGCGCGGTGGATATCGCCTACGGCGCCGAAGTTGGCGAGAGTGAAGCTGTAAAGCCATTGTGTTTCGTCGCGGCTTGTTGAGCCGATCGTGCCGAATTCGAAACGCCGGTAGCCGAGCGCCAGACCGCAGCAGTTCCAGTTATACATGGCCTGCACGCCCGCATACTGCACAGTATGTTCAATGAAGTCATAGCCCCCGTTCACCGCCAGGTTCAATCCTTTGCCGGTGGGCTTGCCAATCTCCAGGAACGGCTGTATCTGCTGGCTCTTGAGCGTGGTCGGAGCAGCGTTCCGCGACACCTGGTCGTCCACGGCGTTGAGCAGAGCGTGCCCGATGCCAAGCGTTGTACGTCCAAAGCTGTAGCCCGCGAACAGGTTGTTGGAGGCCATCTGTCCCGCGATGGTGTCGTACGCCAGATCCCACTCGATGCGCAGATTGTCGATGGCCTCAAAGCGGATGCGCGAGGTGATCGGCGCGATGTTGCGCGGCGAAGTGAGAAACGTAGGCGCCATCAAGTCTAGCGTGGCGTCAAAGACATTGCGCCGGCCGGGAATCAGTGCCCCGCCGAAGTTCGGATCGACAAAGTACTCCTGCGCAATCTCCCACGTCGCCCACTCGCGCGGGGCGCTGGGGCAGATGTTTTTGTCTTGTTTGCCGCCGGTCGTGTTCGCTCCGCCGTTCGCATTCTTGCTTTTCCCCCCACAGTATTCTTCAGACGTTGGCCGCAGATAGAATCGCTGTGTCAGCGAAAATCCGCCTTCATTCACGTTGCTGGCGATGTCGGCGGTGTCAAACAGAAGCACGTTGCGGGCCTTGGGGCCGATGCCGCCCACATACCGGTAGTTCAGCTCCGGCTCGACCACGTGGCGGAGCGTGCGATGGAAGAATGGCATCGCGTAATCCCGCTCCACTGCCGGCGGACGGATGTCGACCGAGGCTTCCACATCGCTGCGGTTGAGCGCCTGGTGGTTGATCCTGGGTGGATCGTAGGTGTCGGTCAAGTCGGGCGTCTGGCTGATGGTGTAACCGGTGTCGCGCAGCGCCACCTCCGGCACAACGCTCCATCCCCCGGCCACAATGGGCAAGGAAAGATGCGGATAAAAGTCGATCCTCCCCACGTTGCGGGAGTGGAATTGCGGCTCGGAGCGGTTGAGGTAGCCAATCGACGACCACAATCCCCAATAGAGCGGAGAGCGGCCCAGCGGACGGTCCAGCACGTCGTAACGCGCCAGCGGCAGGCGCAGAATCTTCACTTCGTCGCCGTTCGTGGTGCTGGCAAAGGATTGAAAGCGGTCCAGCCAGACCGAAGGGAGAATGCCGTTGCGGGTGTGCGTCAGGGCGACATCGCTTGCCACCTGAGAGCTGATGGCCTGGGAGTAAATGGGGTCGAAGATCAGCCGGTAGACATAGCTCGAAAGGTATTCCGCGGAGCCCGCCACGCGCGTGTAGGGAGTGAGATCCTTGCGGCCGTACACCATGATGTCGACGCCGCCCTGGTTCACTTTCTCGTAGCCGCTGGGATGAGCCTTCGATACAGGCACGGGCGCTTCGACGCCGCGGTCGAGCAATGCATTCCAGCGCGCGATGAGATGATCGAGCCCCCGGCCTTTGTAGCGGAAGTCTCCATTGGGCGACCATCCGCGCTTGCTGAAGTATTCAGCGCCTATCAACATGTCCATGCTGCGGTTGATGGCCCAGTATACCTGCTCGCCCACCACCAGGCCCTCAATGGAAGAGTTGCTGGCCATGGGGATTAACAACCCACTGACGCGGCTCGTATCATCGGTCCGATGTTTGAGGTATGGAAGGTAGAAAACCGGTATGCCGAGGAATTTGAAGATGGCGTTGGATGTCGACGCATCCTCGTTATCCAGGCTGATCTCGTGCGCAATGATGTTCCAGTCTGGGTGCGGCAGGCGGCAGTTGGTGATCGATCCATCCACGATACGGTAGTGGCCTTCGCTGGTCTCAAGCAGCACCCGGCCGGAGAACAGCAGGGGGTTGGCCACCGAGTAGACCTTGGTGTGCCCAATAAAGCGCACGCCCTGCGAACCCTTCACGTTGTAGAAGCGCGCTGTGTGCATGTTCAGGCGCATGTCGCCGTGCGTGGCCGTGATGTTCACGTCTTGGGGCCCTCCGGTCACCTGCAGGTCGCCGTCGGCTT